>NZ_JAMYPD010000009.1:0-222418 GCF_040320195.1 Mesorhizobium sp. M0768 | reverse complement strand
CGTTGCTGTTGTCGGATGAGGACGGCTTTCGCCAGGCATTGCAGAGTGTCGTGCAGGAGGTTCTTGAAGCCGAGATGACGGAGGCGATCGGGGCCGAGAAAGGGGAGCGGACGGCGGAGCGGACGAGTTACCGGTCCGGCTATTACGAGCGCAAGCTGGTGACGCGGGTCGGGGTGCTGGAGCTTCGCGTTCCGCAGGATCGGGCTGGCCGGTTCTCGACGGAGTTGTTTGAGCGCTACCAGCGTTCGGAGAAGGCATTGGTGTCGGCGCTGGTCGAGATGTACGTGCAGGGCGTTTCGACCCGCAAGGTGAAGGCGGTGACGGAGGAACTGTGCGGCCACTCTTTCTCGGCCTCGACGGTGAGCGAGGCGACGATGCGGCTGGATGAGGCGCTCAAGGCGTTCTTCACGCAGCGGCTCGAGGAAAGCTATCCGTATCTCATCTTGGACGCGCGCTATGAACGGGCTCGCGAGGCGGGCGTGATCGCCAGCCAGGCGGTGCTGGTGGCGATCGGCGTGGATTGGGAGGGCCGGCGCCAGGTTCTGGGCGTGGAGCTGGCCAACCGGGAGAGCCATTCGAGCTGGCGCGAGTTCGTGACGGGGCTCAAGAATCGCGGGCTCGCCGGCGTCGAGTTCGTCGTCTCCGACGACCATCCGGGGCTCAGGGCGGCAATCCGCGAAGTGCTGCCCGAGGCGGTCTGGCAGCGCTGCTACGTGCACTTCCTCAGAAACGCGCTCGACTACGTGCCGCGCAAGGTCGACGACGATTGCCTGATGGAGCTCAGATGGTTCTACGACCGGCGCGACCTTGCCGAGGTCAAACGCGACCTGGCGCAGTGGATCGCCAAATGGCAGGCCAAATACCCGAAGCTGGTCAACTGGGTGGAAGATAACATCGAGGAGACGCTGAGCTTCTATCGGCTGCCGCTAGCTCACCACAAGCACATGAAGTCGACGAACATGCTGGAGCGGCTGAACCAGGAGATCAAGCGGCGCACCCTGGTCGTTCGCATCTTCCCCAACCCGCGGAGCTGTCTGCGGCTGGTTCGGGCATTGGCGGTGGAGATCCACGAGAACTGGCTCGAGGCGACCCGCTATCTCAACATGGATCATCTGCGCGAGCACAAGAAGGAGAGCCTGAGGGCCTTGGCCGCCTGAGCACCGTCATGTGTCCGCCGCTCCGCTAAACACGGGGGCTGCGCGGCGGACACGCCGACGTCACCGCGATGCCACGCCATTTTGCAGAACTTGACGCACACAACTCCGCAGGAATGAGCGAGACGCTGGGTCTGCCAATCTCCCCCCTTGAGGGGGAGATGTCCGGCAGGACAGAGGGGGGCGCGAAGGATCACTCCGGTCAAAATCACTGTGCCGCGGAACTCGCTTCCGGGGGGACGCGCAGCCACAGCGCTTTTTCGCCGAGGCTGCCAACCATGCCTGCGTGTGCTGCGCGCTCGGCATCGGTCAGGCGCGACGGCAAGGCGATCGGCCGCACACCGATCGAAATATCGATGTCGTCGACATTCTGCCTGCCGCCCGCCGGAGTCAGGATGCTGTCGAGGATAAGGCTTGCCTGCTTGCCGCCGATGAGCTCGATATAGACCTCGGCCAGCAATTCCGAATCGAGCAGCGCGCCGTGCTTGGTGCGGCGGCCGTTGTCGATGCCGTAGCGGCGGCAGAGCGCGTCGAGCGAATTGGGGCCCATCGGATGCTTGCGGCGCGCCAGCGCCAGCGTGTCGACGATCCGTCCCGGATCGATGGCCGGATGGCCAAGCCGGCTGAATTCGAGATTGAGGAAGCCGATGTCGAAGCCGGCATTGTGCGCGACCAGTTTGGCGCCGTCGATGAAGGCCAGAAACTCCTCGGCGATCTCCATGAAAGTCGGCTTGCCCTGAAGATCGGCGGCGCTGATGCCGTGCACGGCCTGCGCCTCGTGATGGATCTGGCGGCCTTGCGGGTTGATGTATTTGTGGAAGGTTCGGCCGGTCGGGAAGCGGTTGACCAGCTCGACGCCGCCAAGCTCGATGACGCGGTCCTCGCGCGTGTCGAGGCCGGTGGTTTCCGTATCGAAGATGATCTCACGCATCGAATCAGTCCACTGGTGCCGGCATCATTCTAGCCGAATCACACCAGGAACAAAATGGCAACAAGTAATGCGGGTCTGCAAGCCTCTTAACCAGGCCTGGCTGCCTTATCCACGACTAGTTCGGCGATGATGGCCTTGACGGCCGCGCGAGTGGCGTCAAAGCCCTGACCGGTGTCGATGACAAAGTCGGCGCGCCGGCGCTTTTCGGTGTCGGGAACCTGCCTGGCCAGGATCGACGCCAGTTTCTCCTCGTTCATGCCCGGCCGCGCCAGCACGCGGGCGCGCTGGACTTCGGGCGGCGCGGTGACGACCACGACCTTGTCGACGCGGTTGCGGCCGCCGGTCTCGAACAGCAGCGGTATATCGAGCACGGCAAGCGGCGCGCCGGCGGCACGATGTTCAGCCAGGAAGGCATCGGCGTCGGCACGGACCAGCGGATGGATGATCGCTTCCAGCCGTTTCAGCGCGGCGGCGTCGCCGAGCACCCGCTCCGCCAGTGCCGCGCGGTCGACCGCACCGGATCGGGTGGTGCCGGGAAAGGCCGCCTCGACCAAGGGCGCGGCCTTGCCGGCATAAAGGCGATGCACAGCCTCGTCGGAATCATGGACCGGCACGCCGGCCTCGGCGAACATCTTGGCCGCGGTCGATTTGCCCATGCCGATCGATCCGGTGAGGCCTAGCACGATCATTTTATCGCGCCGATATCGGCAATAATTATTTGCCGCAGTTCGGCGGTGACTTCTGGCCTGATGCCGAACCACCGCTCGAAGCCGGGCACCGCCTGGTGCAGCAGCATGCCGAGCCCATCGACGGTTCTCAGGCCGCGCGCTTTGGCGGTAGCAAGCAGCGGCGTCTCCAGCGGCACGTAGACGATGTCGGTGACGATGGCGCGGTCCGGCAGTCTGCCTGGATCCGCGGACAGGCCTTCATTGCCATGCATGCCGAGCGCTGTCGTGTTGACCAGCAGGCCGGCATCTTCGAGCAATTCGCCGGTCGCCGCGAGGTTGTGGGCGGAAACGCCGGCACCGAAGCGGTCGCGCAGCTCCTGCGCCCTCGCAAGCGTCCGGTTGACGATGCGGATGTCGCTGACGCCGCGCTGCTTCAGCGCATGGATGACCGCGCGAGCGGCGCCGCCGGCACCGAGCACCACGGCGGGGCCGTTGGCCGCCCAGCCCGGTGCATATTCGTCCAGATTGGCGGCAAAGCCATGGGCATCGGTGTTGCCGCCGCACAATTCGCCATTCTCGAACCACAGCGTATTGACCGCACCGATCTGTTCGGCGTCGGCGTCGCGTCGCGCCGCCAGTGCGAAGGCGGCTTCCTTGTGCGGGATGGTGACGTTGCCGCCGCGATAGCCTTGTGCCTGCAGCGCCTGCAGGAATTCGGCAAAGGCCTCCGGTTCAAGGTCGATGGCCTCGTAGACGCCGTCGATGCCGTATTTCGCCAGCCAGTGGCCGTGGATCTTCGGAGACCTGGAATGCGCGATCGGGTGGCCGGTGACGAAGGCTTTTTTTGGGGCCTCAGCCATCGATCGCCCCGAACTCACGCAGCTTGGCCAGCACCGGCAAAAGTGGCAAGCCGACAATAGTAAAATAGTCGCCTTCGATTTTTTCGAACAGCTGGATGCCTTCGCCTTCGATCTGGTAAGCGCCGACGCTGGACAACGCCTTGGCGCCGACGCGCGCCAGATGGCGGCCGATGAAGGCCGGATCGAGCTTGCGCATGGTCAGGCTGGCGATGCCGACATGCCGCCACAGAACCTGGCCGTCACGGCCGAGCACGACGGCGCTGTTGAGGTGATGCGTCTTGCCCGACAGCGCCAGCAGATGACGGCGCGCTCCTTCCATGTCGGCCGGCTTGTGGAACAGCTCGTCGCCGAGCGACAGCGTCTGGTCGCAGCCGAGCACCAGGGCGCCGGGCTTGCGCTCACTGACGTCGGTGGCCTTGGCTTCGGCGAGCACCAGGGCGACGTCCTCCGGCGACACGCCAGTGTTCTGCAGCGGCGCCTCGAGCGCGCGCTCATCGACAGAGGCCGGAACCGCTTCGACAGTGACGCCGGCATTGACGAGCAGCGCCTTGCGGAACGGGCTGCCCGAGGCAAGGATGATTTTTTCAGCCATTTTTTTCGCCCGTTTGCTGGCGTCACTAGGGTGCGTCGAGATTCAGGTCGGGCCGCGCCGAAAATGGTGGCTTCCGAGAACCGGAGCGGAGCGTACATTTCGTACGTGAGCACCGGAAGCGCAGGAAACCGCCGTTTGCAGGCCGGCATCACCTGAATATCACACGCCCTAGCGCGTCTTGCCGCGCAGGGCAACGATGGCCGCCGCCGTCTCCTCGATCGAACGGCGGCTGACGTCGATCATCGGCCAGCCGTGCCGCGTGCATATCTGGCGGGCATAGGCGAGCTCTTCGGCGATCGCGGCGCGGTCGACATAGTCGGTCGGTTCGTAGGCGCTGGTGCCGAGAATGCGGTTCTGCCGGACCTGCGAGATCCGTTCGGCGGTGGCGACCAGGCCGACGATCAGCGGCCTCGTGGCATTGACCAGGCTTTCGGGCACCGGAACGCCGAGCACGATCGGGATGTTGGCGGTCTTGATGCCGCGATTGGCGAGATAGATGCTGGTCGGCGTCTTCGAGGTGCGGGAGATGCCGACGAGCACGATGTCGGCATCATCCATATTGGCCGGCAGCTGGCCATCGTCATGCTCCATGGTGAAGTTGAGCGCGTCGATGCGGCGGAAATATTCGGCGTCCAGCACATGCTGGGCACCGACGCGGCGGCCGGCCGGCGTGCCGAGATAGGACTGGAACACCGTCAGCACCGGTTCCAGCACCGAGACGCAAGGCAGGCCCATGGCCGCGCAGCGTTCGTCGATGCCGCGGGCAAGCTTCTGGTCGACCACCGTATAGAGGATGATGCCCGGCTCCTCCTCGATATCCTCGAACACCTTCGTCACCTGCTTTTCGGTGCGGATGAGCGGGTAGATATGTTCGATGGCGCGCGCGTCCTTGTATTGCGCGGAAGCCGCGCGGCCGGCGGCCAGCAGCGTTTCGCCGGTGGCGTCGGAAATCAGGTGAAGGTGAAAGAAGCTCTGCGGTTTGTTCACAGGATACATTCCAGGCTGTGGGCCGATGTGGATAAGCCGGGCGGGAAACTCGGCCACCGCAAAGCGACTGTATCAGATGGCGGTTTGTCCACAATTCGATGTGCTGTCGGCTTCTCCGGGCGGTTGGGGACAAGTCCGGGGACGGAGCTTTTTGCCTTCGCTTCATCCACAGGGGCAATTTCCCTGGCCTGGCGGCAACGCATTGACTCCAGTCGTAAATTCCCGACTTTCCACAAAGTCCTGCAATCCCGTTGGAGAAGCGCGCGACAATATGCTGGCTGGTCTTTTCGAGGGCAAAGCGGGACAGGAGATAACCACCACAACCAACAGACTCTTAGAATCATAAGATTCCTAAAAATAGAATATTTAATTATAGGGAAGCCTGGAAAGGCGAGCGCTCAATGCCTCAAGACCGGATCGTGCTGGACGTGTTGAGAGGCAAGGCGGCGTTTCCGCCACCGCTCTGGATGATGCGCCAGGCCGGCCGCTATCTGCCGGAATACCGGGAGACGAGGAGACGGGCCGGATCCTTCCTCGATCTTTGCTACGACCCGGATCTCGCCGTCGAAGTGACGCTGCAGCCGATCGAACGCTTCGGCTTCGATGCATCGATCCTGTTTTCCGATATTCTTGTCGTGCCGCATGCGCTCGGCCGCGACGTGCGCTTCGAGGAAGGACGCGGCCCGCTGCTGACGCCGATCACGGCTGCGGAAATTGCGGCTCTCGACGGCGAAACGTTTCACGTGAATCTCGAGCCGGTCTACGAGACGGTGCGGCGGTTGCGCGCCAGACTGCCTGATGAAACGACGCTGATCGGCTTCTGCGGTGCGCCCTGGACGGTGGCGACCTACATGATTGCCGGCCACGGTACGCCCGACCAGGCGCCGGCCAGGCTGTTCGGCTATCGCGAGCCGGCGGCCTTTCTTAGGCTGCTGAAGGTGCTCGCCGATCATTCGGCTGCCTATCTGATCCGCCAGATCGAGACCGGCGCCGACGTGGTGCAGATCTTCGATTCGTGGTCAGGCGTGCTCGACGAAGCGTCTTTCGAATTGTTCTGCGTCGAGCCGGTGGCCTCGATCGTCCGGCAAGTGAAGGCTGCCCATCCCAATGTTCCGGTCATCGGCTTTCCCAAGGGCGCGGGAGATCACTATCGAAGCTATCGCCAGAAGACCGGCGTGACCGGGCTGGGCCTCGACTGGACCGTGCCGTTGTCGAGCGCGAAGGAATTGCAGCGTGACGGCGCCGTGCAGGGCAATCTCGATCCGCTGAGGCTTGTAGCCGGCGACAAGGCGCTTGCCGACGGCGTGGGGGCGATCCTGAAGGCGCTGGGCGACGGACCACTGATCTTCAACCTCGGCCACGGCATCACGCCGGAGACGCCGCTGGCGCATGTCGAGCAGATGGTGAAACTGGTGCGGAGCGCATCGTGACGATGATGGGCGCGGACAATGCGAACAGCACCAACAGCGGTCGAGGGGCGATGCGCCGCGCGGCAATTGCGATCGCCATCTTCCTGGTGCTGGCCGGGCTGCTGTTTTTCTTCGGGCCCGATGATTTCTATCCCTGGGCGAAGGCGATCCATGTGATTGCCGTCATCTCCTGGATGGCTGGCATGCTCTATCTGCCGCGCTTGCTGGTCTATCATGCCGATGCCGAAAAAGGCTCCGTCCAGTCGGAGACTTTCAAGGTGATGGAGCGCCGCCTGCTGCGCGGCATCATCAATCCGGCAATGGTGATCACCTGGGCATTCGGCCTGTGGCTCGCCTGGAAAGGCTTTGGTTTTCAAGGCGGCTGGCTGCATGCCAAGATCGCTGCGGTGGTTGGCCTGTCGGCCGTGCATGGCTATCTCGCCGGCGCCGTCCGGACATTTGCCGAAGACCGCAATGAAAAATCGGCAAGGCACTGGCGGATCGTCAACGAGATCCCTACATTGCTGATGATCGTCATCGTCGTTCTGGTAATCGTGAAACCGTTCTGACGTCTTCGGTTGCCCGCAAAAGGCGGCTTGCTCTTTCAACCGACCGACGATAAAAGACGGGTCTTCCTTCCCGTCATGCGCCGCCCATTTATCGCTTCGGCCGCGCCCGGCATTTGTCGCATCCCTCCGATATTTTTCCCAAAGCTTACTCAGAGTCCGTCTAATGATGCAAGAAATGAAACTCACAGAGTTCAAGAACAAGAAACCGCCAGAGCTGATCGCTTATGCGGAATCGCTCGAGGTCGAGAACGCCAGCGTCATGCGCAAGCAGGAGCTGATGTTCGCGATCCTGAAAAGGCTGGCGACCCAGGATATCGAGATCATCGGCGACGGCGTCGTCGAAGTGCTGCAGGACGGTTTTGGTTTCCTGCGCTCTGCCAATGCCAATTATCTGCCGGGTCCCGACGACATCTATATTTCACCGTCGCAGATCCGGCGGTTCTCGCTGAAGACCGGCGATACGGTCGAAGGGCCGATCCGCAGCCCGAAAGAGGGCGAGCGCTATTTCGCGCTGCTCAAGGTCAACACGATCAATTTCGACGACCCGGAAAAAATCCGCCACAAGATCCATTTCGACAATCTGACGCCGCTTTATCCGACCTCGCGGCTGAAGATGGAGATGGAGGTTCCGACCTCGAAGGACATTTCGGCGCGCGTCATCGACCTGGTGGCGCCGCTCGGCAAGGGCCAGCGCGCGTTGATCGTGGCGCAGCCGCGCACCGGCAAGACGGTGCTGCTGCAGAACATCGCCCATTCGATCACCACCAACCATCCGGAATGCTATTTGATCGTGCTTCTGATCGACGAGCGGCCGGAGGAAGTCACCGACATGCAGCGCTCGGTGAAGGGCGAGGTGGTGTCCTCGACCTTCGACGAGCCGGCGGTGCGCCACGTCCAGGTTGCCGAAATGGTCATCGAGAAGGCCAAGCGCCTGGTCGAGCACGGCCGTGACGTCGTCATCCTGCTGGATTCGATCACCCGCCTCGGCCGCGCCTACAACACCGTCGTGCCGTCATCCGGCAAGGTGCTGACCGGTGGTGTCGACGCCAACGCGCTGCAGCGGCCGAAGCGCTTCTTCGGTGCTGCCCGCAACATCGAGGAAGGCGGCTCGCTGACCATCATCGCCACGGCGCTGATCGATACCGGCAGCCGCATGGACGAGGTCATCTTCGAAGAGTTCAAGGGCACCGGCAATTCGGAAATCGTGCTCGACCGCAAGGTGGCGGACAAGCGCATCTATCCGGCCATGGACATCCTCAAATCCGGCACCCGCAAGGAGGACCTGCTGGTTCCGCGCCAGGACCTGCAGAAGATCTTCGTGCTGCGCCGCATCCTGGCGCCGATGGGAACGACCGACGCCATCGAGTTCCTTATCGACAAGCTCAAGCAGACCAAGACCAACGCGGATTTCTTCGATTCGATGAATACGTAAAGGGGGCAAGGCGCTGTCCCGCCGGCGTTCCGGTTCTGTGCACCTCGACCTATCGACGGCGCAACTGCCGCTCGAGTTCCTCAGCGTCGGTTATCACCGGCAGGCAGACCTGCCCCGTGCAGAGCCAGGCGCCGGGCTCGGTCGTTGGCTGCAGGACGCCGCCTGGCAAGGCCGGCAGATTTGTCACCGAGCCAACAGGCACGACGACGTCCACCCGGCGCGGGTCTGGATTTCGATTCGCAACCGGAACAAGCCTTAGAGTCTCCGGTCTATCCACGATCACCAGCTTCAGCGGTTCAAGCGCCAAGGCACAGGCATTGACTATACCCGCCTGGCCATAGCCCTGGTGCTCCGCCCGCCCGCCCGCGTGCTCTGCGACTGTCCAGGCTTTTTCCCAGAGATCGACATCGCCCGAAAGCGACGACAATCGGACCAGAGCCTCGATGATCTGGCCGGTAGCGGAAGGAATGGCTTCGTCGACATCGCCGCGGATGCGGATGGGCACATCCGCGCTGTCGGACGCGGTCAGATAGTAGCCGGTCTTGTCGCTGTCCCGGTGCCAAAGATCGAGTTGCTCAATGAAGTTCCCGGCGCGATCGATATAGCCGGGATTGCCGGTCGCCTCGAACAGTGAGATGGCGGCGTTGGCCATGGCGGCATAGTCGCTCGACAGAGCCGGAAACAGCTTCTTTGCGCCGAGCATCGAATGCGGCAGGCGGCCGTCACGTCCGGCAGCCGCAATTGCGCCAAAGGCCGTTGCCGCCGCTTCGATCCAGTCGGATCGGCCAAGCGACCGTCCGGCCTCGGCAAGGGCTGCGATCATCAAGCCGTTCCAGTCGGTCAGGGCCTTGCCGTCACGCCCGGGCCGCACGCGCTGTTCCCTCGCTGCCAGCAGCCTTTGCTTGAGCGGAACCAGAAGGTCACGATCGATGACGCTCTGCGCCTGTTGAGCATCAGTCTGGCAAATGATCGGCTTGCCTTCCCAACCATGCGGGTCGGCAAGCGTGAAGTATTTGAAAAACAATGCTGAATCGTCGCCAAGGGCTGCTTCTAGCTCATCCCTGCTCCAGGTGTAGAACAACCCCTCCTCGCCCTCGCTATCGGCATCAAGGCTGGCGGCGAAGGCATCGCCCTCGACTCGCATTTCGCGCAACAGCCAGGCAATGGTCTCTTCGATTCGCAGCCGGAACAATTCCTCGCCGGTTGACGCATAGGCCCAATTGCACAAGCGGATGAGCTGGGCATTGTCGTAGAGCATTTTTTCGAAATGCGGGACCAGCCATTCGGCGTCGGTCGAGTAGCGGCTGAGTCCGCCGCCAATATGGTCATAGATGCCGCCGGCCAGCATCTTTTCGAGGCTGAGGAGAACGGCGTCGCGGTGGGATGCGGTGCCGTCGCGCAGCCAGGACAGCCAGAGGCTCTGCATGAACGGCGCGTTGGGGAATTTCGGCGCGCCGCGCAGACCGCCCAAATCGCGGTCGATCATGCCGTCAATGCCATTGGCGAGGTTCGCCAGCATGCCGCGGTCGAGCACGGCCTTGCCATGGCTGCCCGCCAGCCGCGTCTCGACATGCGTGGTCAGGCCGTCGGCACTCTGGTTAACGCTTTCTTTCTTCTCCCGCCAAGCCTTGTCAACCGCCTCCAGCACCTGGACGAAACCCGGCCGGCCGTAGCGGGCTTCGCGCGGAAAGTAAGTGCCGCCCCAGAACGGCTTGCCCTCCGGCGTCAGGAACATGGTCAGCGGCCAGCCGCCCTGCTCGCCCATCGAGGACAGCGCCGCCATGTAGATCTGGTCGATGTCGGGGCGCTCCTCGCGGTCGACCTTGATATTGACGAAGAGACGGTTCATGACGGCGGCGACGTCGTCGTTCTCGAAGCTCTCATGCGCCATGACGTGGCACCAATGGCACGCGGCGTAGCCGACAGAGAGCAGGATCGGACGCTGCAGCACCTTTGCTTCGGCCAGAGCGGCGGGCGACCATGGCCGCCAGTGCACGGGATTGCCGCTGTGCTGCTGCAGATAGGGGCTGGCCTCTTCGGCAAGCAGGTTTTGTGCAGGCAATGTCACGGCACTACTCGATGCGGATTGAACAGGCATAGCTAGGGCGCTTCGGCAGAGCGGGCAAATGATTTCAAAAGACTCCATCGTGGCGCTGTCGAGCGGGCGCCTGCCGGCCGGCATTGCGGTGATCCGGATTTCCGGGCCGCAGAGTCGATTCGCTGTCGAAACGATTGCTGGATCGAAGGTGCCAAACCGCGTTGCCACCTATCGCAAGTTCCGGGCGCCCGACGGATCGGTGCTGGACAGCGGCCTGGTCGTCTTCTTTGCCGGCCCCGACAGTTTTACCGGCGAGGACGTTGCAGAGTTCCATGTGCATGGCGGGCGCGCCGTTGTGGCGAGGATGCTGGAAACGATCGCCTCCTGCGACGGCGTCAGGCATGCCGAGCCTGGCGAATTCACCCGCCGCGCCTTTCTCAACGGCAAGCTCGATCTGGTCGAAACCGAGGCGCTGGCCGATCTCATCAACGCTGAAACCGAGGCGCAGCGGCGCTTTGCCGTTCACAACGCCCAAGGGGTGCAGAGCGAACTCTATCTGGGCTGGCGCCGACGGCTGATCCACGCCCGCGCGATGATCGAGGCCGAGATCGATTTTGCCGACGAGGACGACGTGCCGGGCTCGGTCGCCGACACAGTCTGGTCGGATGTTCAGGCCGTGATCGACGAAATCGAGCGCCATGTCGCCGGCTTCCGGGCTGCCGAGATCATCCGCGACGGGTTCGAAGTCGTCATCCTCGGCGCACCGAATGCCGGCAAATCCAGTCTGTTCAACGCCCTGGCGCGGCGCGAAGCGGCCATCGTCACCGACGAGCCGGGCACGACCCGCGACCTGCTCGAGGTGGTACTGGACCTGCAAGGGGTGCGGGTCAGGGTAACCGACACCGCCGGTCTGCGGGAGGCGCCCGGCAAGATCGAGGCGATCGGCATCGAGAAGGCCAGGACCAAGGCGCACAGCGCTGATCTGCTGTTGCTGCTGGAGGATCTGGCGGAGCCAATCGCGATCGGTATGCTGCCGGGCGACATTCAGGCGCTGAGGGTCGGTACAAAAATTGACCTGCTGGGGGGCAAATCGCCCTCGCCTGCGGCGCACTATGATTTCGCTATCTCGACGCGGGACGGCACGGGTCTGACCGAATTGCTGGACGAGATCGGGCGTCGTGCCGCAGTCCAGATCGGCAAGGCCGGCGATGTCCTGCCGTCGCGGCTGCGGCACGTCGAGCTGCTCAACGAGACGAAACGCTTCCTGCTCGCAGCAGTGGTCAGTGGTGATCGCGGGCAGGAGCTACGGGCCGAGGAACTGCGCCTGGCGGCGGATCGGCTTGGACGCATCGTCGGGGCGGTCGATGTCGAGGATATGCTGGACGTTATCTTTTCGCAGTTCTGTATCGGCAAATGACTCACGTGAAACATTGCCAAGTACCGAGATGCGGGCGTGTCGCTAGCTTGCTCGCTTAGTGGGGGGAAGCCGGTGATGATTCACGTGAAACACGTAGCGATGAACGCAGACGGAATTGTTTCACGTGAAACGACTAGTGGGTGTCCTTGACAGTGCAGGCTCACGGGCACATGTGTCGGCGGATTTGAATCGGAATATACAAATGACCAATCACTATGATGTGGTGGTGGTGGGCGGCGGCCATGCTGGTTGCGAGGCGGCTAGTGCGGCCGCGCGGGCTGGCGCCAGGACGGCGCTGGTGACGCTGCGTTTCGACACGATCGGCGTGATGTCTTGCAATCCGGCGATCGGCGGTCTCGGCAAGGGCCATCTGGTTCGCGAGATCGACGCCATGGACGGGCTGATGGGGCGCGTCGCCGATGCCGCCGGCATCCAGTTCCGCCTGCTCAACCGCCGCAAGGGGCCAGCGGTGCGTGGTCCGCGAACGCAGGCCGACCGAAAACTGTATCGGCTCGCCATGCAGGCGGCAATCCGCCAGCAGGCTGGCCTCGATGTCATCGAAGGCGAGGTGCTGGATTTCGAAATCAACGACGGGGAAATCGACGACGGACGCATCGCGGCGGTGCTGCTGGCGGATGGAAGCCGGCTCGCCTGCGGCGCCGTGGTGCTGACGACCGGCACTTTTCTGCGCGGGCTGATCCATATCGGCGAGAAGAAGATCGTCGCCGGCCGCATGAACGAGCAGGCGAGCATCGGCCTGTCGGCGACGATGAGCCGCGCCGGCTTCAAGCTCGGGCGGCTGAAGACCGGCACGCCGCCGCGGCTGGACGGCAGGACGATCGATTGGGCGTCACTGGAGAGCCAGGCGGCGGACGAGGACCCCGTGCCGTTCTCGCTGCTGACCGATCGCATCGAAAATCCGCAGATCCATTGCGGCATTACCCGAACGACCAATGCGACGCACGAGCTGATTCGCGCCAATCTCGGCCGCTCGGCCATGTATTCGGGCTCGATCGAAGGCGTCGGGCCGCGTTATTGCCCGTCGATCGAAGACAAGATCGTCAAGTTCGGTGACCGCGAAGGCCACCAGATCTTTCTGGAGCCGGAAGGGCTGGACGACGACACGGTGTACCCGAACGGCATTTCGACCTCGCTGCCCGAGGACGTGCAACTCGACATCCTGAAGACCATTCCGGGGCTGGAGCGGGCAACCATGCTGCAGCCGGGCTATGCCATCGAGTATGACCATGTCGATCCACGCGAGCTCAAGCCGACGCTGGAAACCAGGCGGATCGCCCGCCTTTTCCTCGCCGGCCAGATCAACGGCACCACCGGCTACGAGGAGGCCGGCGCGCAAGGGCTGCTTGCCGGCTTGAATGCAGCGCGCAAGGCGTCGGCGAGCGAGGAAATCGTGCTCAGCCGCACCGAAGCCTATATCGGCGTGATGGTCGACGATTTGACCAGCCGCGGCATTGCCGAACCCTACCGCATGTTCACCTCGCGGGCCGAGTTCCGGCTATCGCTGCGAGCCGACAACGCCGATGAGCGGCTGACGCCACTGGCGATAAGGCTGGGGATTGCCTCGCCGGAGCGGATGCAGCGGTTCAACAATAGTATGCAAGACCTTGAGAAGGCGCGACAGCTCGCCCTCGGCACCACCATGACCCCCAATGAGGCAGCGCGCCATGGGCTCGAAATCAACCGGGACGGCGTCCGCCGCTCGGCCTATGAGTTGCTGGCCTATCCCGGCGTCGACATAGCCTGGCTGGCGCGGGTCGAGCCGGCTTTCGCGGCGATCGACAGCAAAACGGCCGAACGTCTTGAAACGGAAGCCAAATATTCTGTCTATCTCGACCGCCAGCAGGCCGATGTTTCGCAGATCAGGCATGAGGAGAGCAGGCTTATTCCCGAGTCGCTCGACTTTGCTTCTGTTCCCGGCCTGTCGAACGAGTTGAAGCAGAAGATGCTGGCACGCCAGCCGCGCTCGATTGCCGATGCGCAACGCATGGAAGGCATGACGCCGGCGGCGCTGGCGATTATTGTCGCCCATGTCCGCAATGCCGAGGCGGCCGCGCGAAAGCAGGTCGCGTGAGCGCTGCGTCCTGGGTAAACCTGCAGGCGGCAGCGGGCCCGGTTTCACGTGAAACATTCGATCGCCTGGTCGAGTTCGAGGCCGTCTTCCGGAAATGGAACCGCCGGATCAATCTGGCCGCGCAATCGACGCAGGACGATGTCTGGCGCCGCCACATCCTCGACAGCGCGCAGCTGGCGCGAATCAAACCAGAGGCGAAGCGCTGGGTCGATCTCGGCTCCGGCGGTGGGTTTCCCGGCCTTGTGCTGGCCTTTTTGCTTGCCGAGCGGGACGGCGCCGGTATCGACCTGGTTGAAAGCAGCCGGAAAAAAGCATCGTTCCTGCAAGCGGTCATCGGACAGTTCAGCCTGCCCGCCAAGGTTATCGCGCGCCGCATCGACGACAGCTATCCCCTTGTTCCTGCACCGCAAATCGTCACAGCCAGGGCACTCGCCTCGCTGCCCGACCTGCTCGACCTGGCGGCACCGTGGCTGACCAAGGGTTCGCGCGGCCTGTTTCACAAAGGCCGGGATTACCGCGCCGAAGTGGCAGAAAGCGCTCAACGATGGTCTTTCGATCTGGTAGAACATGCCAGTGCAACCGACGCACAGGGCGTCATTCTCGAAGTATCCGACTTGCGACAGCACCCTGGCTTGTGACCGGCGACCCAAATGAATTTCTGGCATAGACCCATGATGAAGAACGGCCCCCGAATCATCACCGTCGCCAACCAGAAGGGCGGCGTCGGCAAGACGACGACCGCCATCAATCTGGCCACCGCGCTGGCGGCCATAGGCGAACAGGTGCTGATCGTCGATCTCGACCCGCAGGGCAACGCCAGCACCGGGCTTGGCATCGACCGGCGCGACCGCACCGTCTCGTCCTATGATGTGCTGACCGGCGAGCTGGATCTCGAAGCGGCGGCGATCCCGACGGCGGTGCCTGGCCTGTCGATCGTACCGTCGACGCTCGACCTGCTCGGCATCGAGATGGAAATCGCCTCGGCGCCGGATCGGGTGCTGCGGCTGCGCAACGCGCTGCGGGCTTCGGCTGAGCGCTCGGCCAATTTCGGCTATGTGCTGATCGACTGCCCGCCGTCGCTCAACCTGCTGACACTGAATTCGATGGCTGCGGCCGATTCGGTGCTGGTGCCGCTGCAGTGCGAGTTTTTCGCGCTGGAGGGCCTGAGCCAGCTTTTGGAGACGGTCGAGCAGGTGCGCCGCTCGATCAACCCCGACCTGACGATCCAGGGCATCGTGCTGACCATGTTCGACGGGCGCAACAATCTCGCCAACCAGGTGGTGCAGGATGTGCGGGCGCATATGGGCGACAAGGTCTATGAAACCGTCATCCCGCGCAATGTCCGCGTTTCCGAGGCGCCGTCCTACGGCAAACCGGCGATTCTCTACGACCTCAAATGTTCGGGCAGCCAGGCCTATCTGCAGCTTGCTTCGGAAGTCATCCGCCGCGAGCGCAAATTGCGTGCCGCTTAACCGGTTGTAAATAATAAACCCGATTCGATACCGAAACGATCTGGATGGACGATGAACGAAGACCCTTCGAGGAAAAGACTGGGACGGGGACTGGCGGCCCTGATCGGCGAAATCGATCGCCCAGCGGCACCGGAAAAGCCCGGGTTGGCGGGCGACGGCAAGGTGCCGATCGAGTTCCTCAGCCCCAATCCGAAAAACCCGCGCCGGCATTTTGGCGACGCCGACCTGACCGACCTCGCCCAGTCGATCCGCGAACATGGCGTGGTGCAGCCGGTGGTGGCGCGGCCGTCGAAAACCCAACCGGGCCGCTACGAGATCATCGCCGGCGAGCGACGCTGGCGCGCGGCGCAACGCGCCGGGCTGACCGAAATCCCGATTATCGTGCGCGACGTCGACGATCGCACGGCGCTCGAACTGGCGATCATCGAAAACGTCCAGCGCACCGACCTCAACCCGGTCGAGGAGGCGCTCGGCTACCAGCAGCTGATCGACGACCATGGCTATACCCAGGCCGATCTCGGCCAGGTGATCGGCAAGAGCCGCAGCCATGTCGCCAACACGTTGAGACTGCTCAAGCTGCCCGACGTCATCCGCGACATGCTGGTCGACGGGGCGCTCTCGGCCGGCCACGCCCGTACCCTGGTGACGGCCAACGACCCGGCCGGGCTTGCCAAGCGGATCATCGATGAGGGGCTTTCGGTGCGCCAGGCCGAGGCCTTGGCGCAGCTGCCGGTCGGCGCGCCGTCGGCAAAACGCCAGCCCGCCGCACCGCCGCAAAAGGATGCCGACACGCTGGCGCTGGAGCGGCTGATGACCAGCACGATCGGCATGATCGTCACGATCGAGCACAACCAGCGCGGCGGCGTGATCAGCGTCGCCTACCGGACGCTGGAGCAGCTTGACGAGCTTTGCCGAAGGCTGAAGCGGGAGTAGGTAGGTTGCTAAAATTAGCCGGCAAATAAGATTTTTGCTGCCGTGCGGTGATTGGCGAAATCGTCGAAGTAGTCAAACCTCCCCCTTGAGGGGGAGATGGCCGGCAGGCCAGAAGGGGTCGTCAAATTTCAAGCGCCACCTCCTCTGTCGTCGCGGAAGGGGCTGGTGTTCTACGCGCTGTGACCCCCTCTGTCGCCTTTGGCGACATCTCCCCCTCAAGGGGGGAGATCAGGTGCGCTGCGCCAGCCTGGCGCTCTCCACGGCGATGCCGAGCAGGGCCTGGCGTGCCAGCGCGATCGACAGATCCGGCCGCCGGCGTGTCTGCAGCACCGCCGTCTGCAGGCGGTTGAGGGCGCGGCCGAGCGCCTCGCTGCTCCAGCGTTCGAGGGCTTTCTCGACCAGCTTGCGCCGGGAGAAAAACACCGGCGGGCGCGCCGCGGCAACGACCGAAGCGGCATTGCGGCCGCCGGCGTCCATCAGGCCGCGCATCGCCTGAATCGCCTGCAACTGCCGCATCGCCGATGAAAGTACCAGAAAGGGCTGGCCGCCGGACTGGCAATGGCGGGTGAAGGCGGTGTCGAAGTCGGCGATCCTGCCTTCGAGCAGGGCGTCGACCGCTGCGTCGAAGGAGAGGCCCGAGACATCGCCAGACGTCGCCTTGACGTCGTCGAGGCCGATTTCGGCCTGGCCATGCGCGTAAAGCACCAGCTTTTCGATCTCGCCGCGCGAGGCCAGCCGGTCGCCGCCGAGATTGCGGCGCAGCGCCTGCCGCGCCTCCAGCGTCATCGACATGCCGGCCTTGCGCAGTTCGTCGTCGATGATCGTATCGATATCTCTGGCCTCATCGGCGTAGCAAGGCAGAGCCATGGCATTGTCCGCCGCCTCCACCACGGCGCGCAGGCCGACGCCCTTCTTCAGGTCGCCGGCCTCGATGAGGATGATGGCGTCCCGCGCGGGCTCCGATGTCAGCGCCTTGACGTCATCGGCAAGCGCCTTCTGAGCGCCGGCGTTGCGCACCCATAGCAGGCGCCGCTCCGAAAACATCGGCACGGTGCGGGCCTCGTCGAGCAGGCGGCCCTCGTCGCGATCGACCTCCGAACCGTCCAGCCTGACGACCGAGAACGGATCGTCAAGCGGCAGGCCGGTCTTGCCGGCAAAGGCCTTTGCCCGCTCGGCAACCAGCCCGCGATCGGGACCGTAAAGCAGCACGATCGAGACGCGCGGATCCGGCTTCGCGAGCCATGCATCGACCTCGTATGCTTTCTTTTGTGCCATGGGCGCTGATTAGCATGACGCGGGCGCGGGGTGAACGGCGCCGCCCTCCTTTCCTTCTCCCCCTTGTGGGAGAAGGTGGATTGGCGCGCAGCGCCAAGACGGTTGAGGGGTGCTGGCCGGAGCGCTGTTGGTGCCAAGCTGGAACACCCCTCATCCGACCGAGCTTCGCTCGGCCACCTTCTCCCACAAGGGGAGAAGGAGGTGCTCGTGCCGCCCAACCCGACGCATTGCCTTATCTGGCGGGAAACCCGGCGCAATCATCTCCCAAATTGCGCGCTGGCGCGGAAGATCGACAAGAAATTTCGCCGACATATCTCCATCCTGTCGGCCGCGGGCAGCAGCCAGCGGCAGCGAAGCCTCGCCCGACGAATTGGCACTGGTCTGGCGGTGTGCAAGTATCCTGGCCGGGCAACAGTGGAGGACCGAGATCATGGCCGATGCCGGAATGCTGCGCTTCCATGTTCCGGAACCGGAAGTGCGGCCGGGCGGGACGCCGGATTTCTCTAATGTGAGCATTCCAAAAGCTGGCTCGGTGCCGCGCCCGAAGATCGACGTCGACCCGCGCGACATCCGCGATCTGGCCTTCTCGATCATTCGCGTGCTCAACCGCGCCGGCGAGGCGGTCGGGCCGTGGGCAGGGCTGCTTTCGGACGAGGAGTTGCTGGAGGGGCTGCGCCATATGATGACGCTGCGCAGCTTCGATGCGCGCATGCAGATGGCGCAGCGCCAGGGCAAGACCTCTTTCTACATGCAGCACCTCGGCGAAGAGGCAGTGAGCTGCGCCTTCCGCAAGGCGCTGTCGCGCGGCGACATGAATTTTCCGACCTATCGGCAGGCCGGCCTGCTCATCGCCGACGGCTACCCGATGGTCACGATGATGAACCAGATCTATTCGAACGAGGCCGATCCGCTGAAAGGGCGGCAATTGCCGATCATGTATTCATCGAAGGAGCACGGCTTCTTCTCGATCTCCGGCAATCTGGCGACGCAGTACATCCAGGCGGTCGGCTGGGCGATGGCCTCGGCAATCAGCAACGATTCAAAGATCGCCGCCGCGTGGATCGGCGACGGTTCGACCGCCGAGTCCGACTTCCATTCGGCGCTGGTGTTCGCCTCGACCTACAAGGCGCCGGTCGTGCTCAACGTCGTCAACAACCAGTGGGCGATCTCGACCTTCCAGGGCATCGCCCGCGGCGGCTCCGGTACTTTTGCCGCCCGTGGGCTCGGCTTCGGCATTCCGTCACTGCGCGTCGACGGCAACGACTATCTCGCCGTCCATGCGGTGGCCAAATGGGCGGCGGAACGGGCGCGCAGCAATCTCGGGCCGACGCTGGTCGAATACGTCACTTACCGCGTCGGCGCCCATTCGAGCTCCGACGACCCGTCGGCCTACCGGCCGAAGGCCGAGTCCGATGCCTGGCCGCTCGGCGACCCGATCGTCAGGCTGAAGAACCATCTCATCCAGCGCGGCGTCTGGTCGGACGAACGCCACGCCCAGGCCGAGGCGGAAATCCTCGACACGGTGATTTCGGCGCAGCGGGAGGCCGAGCGCCATGGCACGCTGCATGCCGGCGGCAAGCCCTCGGCGCGCGACATGTTCGAGGGCGTCTATGCCGAGATGCCGCCGCATCTCAGACGCCAGCGCCAACAGGCAGGGGTCTGACCATGCCGCGGCGGACCATGATCGAGGCGATCCGCGACGCCATGGACGTGTCGATGGCACGCGACAGCCAAGTCATCGTGTTCGGCGAGGATGTCGGCTTCTTCGGCGGCGTCTTCCGCTGCACGCAAGGCCTGCAGGCGAAATACGGCAAGAGCCGCTGCTTCGATGCGCCGATCAGCGAATCCGGCATTGTCGGCGCGGCCATCGGCATGGCCGCCTACGGGCTGAAGCCTTGCGTCGAAGTGCAGTTTGCCGACTATGTTTATCCGGCCTATGACCAGATCGTCTCGGAAGCGGCGCGGCTGCGCTACCGGTCGAACGGCGATTTCACCTGCCCGATCGTCGTGAGAATGCCGACCGGCGGCGGCATTTTCGGCGGCCAGACCCACAGCCAGAGCCCGGAGGCGCTGTTCACCCACGTCTCCGGCCTGAAAGTCGTGGTGCCCTCGAACCCGCATGACGCCAAGGGCCTGCTGATCGCGGCGATCGAGGATCCGGACCCGGTGATCTTCCTGGAACCGAAGCGGCTTTATAACGGGCCTTTCGACGGTCATCACGAGCGGCCGGTAACGCCATGGTCGAAACATGAGCTCGGCGAGGTTGCCGACGGCCATTACACGGTGCCGCTCGGCAAGGCGGTGATCCGACGGCCGGGTGCGGCGGTCACCGTGCTTGCCTACGGCACGATGGTCTATGTCGCCCGGGCGGCGGCCGAGGAGACCGGCATCGATGCCGAGATCATCGATCTGAGGACACTGCTGCCGCTCGACCTCGAGACGATCGTCGCCTCGGTCAACAAGACCGGGCGCTGCGTGGTGGTGCACGAGGCGACGCTGACATCGGGGTTCGGTGCCGAACTTTCGGCGCTGGTCCAGGAGAACTGCTTCTACCATCTGGAAGCGCCGGTGGCGCGGGTCACCGGCTGGGACACGCCCTATCCGCATGCGCAGGAGTGGGACTATTTTCCCGGTCCCGCCCGGCTAGGCCGCGCGCTGGTCGAAACGATGGAAGCCTGAAGAGGGAACGATGGGCGAATATGTCATCAAGCTGCCCGATGTCGGCGAAGGCGTTGCCGAGGCCGAGCTCGTCGAATGGCAGGTCAAGGTCGGCGACCTCGTGCGCGAGGACGCCGTGCTTGCCGCTGTCATGACCGACAAGGCGACGGTCGAAATTCCGTCGCCCGTCGATGGCGAGATCGTCTGGTTGGGCGCCGAGATCGGCGACACGGTGGCGATCGGCTCGCCGATTGTCAGGTTGAAGGTGGCCGGCGAGGGAAATGTGAACGCAGGCGCGAAATCGGCGGAGGGTGAGGCGGCACCTACCCCCACCCCTAGCCCCTCCCCACAAGGGGGAGGGGGACGAGCTTCGGCCGCCAAAGCCGAAGCCAGGTCCAGCTCGCCCTTGGTCGGGTATGTGCCAAGAACCGAGGGCGCACGAACGGCGGATACGGAGTCCCCCTCCCCCTTGTGGGGAGGGGTTAGGGGTGGGGGTACTGCGCCGGCTTTCGGGGGTATAGCGCCGGTCGGTGCGCCGCGTCCGGAGGGAGAAAAGCCACTGGCCTCGCCGGCCGTCCGCCTCAGGGCGAAAGAGGCCGGCATCGACCTTCGGCAGGTCCCGGGAACCGGCCCAGCCGGCCGCATCCGGCACGAGGATATCGACGCCTTCCTGGCACGCGGACCGCAGCTCGCGAAGGCTCCTGGCCTCGCCCGCAACGAGGCGGTCGAGGACATCAAGATAATCGGGCTCAGGCGAAGGATCGCCGAGAAGATGACGCTGGCCAAGTCGCGCATCCCGCATATCACCTATGTCGAGGAGATCGACGTCACCGCGCTCGAGGATTTGCGCGCCGCGCTCAACAAGGAGAAGCGGCCGGGCGCAGACAGGCCGAAGCTGACGCTGCTGCCGTTCTTGATGCGGGCGATGGTCAAGGCAATCGCCGACCAGCCCAATGTCAACGCACTGTTCGACGACGAAGCCGGCATCGTCCACCAGCATGGCGGCGTCCATATCGGCATCGCCGCGCAGACAGCTTCCGGGCTGATGGTGCCGGTGGTCAAGCACGCCGAGGCGCGCGACATCTGGGACTGTGCAGCCGAGGTTGTCAGGCTGGCCGAGGCGGCAAAATCCGGCACGGCGACGCGCGACGAGCTCTCGGGCTCGACCATCACCATCACTTCGCTGGGCGCCATGGGCGGCGTGGCGACGACGCCGGTGATCAATCATCCGGAAGTGGCGATCGTCGGCGTCAACAAGATGATGGTGCGGCCGGTATGGGACGGCAGCCAGTTCATCCCGCGCAAGATGATGAACCTGTCCTCCAGCTTCGACCACCGCGTCGTCGACGGCTGGGACGCGGCGGTGTTTATCCAGCGGATCAAGACGCTGCTGGAGACGCCGGCGCTGATTTTTGTGGACTGAGGAGATGAGAACGGTCGCAAAGGCCCCCTCGCCCGGCAGCATGGGGCGCCGGGACGCTGGCTCCCCCTTCTCCCCTTGTGGGAGAAGGTGTCGCCGAAGGCGACGGATGAGGGGTGCTCCAGCTTGGCACCTACCGCACTCCGTCCAACACCCCTCATCCGTCTCGGCGCTACGCGCCGATCCACCTTCTCCCACAGGGGGAGAAGGAAAGGCGCGCAGCGGCCGGATGGTGGGGCATTTATCCCCGAAAGGACGCAGCTGACATGAAGGAAATCTCCTGCAAGCTGCTGGTCATCGGCGCCGGTCCGGGCGGCTATGTCTGTGCCATCCGCGCCGGGCAGCTTGGCATCGACACGGTGATCGTCGAGGCAGGCAGACCGGGCGGCACTTGCCTCAATGTCGGCTGCATCCCGTCAAAGGCGCTGATTCATGCAGCCGAAGAGTTCGAAAAGCTCTCGCACATGGCCGGCGGCAAAAGCCCACTCGGCATAACGGTCGCGGCACCGTCGCTTGATCTCGCGGCGACCATTGCCTGGAAAGACGGCATCGTTAGCCGGCTGAACAACGGCGTCGCCGGCCTGCTGAAGAAAGCTGGCGTGAAGACGGTGCATGGCTGGGCGACATTTCGCGACGGCAAGACCGTTGCCGTCGAGACCGAGATCGGCATGCAGGTGATCCGCGCCGAAACGGTGGTGATAGCGACCGGCTCGGCGCCGGTCGAGCTGCCATCGCTGCCGTTCGGCGGTCCGGTCATTTCGTCGACCGAGGCGCTGGCGCTGAGCGAAGTTCCGGAGAGGCTGGCGGTGGTCGGCGGCGGCTATATCGGGCTGGAACTCGGCATCGCCTTTGCCAAGCTGGGCGCCAAGGTGACCGTGGTCGAGGCGTTGCCGCGCGTGCTGGCGCAATATGATGCGGAACTGACCCGGCCGGTGGTGAAGCGACTGGCCGAACTCGGCATCGAGGTGCTCGTGAACGCCAAGATCAAGGGGCTGTCCACTAAGCGCGACGCGCTGCTGGTCGAGACGAATGGCGGCAAGAACGGCAAGATTGCCGCCGACAAGGTGCTGGTCACGGTCGGTCGCAAGCCGGTGACCGAAGGCTGGGGGTTGGAGCAGATCGACCTCGACATGGCCGGACCCTTCATCCGCATCGACGACCAGTGCCGCAGCTCGATGCGTGGTATCCTTGCCATTGGCGACGTCACCGGCGAGCCGATGCTGGCGCACCGGGCGATGGCGCAAGGCGAAATGGTCGCCGAGATCGTCGCCGGCCACAAACGCAGCTGGGACAGACGAGCGATCCCGGCTGTCTGCTTCACCGACCCGGAGCTGGTCACCGCGGGCCTGTCGCCGGAGGAGGCCAAGACGCGTGGCGAGATCAAGGTCGGCCTGTTTCCCTTCACCGCCAATGGCCGGGCGATGACGAAGTTGGGCGAGGACGGATTCGTCCGGGTAGTGGCGCGGGCGGACAGCCATCTGGTGCTTGGCATCCAGGCCGTCGGCCAGGGCGTGTCGGAGCTGTCCACTGCGTTTGGGCTGGCGCTGGAGATGGGTGCGACGCTGGAGGATATCGCCGGGACGATCCATGCCCATCCGACACAGGGCGAGGGTTTTCCGGAAGCGGCGCTGAAGGCGCTGGGGCACGCACTGCATATCTGAGGGCTCGCGCTCTCCCCCCTTGAGGGGGAGATGGCCGGCAGGCCAGAGGGGGTCGGTTCGACTGGATGCGACCTCCCTTGCGACAGATGGAGGTTGACGCTCTACGCGAGGCGACCCCCTCTGTCGCCTTCGGCGACATCTCCCCCTCGAGGGGGGAGATTACGCAGCTCACCCCGCAAGCCGGCTAACCATCTCGTGCTGCGCATAGGCGCGGCCGAAGCGGTTGGCCAGGAACGCGTCGAGCGCGATGTCCTCCTGCTTGATGAAGCCCCTGGCCGGCAAGCTGCCGTCGGCGAGCATGTCGAGCACCGCGCAGATGGCCGATGCGGTGGTGATCTGGATGGCGCTGCGCACCGTTTCGCCGTCGCGCCTGGCGTAGATCTTGTTGGCGTAGGTCTCCTGCAGCAGACGGCCGTTCTTGCGGCCGCTGACGGTGACGAAGACGATAACCACGTCCTGCAGCGTTGCCGGCAGGGCGCTTTCGAAAATGTCCTTCAGCATGTCGCGGCGGTGGCGCAGGCCGAGGTCGTTGAGCAGCGCCTTCATGATCGCGGCATGGCCGGGATAGCGGATGGTGCGATAGTTCAGCGTGCGCACCTTGCCCTTCAGCGTTTCGGCCAGCGTGCCCAGCCCGCCCGAGGTGTTGAACGCCTCGTAGGTGACGCCGTCGAGCGAGAATTCTTCACGCTCCTCCAGCGGCGGCACTTCGATCAGCTCGCCTTCGACGATCGCCTCGCAAGGCTCGCAATATTCGTTGATGACGCCGTCGGTGCTCCAGGTCAGATTGTAGTTCAGCGCATTCGACGGGTACTGCGGCAGCGCGCCGACCCGCATGCGCACGCTTTCCAGCGTGTCGAAGCGGCCGGCGAGATCGTTGGCAACGATCGAGATGAAGCCGGGCGCCAGACCGCATTGCGGGATGAAGGCGCTGTTGCCGGAGCGCGCCAGTTCCTTGACCCGCCTGGTGCTGACGACGTCCTCGGTCAGATCGAGATAGTGCACGCCGGCGCTGGCCGCCGCCTCGGCGATGCGCGTGGTCAGATGGAAGGGCGCGGCGCTGAGCACCGCGAATTTGCCGGCCAGGGCCGCTTCGAGGGTGCCGGCGGCCTCGATGTCGAGTTCCAGCGTCTCGACCGTTTCAGGCAGTTCGGCCGCGCCGAACTGCGCCGCCGAGCGGTCGACGAGCGTGACCTGGTAGTCGCCCGTGGAAGCCAGCATCTCGGCAATGGTCGAGCCGATCTTGCCGGCGCCGACGACGATGATTTCCTTCATGACCGGTCCCTCGCACCAATGCTAAATTCACGGTTAGAATCGCAGCTTGCCTGTCGAAAGGAAGCGTGAGATTGTACGAAACGCAGCCTCTCTTTGGGCAATGTGCCGGTAAGGTTCGTCGAAATGCTCAGCGATGCCGACCAAGCTCTGCTTTCTCTGCTGCGCACCAATGCGCGCGCCTCGACCGCCGAACTGGCGCGGCGGCTCGGCGTCTCACGAACGACGGTGCAAAGCCGGATCGAGCGGCTGGAACAGCGCGGCATCATCGCCGGCTACGGGGTCAGGCTGTCGCCGGATTACGAGCAGGGGCTGGTCAGGGCGCATGTCCTGCTCACCGTCACCCCCAAGCTTGCCGACAAGGTGGTGCGCAGCCTGCAGGCGCTGGCACCGGTTCGCACGCTGCACTCGGTCAGCGGCAATTTCGACATGATCGTCATCGTCGAGGCGCCGTCGATCAGGGATCTCGACACGCTTCTCGACCAGATCGGCGCCATGGACGGAGTCGAGCGCACGTCGTCGTCGATCATCCTGTCGACGCGGATCGACCGCTGAGCGGGCTGGTGTCGCGGGTCCAGACGCTGGCGCGAAGGATCACCGAGCGCAGTGATCGTTCTGGCGCTCTCGCGGCAAAGCGATATAGGCTTCGAAGATGTTGGATGAGACTCGCAGAGGGGCCGCGTCCTCTCGCGCCAAGCTGACAAGTCGCGCGGTCACGCAACGATTTCCAGAGGAGACCTCCTTGCCCAAGCAGTGTTTTGGAAAATCCCATGTGCCGTTGTCGCCGGCAGTCAGGGCCGGCGATTTCGTCTATGTCTCAGGCCAGGTGCCGGTCGGCACAGACGGGCTGGTGGTCAAGGGCGGCATCGCCGAACAGACCGAGCAGGTGCTGTCGAACGTCAAGGCGGCACTGGCGCTGGCCGGCTGTACCCTGGACGACGTAGTCAAGACGACGGTCTGGCTCGAAGACGCCCGCGATTTCGGCATTTTCAACACCGTCTATGCCAGGCATTTCCCGAAAGACCCGCCGGCGCGCACGACAGTGGAGTCGCGGCTGATGATCGACATCAAGATCGAGGTCGAGGCCGTTGCCTACAGGCCGGCCTGACGGGAAAATGGAGACAGGCGCGATGCAATTCGATCTCCTGATAAAAGGCGGCCGCCTCATCGATCCGGCCTCCGGCCTCGACGCGCAGCGCGATCTGGCGATTGCCGACGGCCGTATCGCCGCGATCGACACCGAAATCCCATTCGAACGTGCCGCCCGCGTCATCGATGCCACGGGCTCGATCGTCGCGCCGGGCCTGATCGACCTGCACAGCCATGTCTATTGGGGCGGCACGTCGCTCGGCGTCGATGCCGACCGGCTCGCCGCAAAGAGCGGCACCACCACCTTCATCGATGCCGGAAGCGCCGGCGCCGGCAATTTCCTCGGCTTTCGCCGCCACGTGATCGAGCGCTCGAAAGTCCGCATCCTGGCCTATGTCAACATTTCCTTTGCCGGCATATTCGGCTTCTCGCAGACCGTGGCGGTCGGCGAGTGCAGCGACCTCCGGCTCTGCGAACCGCGCGAGACGGTAGCGGCGGCTCGCGAGCACGCGGACGTGGTTGTCGGCATCAAGGTCCGCTCGGGTCGCCATGCCGGCGGCGCCAGCGGCATCGCGCCGGTCGATCTCGCGCTCGAAGCCGCCGACAAAGCCGGCCTGCCGCTGATGGCGCACATAGACGAGCCGCCGCCGGGCCGCTCGGAAGTGCTGCCGCGGCTGCGCAAGGGCGACATTCTCACCCACTGCTTCCGGCCGTTTCCCAACGCGCCGGTCTTCGCCTCGGGGGCGGTGCGGCCAGATATGCGGCTGGCGCGCGAGCGCGGCGTCATCTTCGATATCGGCCACGGCATGGGCTCGTTCGATTTCGAAGTGGCCAAGGCGATGCTCGGCGAGGGGCTGGCGCCGGACGTGATCAGCAGCGACGTGCATCTCTACTGCGTCGACGGGCCGGCCTTCGACATTCTGGTGTGCATGTCGAAGCTGCTGGCGCTCGGCATGCCGCTGGTCGAGGTGCTGCGCGCCGCGACACAGCGGCCGGCCGAAGCGATCGCCAGGCCCGATCTCGGCAGGCTGGCGGTGGGTGCGGTCGGCGACATCGCGGTGCTGCGGCTGCGTCCGGGCCGCTTCACCTTTGTCGATTCGGTCGGCGCCTCGCTGGTCGCCGAGCAAAGGCTGGTCTCGGACGGAATCGTGGTCGGCGGCAGCTGGTGGCCGAACGAGGCGGTGGACGATCTCGGCGAAACCGAGCGTTTCGAAGCGCATGCGCACGACACGCATGTCGAGGTGGCGAGCCGGCATTTCGGGCGTGGGTGATCTCCCCCCTTGAGGGGGAGATGTCGCCGAAGGCGACAGAGGGGGTCGGTTCGACCGGGCTCGTCTTCCTGCAACGGATGGAGGCTGGCGCTCGACGCGCGGCGACCCCCTCTGGCCTGCCGGCCATCTCCTCCTCAAGGGGGGAGATCACAGCTTCACCGCCCCGCCGCTCCATAAACCGGCGTCGCAATGCCTTCCATCCTCGCCTTGATCTGCAGCGCGACGTACTTCGAATAGAAGCGCGACAGCGCCAGATTGCCGCCGTGGAACCACAGCGCTTCCTGTGCCGTCGGCTTCCACATGTTGCGCAATTCGCCTTGCCACGGACCCGGGTCGCCTTTCACGCCCGAGCCAATCCCCCAGCACGGGCCGACCTTGTCGGCGACTTCGCGCGAGACGATCGCCGCCACGGTTTCGTTCATCGAGAGATAGCCGGTGCAGGCGATGATTGCGTCGGCCGCCAGTTCGGTGCCGTCGTCGAAGAGGATGCCTGTCGGCGTCAGCGACTTGATCCCGACGCCGCTGCGGATGCCGATCTCGCCATCGATGATCAGGTCGCAAGCGCCGACATCGATGTAGAAGCCCGAGCCGGTGCGGTAGGCCTTCATCAGGAGCCCGGTCTCGTCGTCGCCGAAATCGATGGCGAAGCCGGCGCCGCGCAAGCGGTCGTAGAAGGCCGCGTCGCGCGCCTTGATGATGTCGTAAAGCGCCCGCTGGCCTTGCGGCAGCAGCGCGAACGGCGTCGAGGCGACGATCATGTCGGCCTTCTCGGTGGTGATGCCGCGGGCCAGCGCCTTTTCCGAAAAGATCTCGAAACCGATCTCCATCAGCGTGTCCGACTTGACCACCGTCGTCGGCGAGCGCTGGACCATCGTCACCTCGGCGCCGCTCTCCCAGAGGTCGACGCTGACGTCATGGCCGGAACTTGCCGCACCGATGACGGCGACCTTCTTGCCGCGGAATTTCTCGCCGCTGGAATACTGGCTGGAATGCAGGATTCCGCCGTTGAAGACATCGGCACCCGGCAGGTCGATGCGCCTGGGCGGGCCATAGGCGCCGGTCGCAAAGACGATATGCTTCGGCTTTAGCGTGATGCGCTCGCCGGCGCGATCGAGCTCGACCGTCCAGACCTTTTCGGTGTCGTCATAGGACGCGCTCACGCATGTCGTGGAGGTCCAGTAGTTGAGCTCCATGACGCGCGTGTACATCTCCAGCCAGTCGCCCATCTTGTCCTTGGGCGTGAACACGGGCCAGTTCTCGGGAAACGGTATGTAGGGCAGATGGTCGTACCAGACCGGGTCGTGCAGCACGAGCGAGCGGTAGCGATAGCGCCAGGAATCGCCGGCCTGAGCGTTCTTCTCGATGACTATGGCCGGCACGGCCAATTGCCTGAGCCGCGCCCCGAGCATGATGCCGCCCTGGCCGCCGCCGATGACCAGGCAATAAGGCTGCTGGCCGGCGCCGAGTTCACGTGTCTCGCGCGCCCTCGCCTCCAGCCAGGTCTCGCGCTCCGGATCGGCCTTGTGGCGGACACCCAGAGGCCGCGCCGGGCCCTTGCGCTCCTCAAACCCCTTGAGATCGCTCATCGCGGTAAACAGTGTCCGGCACTTGCCGTCCCTGAGACGCATGATGCCATGGCCCCACGCCGATGACGTCTCGAAAGAAAACCAGGCTTCGATCGTGCCCTCGTCCGAAGTCGCTTCGCCGCTGAGCTGCCACCGGGCAGGTTTTGTCGTTGCCAGCGTCGCCGCCAGCATGTCGCGGATCGCGGCGCGGCCCTCCATCGTCCTGACGTTCCAGGTGAAGGTCAAGAGATCGCGCCAGTAGCAGTCCTCGACGAACAAATTGGTTGCCGCCTCGACGTCGCCGGCCTCGAGCGCCCGGGCAAAGGAATCGAGCCAGGTGGCCGCCTGTTTCGTCGGTGCGATGTCGAGCATCTGTCTTTCCTAACTTCCAGTGGCCTTTGCGCTGCCCTCATTCTTACCCTTTCCCGGATCTTTGCGGGAGAGGGTGAGGGCAGCGCAAACAGTCCGGAAGCTAAGGGCGCAGCGTAGGCCGAAGCGACTGCCGCTGCCGTCAGGCCCGCGCGCGGGCCTGATCCGAACCGCTATCCAGCCATGCAAGATCGTCCGGCGAAAGTGAAATGTCGAGCGCCTGGAGGCTGTCTTCCAATTCGTCGAGCGTGCGCGGCCCGATCAGCGGGACGGACGGAAACGGCTGCGCCAGCACATAGGCGAGCGCGACGTGGATCGGGCTTTTGCCCAGCCGTCTGGCGAGCTCGATGGCGCGGTCGCGACGGCCGAAATTCCTCTCCGAATACCAGACCCGGACCAGCTCCTCATTGTCGCGCCGGTCGCGGCCGGCGCGGTCGGTGAAGAAGCCGCGGCCCTGGCTCGACCAGGCGAAATTCGGCATCTGCCGGGCGGTAAGCCAGGCCTTCCATTCGTCGCTGGAGGAGGTGACGCAGCCTGCCCAGATCGGCTCCAGCATTTCGGCCAGCGAGAAATTGTTGGAAAGCGCACCGGGCTTCTGCTTGCCGGTGCGCTCGGCATAGGCAATCGCCTCATCCATGCGTTCCATCGTCCAGTTCGAGCCGCCGAACGGACCGCGAATGCGGCCGGCCTTGACCTCGCGGTCCATCGCATCGACGAATTCGTCGACCGGCACATCCGGATTGTCGCGGTGCATGAAATAGACGTCGATATGGTCGGTCTGCAGCCGTTCGAGCGACTGGGTGAGCTGCTTGCCGATGACGTCGGGATAGCAGAGCGGCGAGTGCGCGCCCTTGCCGATGACCACCGACTGCTCGCGCACGCCGCGGTTCTTCAGCCACTGGCCGAGCAGCGTCTCGGTATAGCCGGAACCGTAGACGAAGGCGGTGTCGAACAGATTGCCGCCGGCCTCGAAATAGGCATCGAGCAGGATGGCGCCCGACGAAAAGGTGCGGAAATCCTCGAAGCCGAGCGCCAGGCACGAGGCCGGCCGCGGCAGGCCCGGAATGCTGCGCTTGGGGATGGCGGTTCCGCCGGAGCGCAGCTTCCGTCCGGAGATCGTGTTGACGCGCTTTGCTGGTTTCTCGATGTCGTATTCGAGCCCGATCGCGGCCCGCCATTTGTCGAGCACGCGCAGATTGCCAAGACTGTCGGCCCAGCCCATGCCGGGCCAGGCGAACTCCTGCATTCCGCCGAGAATGGCCTCGCCGGCGGCGTCGACCTCAAATGCGTACAGCCAGCCGTCCTCCGTGACCTCGACCACCTCGGTGTCACCCGGACGGATGATGCGGATTTCGCCGGTGCCGCCTTGCTGGCCGCTGGCATACCAGAAATCCGCCACCTCGATGCGGCCTTTGCTGCCGACAATACGCAAGACATTGTCCTGAGCGAGCGAGATGCTGCAGGACACTTCCGCGACGATGCCGCCCGGAAAATGCAACAGCGCCGACGCCCATTCGTCGACGCCGGATTGGCCGAGATGCGCAGCGCCGACGACTTTGTCCGGCTCGGCGAAGGGCTTTCCCACTGCTGCGCCGGCAATCAGCCGCGCCATCGAGACGGGATAGCCGCCGACATCGAGAATGCCGCCGCCGGCGAGATCCTTGGCGTAAAGCCGGTGCTCCGGCATGAAGCCCGGCATGGCGAAGCCGAAGCTGGATTTGATCATCTTGATGTCGCCGATCGCGCCGGCCCTGATCAGCTCGACCAGCTTGGCCGTCTGCGGATGCAGCCGGTACATGAAGGCTTCGCCGAGAAAGGTGCCGGCCTTGCGCGCGGCATGGATCATGGCGTCGGCTTCGAATGCGGTCAGGCCAAGCGGCTTTTCGCAAAGCACGTGCTTTCCGGCCTCGGCCGCCTTGATCGCCCATTCGGCATGGCTCGGATGCGGCGTCGAAATATAGATCGCGTCGACATCCGGATCGCCAACCAAAGCCTCGTAGCCGTCCAGGATGCGGGCGCCGGGGAAAGCCTCGGTGAGCCCCGCCTTGCGGGGATTGCGCGCCCCTAAGGCGACCAATGTGCCGGTGCGCGAATGGGCGACGCCCCCGGCAAAAGCCTTGGCGATGTTGCCGGGCCCGAGAATGCCCCAGCGAACTTTTTCTGGTTTGGACGTCATGTCAAATCTCCGTGGGGTGGCCGCGAGCAATCGCGATCGGACAAAAGAAAGATGGGTTAGCGAATGCGTGCGCCGGTGGCGTCGAAGAGAAGCGAGCGGTCGGCTTTGATCGACACCACCAGGTCGTCGCCGTTCGCGCGATGCCGCGAGGCCTCGCGCTCGATGATCAGTTCCTCGCGTCCGCCCCCGATACCGGAATTGGCATAGACATAGCTCACCGATCCCAAGTGCTCGGCGACGTCGGCCTTGAGGGTAAGGTCGCAATCGCCCTGGCCGGCGTCGAAGAAATGCTCCGGCCGCACGCCAAGCACAACATCGCCGCCTGTTGCAGGCAAGGCATCCGAAAGCGGCTTGCGCAGTCGCGCGCCGCGATGATTGACCAGTTCGACGACCGCCGCACCGTTGTCGGCCCCGACCATTTTTGCCGCCAGGAAGTTCATTTTCGGAGAGCCGACGAAGCCGGCAACGAAGCGGTTGGCGGGGTCGTCGTAGAGATCGAGCGGCGCGCCGATCTGCTCGATATTGCCGGCGTTGAGCACGACGATCCTGTCGGCCAGCGTCATTGCCTCGGTCTGGTCGTGCGTCACATAGACCATGGTAACGCCGAGCTCCTTATGAAGGCGCGATATCTCGACGCGCATCTGCACCCGGAGCTCGGCATCGAGATTGCTGAGCGGTTCGTCGAACAGGAACACTTGCGGCTCACGCACGATGGCGCGGCCGATGGCGACGCGCTGGCGCTGGCCGCCCGACAATTGCCGCGGCCGCCGCTTCATCAGCTCGGCGATGCGCAGGATTTCGGAAGCCCGCTTCACCCGCCGCTCGGTATCTCCCTTGGGGTTGCCGGTCATTCTCAGGCCGAAGCTCAGATTCTGCTCGACCGTCATGTGCGGATAGAGCGCGTAGGACTGGAACACCATGGCGATGCCGCGATCGGCCGCCTCGACGTCGTTCACCACCTTGCCGCCAATGGCGATCTCGCCGTCGCTGATGTCCTCGAGTCCGGCGATCATCCGAAGCAGCGTGGACTTGCCGCAGCCGGAAGGGCCGACGAAGACGACGAATTCGCCGTCATCGATGTCGATATTGGCACCGTGGACGATCTCGAAGACGCCGAAGCGCTTGATGACGTTTTTGAGTGTGACTGCCGCCATGCTGATCCTTACTTGATGGCGCCGGCGGCGATGCCGGCAACGAAATGGCGCTGCAGAAGCACGAACACGACGAGCATTGGCGCCGTCAGCATCACCGCGCCCGCCATGATGCCGCCCCAGGACACCTTGGTGAGACCGATCAGCGTGCCGAGCGCCACGGGCGCGGTCATCGCGCCCGGCTTGGAATTGATCAGCAGCGGCCAGAGATAGTTGTTCCAGGAGGCAAGGAAGAGGATGATGGCGAGCGCCGCCAGCATCGGCCGCGCCAGAGGCAGTGCGACGAACAGGAATATCCGCCATTCCTTGACGCCCTCGACCTTGGCGGCGTCGAACAGCTCGTGCGGCATCATCGAAAAACTCTGCCGCATGAAGAGCACGCCCAGCGAATTGAACAGCGGCGGCACGATCAGCGCCACCCAGGTGTTGGCGAGCTTGAAGTCGCGCGCCACCATGATGAATTGCGGTATCAGCACGACCGCATAGGGCAGCGTGATGGTGCCGAAGATGATGGCGACGACCATGCCCTTGCCGAAGAAGTTGTAACGCGCCAGCGCCCAGCCGGCCATCGAGGTCAGCATCACCGACAGGAAGGTATAGGTCACCGCCACCGAGACGGAGATGCCGATGGCGCCGATGAAATTGGTGCCGCGCTGCAGATTGCTGACATTGTCGAGGAAATTGCCATGCGGCAAAAGCTCGATGTCGGGGCTGAAGATGCCGTTGTCGGGCATCGTCGAAAAAACCACCATCATCCATAGCGGAAACAGCCAGACCAGTGCCAGCGGCGTCAGGAACAGATGCAGCGCGATGCTGCGTCCCAATCTGGCCTGGGAGCGGCTGACTCTTGAGTGCGAGGTCATTTCGGTTCCCTCGTCAGCCATATCTGCACCAGCGAAATGGCGATCGCCAGCCCGGCCATGGTGTAGGCGACGGCCGAAGCGTAGCCGAAATTGAGCGACCGGAAGCCCTGGCGGTAAAGCAGCAGCCCGAGCGTTTCGGTGCCGCCGCCCGGCCCGCCGCGCTCGGTGATCAGGAAGGGCTCGGTGAACAGCTGCATGGTGCCGATGATCGACAGCACGGCGCAGAACACGATGATCGGCTTGAGCAGCGGCAACGTGATGTAGAAGAACTGTTTGACCTTGCTGACCCGGTCCAGGGTCGCCGCCTCGTAGACATCCTCGGGAATCGACTGCAGGCCGGCGAGCAGGATGATGGCGTTGTAGCCGGCCCAGCGCCACGTCACCGCCATCATGATCACCGCCATCGCCGGGGTGACGTTGGTAAACCAGTCGACACTGGGCAGGCCGATGCTGTTCAGCAATTTGTTGATGATGCCGTAGTCGAGATTGAACATCAGCCGGAAAACCGCCGAATAGGCGACCTCGCCGACCACGACCGGCGCGAAGAAGGCAAAGCGGAACAGGCCACGGGCCTTGAGCAGTGGCGAATTCAAAAGCACCGCCATCACAATCGCCAGCGAAATCATCACCGGCACCTGGATGACAAGGATCAGCAATGTGTTCTTCAAGGCATTGAAGAAGGCCGGATCGCCGATCAGCCGGCCCCAGTTGAAGGTCGGCGCGAAGCGCCACGGCACGGTGCGCGTCGCCTGGAACGAGATCAGGAAGGAATCGATGATCGGCCACAGCCAGAAGATCGAAAAAATCAGCAGATACGGCGCGAGGAAGCGATACGCCGTGGCGTTCTGGTAGCGCATCGTTTCCTCCTTTCTGCTTTCAAGTTCTTGCCTTCTCCCCTTGTGGGAGAAGGTAGATCGGCGCGTAGCGCCGAGACGGTTGAGGGGTGATGGCCGGAGTGCCGCCGGCGCCAAGCTGGAGCACCCCTCATCCGTCGCCTTCGGCTCCCCTTCTCCCACAAGGGGAGAAGGGGAGCCGCGCGCTCGGAGCCGCCTCGTCTAGATCACGACTTGACGGGCAGGCCGGTCGCCGCGGCGATCTGGCTTGCGGCATCGTCGAGCGCTGCCTTGGCGTCGGGATAGCCGCCGGCCAGATATTTGGTCTGCACCGCGCGGATGATGATTTCGGCGTCGCTCTGGAACGGCGTGCCGCGGCTGGGGACGACCTTGGGCAAGGTGCCGAGGATGTCCTTCCACACGGCTTGGCCACCCCAATAGGGCAGGCCCTCGGAGACATAAGGGTCGTTGAGCGCCGAGATCAGCGACGGCACCAGGCCGAAGCCTTTCAGCATGGTGATCTGGCCCTCATTCGTCGCAAGCGTGTATTTCAGATAGGCGTAGGCGGCTTCCTTGTTCTTCGACACCGAGGTGATGGCGAGCGAGGAGCCGCCGAGATTGGCGGCGCGCGGACCGTCGGCGGTCAGGCTCGGCATCAGATAGACGCCCCATTTGCCTGCCCCATCGGGCGATTCGGTGCGCACGGTGCCTTCATACCAGCCGCCATACATCTGCGTGGCGACCTTGCCGGCGGTGTTGTTGGTGATCTTGGTGCTCCAGTCGGCAGAGGAAATGATGCCGGCGTCCTTCATCTCCTTGATCTTGGTCATGGCATCGACGCATTTGGGCTGGTTGACCGTGATCGATTGCCCGTCGGCGGAGAAGTAGGCGCAACCCTGCTCGTTGGAGATCATGCGGAAGAATTCGGAATCGCCGTTGAAATCGGCGTTGGTCATCGTGACGCCGGGATTGGCGGCCTGGATTTTCTTGGCGGCGGCGATGAAGTCGTCCCAGGTCTTGATCGAGGACGGATCGACGCCAGCCTTCTCGTAGAAGTCGCGGCGGTAGAACATCGCCACTGGACCGGAATCCCAGGGCATCGCATAGGCCTTGTCGTCAACCTCGAGCTCGGTACGCTTGAAGTCGGGGAATTTTGCCTGGTCTTCCGCGGTGTAGCCGAGCGTATGCAGGTCGACGAAGCAATCCGGGAACTGGCTCCAGTAGTTTTCGGCTTCGCCGTTCTCGATCGTAACGATGTCAGGCAGCCCCTCGCCGCCGGCGGCACAGCCGGCGATTGATTTGTCGTAGGTCGGCTGGTTGCCAAGGTCCTCGACCGTCACCTTGATGTCGGGATACTGCTTGTTGAAGCCCGCTATGGTGGCCTTCAGCGACGAAGCGGCGATATTCCAGCTCCAGATCGTGATTTCACCGGACTGCGCAAAGGCCGGGCTGGAGCCCAAGGCAAGCGCGAGCGCGGCGCAGGTCAATTTTATGCGCATTGAAATCCTCCCATTTCAGTTGCTCTCTGTTTGCGAGCGTGGCTAGACTAGGCCTCGGGAAAGCCTTGTCCGCGACAAAGGGAATAAGAAATGAGCGGAAAGTAAGATGCCGGAAAGGCCGTTTTACCAGCCTGGCGCCAGCAGCGTGGAGGGCCTGCCGCTGCTGCTGCAGATGTTCCACACCCAGCCCCTGGTGATGCTAAAGCCGCATTGGCACGCCCAGGTCGAGGTGAATTTCATCGTGCGCGGCGCCGTGCATTACCGCATGGACGGGCACGGGCTTTCGCTTTCTGCGGGTGACATGTGCCTGTTCTGGGGCGGCCTGCCGCACCAGATGGACGAAGCGTCCGACGATGCCATCTATGCCGGCGCGCATTTGCCGCTGGTGCATTTCTTCCGGCTGCATTTGCCCGTCGATGTCCGCAACAGGCTGATGACCGGCGCGACGCTGGTGACCGACGCCACCGACCGGTCGGACGACCACAATTTCGAGCGCTGGAATCGCTATGCCCGCTCCGGCGACCCGGTCAAGGCCGAGCATGCCGTCAACGAGCTTTTGCTGCGGCTGGAGCGGGTGCGCTTCGAGCCTTACCGGCTGGTGCCCGAAACCCCGGTCGAACAGGAGATAGGCAGTCCCTTCGATCAGCAATCGCTGCGCAATGTCGGGCGCATGTGCGACTTCATCGCCGAGAATTTCCTCTACGAGATCGATTGCGTCGACATCGCCGCAGCGGCCGATATCCATCCCAAATACGCCATGAGCATATTCAAGAAATCGACCGGCATGACGCTCAATGAATATGTGAACTTGCTGCGCCTCAGCTACGCGCAGGCGCTGCTGATGCATCAGGATGCCAATGTGCTGCGCGTCGCCATGGAATCGGGCTTTGGCTCGCTCAGTGCCTTCAACAAGTCGTTCCGCAAGCTTTCCGGCATGTCGCCGTCGGATTTCCGCAGGGGCGTGGCCAGCGCCAGATAACGGCTGGATTCAAGCGATAATATCCAGGCGCCTCGGCAGGCGGTTCATCGGCGACGGCCCGTTGGCGGTGATCAGGAACTGGTCCTCGAGATTGAAGCTGGCGAGACCGTCGATGTAGAGCGGGATTTCGAATGCCAGCACCATGCCGGCCTCGATCACGACATTGCTGTCGGCCGAGATGAACGGCCATTGCTCGGAAAACACGGAATTGCCGACGCCGTGGCCGAAATGGCCGCGGCGATAGGAACGCAGGCCCTGGCGCGCCAGGCTTTCGCTGGCGGCGCGATGCACGGCGGCTAACGGCTTTCCGGGCATAAGCGCGGCAAGCCCGTCGGCGAAGGCGCGTTCGGCTATCGCATGCAATTCGGCCTGTTCGGGCGACGGCGGCCCGAAGGTGAAATTCCGCGACATATCCGAGGCATAGCCGTTCACGCTGCACACCATGTCGGCCTTCAGCGGATCGCCGGCGGCGGCGACGACGTCGGCGCCTTTTGGGCGAGCGCCCAGCGTGACGTATTCCGCCGTCGAGATTTGCTGCGACGACCCGGCGGCTGCATCCGCGACGCCTTGCCGGTAAAGCGCGACCAGCTCAGACTGACGCATGCCGGTCGTCGCATGCTGCTGCAGCCGCGACAGGCCGGCTTCCGACAGGGCGATGCCCTGCTGCAGAAGGTCGATCTCGCTCTGCGATTTGATTGCCCGCAGCCTGTCGAGAACCGGCGAGCCGTTGACCAGGGCAGTGCCCGGCAACATTGCCTGCATCGCGGAAAAATCGCTGGCCGAGACGAAATCCAGCTCGATGCCGAGCGTCGCACGCTCCAGCCCGAATTCTGCGAGGATCGTTTTCAGCTCGCGGACGGAGCGGGCAAGCTCGAAGGTCGCCGGACGTGAAAAACCGGGGGCGCGGCCAACCAGGCCGGCCTCGATGCGCTGCGCAACAGGCCGGTCGGCCGTCGCCGGCTCGAGCGACGCCGATTCGATCCAGATCGCATGCGTGCGCAGCACGGCGCCGGCCATCGCCGCCCGGAGCCGGGCAGCCTGGAAATCCGCCACCACGACGCCGAGCGGCAGGTCGCCTCGCTTGGGAATAACGACGAAACCGGCACCGGCCCGCCGGAACAGGCCGGCCGGGCCGATCCAGGCACCGGTGGCATATTGGAACGCCTCGGGCTCGCAAAGCACCAGCGCCTCGATGCCGGCGCGCTGCATCAGGTCAGTTGCGCGCTCGCGGTCGACAAAGCCGGCCATGGGATCTCCTCGAATGCACTCGAATCCGACGCCGATGCGGCGTCGTTTGGCCTTAGCGTAGCTTCAGTGCCGCCGTGGAGCAGCTTTTTTCTGGAAGCGCTGTTCACCTTGAGAGTTCGTCGTCGGGAAACGAAAAAGCCGCGGCGAACCACGGCTTTCAACGCGACAAGTGGTCTGTTTGGAATGCTTACTCGGTTTCGTCAGAGGTGTCGTCGGCAGTGTCTGCCGCGTCTTTCGCGGCCTTCCTGTCCAGCGCTGCCTGCAAGGCCAGCGTAGCCTGCGGTGAGGCCGGTGTCGTGGCAACGACCGCCATTGCATGAGCAACGCCGGTCGTCGACTTGTCCTTGGCCGCGGCGGAAGTGGCGGCTCCGTGTCCCTGCGAGCCGGCCCCGGCCGAGTTTCCGCCGTTACCGTTGCTGCCGCCATTGCCGTTGCCATTGCCATTGCCCCCGGGAGCAGCGAGTACCGGAGATGCGACAAGGGTGAGAGCGGCTACAGTCGCGAATAGACAGGTGCGCGTTTTCATAGTTCCTCCTTCGAGTCGCCCTCCCGCCAGGATGGGTTTCAGATGAAAAACGTCAGGACTTTCGAATCCGAAAGTCGGCTGTTACCTAGCTTTGTTCAAATACAGTATTCTACAAGACGGACCTTGGTCCGAAATCGATACGCAAAAGTCCTGGATTTTATCGACAGCGTACTTCGGACGACCGCAGCGGCGGGATTTTTGCTGCCGGCAGATCCGGCGCCGCTACAGCGCAGTGTGCGTCGGCTGACATCAGGCTAGGGTCGAGGAAACCTAGTTGCTCGACCATCGGTGAGATCATTCAAGGCGATTGAGAAACATTCCACATCTCCTGAAGTTGGGAGCGCAGGTGCGCTTTTGAGGTGCCAAAATGTTTGATGCCGGCGGGCTTTTGGGAGGAAGCCATGATCCGCGTCACGCCTGCATTTCGTGTTTCGCGCCGCCGCGCGTTGCAGTTTGGCCTGGGAGCAACGCTCGCTTCGGCCACCGGCCTTGCCCCGGTTTCCCGGGCCTATGCGCAGGATGAGGTCAAAGACGAAGACATTTTTTTCCGGTTCGCCCTCAATCTCGAATATATGCGGAAGCCGAATATTACCTGCGCGGTACAACCGGAAAAGGGATCGAAGACTCGGATACTGGCCCGAAGGCCGGCGCTGTCGTTGGCGGCAAACAGGTCAGCTTTGACACGCCTGCAATCGGCGAGTTCATGTGCCCATGGCGTCCAAAAAGCTAGTGAGTTCAATTGGCTCGCCCGAAAAGAGTCGAACTCCTGACCCTTAGATTCTGGTCTGAGAAGTCAAGATCTAGGCGGTTCGAACGTGTCCCCTACTCCGTCAACGCTCCGGCTTCCCACCGCCAAGGCACATCATGGTTTAGGAGCTTGGCTTAGACGCTCGAAGTGAAGTACCCAGCCCATACCTTATTCCATTCTGGAGTTTCCACGTTTTTCGCAGCGGTCAAGGCCGCCGAGAATCCGAGATGGTCAATACCAGTGAAATGATGCAGGTTCTTCTGGACCACGTGGCAAGCAGGCCGCTGAGCAGACGTAGCTTCCTGGTTTCAGCATATGGACCCTCTTTGTAATACGAATTGAAAATTGCGCCCTCATGTTTCAGAACAGGTCGGTAGACCCGCGAGGATGATTTCGAATCCTGCGGGTCGCTCACGGTCCTCAAGGCGAGAATTCTAAGAGACGTTCAACAATGACCCAGCACGCAGAAAACGCTCGAATTCTCATGTACAGCCACGACACGTTCGGGCTCGGCCATTTGCAGCGCTGCCGGACTATCGCGCATTCGCTGGTCGAGGATTTCCGCGGACTTCAGGTGCTCATCATTTCGGGTGCGACTATCGCTGGCGCCTTCGATTACCGCGCCCGTGTCGACTTCGTGAAGATCCCCAGCGTCATCAAGCTGCGCAACGGCGAATACACGTCGCTGGAAAAGGACATCGATCTGCATGAGACGCTAAGGATGCGCCAGTCGATCATCCGCCATACAGCTGAGACCTTCCGGCCCGATATCTTCATCGTCGACAAGGAACCGCTCGGCCTGCGCGGTGAGATTGAGGACACGCTGTCCTACCTCAAGACGCGGGGCACCACGCTGGTGCTTGGCCTGCGCGAGGTGATGGATGCGCCGCATCTGCTCGAAGCAGAGTGGGCGCGCAGAGACGTGATGCGCAAGATAGGCGTCTTCTACGACAAGGTCTGGGCCTATGGTCCGCCGGATTTCTACGATCCGTTGACGGGCTTGGATGTGCCCCCGGCTGTCAGGGCAAAGATGAGGTTCGTCGGGTTCCTGCAACGGAGCCTGCAGCGGAACGAGTTGCCCGGCCACCGGCCCGAGGGCGACTATATCCTCGTTACTACCGGTGGCGGCGGTGACGGCGCCGATCTGATCCACGACGTCATCGATGCCTATCAGCAGGATCCGCAATTGCAGCATAGAGCCCTGATCGTGCTTGGGCCTTACATGCCGGCGCGCAAGCGCAACAAGCTGCTCAAGAAGGGGTCCAAGATCCCCTACATCAAGATCATCGAGTTCGACAACCGCATGGAAGACCTGATTGCCGGCGCCAAGGCGGTAGTGGCGATGGGCGGCTACAACACCTATTGCGAGATACTGTCTTTCGACAAGCCGGCGCTGATCGTGCCGCGCGTCGAGCCCCGCCGGGAACAACTGATTCGCGCACGGCGCGCAGCCGAACTCGGCCTCATCGAGATGCTTTTGCCGGAAGAAGCCGAGGACTCCCGGCGGTTTGCCGATGCACTGAAGGTGCTGCCGGACCGGCCCCGCCCATCGCAGAGCAATCCGCATCTGACGCTCGAAGGGCTGCCTCATATTTCCGAAATCGTCGCGGAACTGCTCGACCGGCGGGCCGGCCATCACCTTTCGGTCATTGAAGGAATGACCTGAGTTGCAACATCGCAAGATCGTCGTGGTTCTGAAGGGTTATCCGCGGCTGTCCGAAACCTTCATCGCGCAGGAACTGCTCGGTCTTGAGCGTGCGGGGTTCGACCTGATACTCGTCGCGCTCAGGCGGCCGACCGACGAAAAACGCCACCCCGTGCATGACGAGATCAAAGCGCCCGTCCATTATCTGCCGGAATATCTGCATGAAGAGCCGCTGCGCGTGCTTCGCTCGCTGTTTGCCTGTCTGCTGCGTCCGGGCTTCTGGCGCGCGCTCGGATGGCTGGCTGCCGATATGCCCCGCGACTTTACGCGCAATCGCGCGCGGCGCTTCGGGCAAGCGCTCGTGCTGGCGGCCGAATGGCCGGAAAACGCGGGCTGGCTGCATGCACATTTCGCGCACACGCCTGCATCGGTGACGCGCTATGCCAGCCAGCTTCGTGGCCTGCCGTGGACCTGCTCGGCCCATGCCAAGGACATCTGGACTTCGGCGGACTGGGATCTGGCCGGCAAGCTTTCCTCGGCGCGCTGGACGGTCACTTGCACGAAAACCGGCTTCGACCGTCTGAAAAAACTCGATAACGGCAACTCGTCCGTGCATCTGAGCTATCATGGGCTCGACCTTGATCGCTTCGGCAGTTTCGGCGAGGCGCGAAAGCAGCATGACGGCTCGGCTCCGGACGAACCGGTTGTCGTTCTGAGTGTCGGGCGCGCCGTTGAAAAGAAAGGTTATGATACGTTGCTGGAGGCCCTTGCCCTGCTGCCCGGCGATTTGGCGTGGCGTTTCGAGCATATCGGCGGCGGCGAAGAATTGGAACGGTTCAAGGCGCTGGCGCAAAAGCTCGGCCTGGATGGTCGCGTCTCTTGGAAAGGCGCGCTTGCGCAGGAGGAGGTGCTTGAGCACTACCGCCGCGCCGACATCTTCGCCCTGGCCTGCAGGATCACCGCAAATGGCGACCGCGACGGTCTGCCGAATGTTCTGGTGGAGGCGGCTAGCCAGCGGCTTGCCTGCGTGTCGACCGATATTTCCGGCGTGCCGGAGCTTTTATCGTCGGATGAAACCGGGTTGCTGGTTCCGACGGAAAACCCGCTTGCCCTGGCACGGGCGCTGGAGCGCCTGATCCGTGATCCCGTGCTCCGCGACCGCCTCGGCGACGCCGCAGAGCGGCGCGTGCGCGGCAATTTCGATCATATGGCAAGCATTGGACAGCTCAAGGAACTGTTCGAGCGGGAGTGGCGGGCCGCCGAATGAAGCGGCTGCGCGCTTTCTTCTATGTCCAGCACCTGCTCGGCATCGGCCATCTCGCGCGCGCCAGCCGCATTGCGGCGGCTCTGGTCGATGACGGGTTTGACGTTACCGTCGTGACCGGCGGAGCGCCGATCGCCGGGTTTCCGGGACTGGGTGTACAATCTGTAACCCTGCCACCTGTCACCTCCGGTGATGAAGGATTTTCGGGACTTGTCGACCTGCAAGGCAACCCGATCGACGATGATTTCAAGAAATGGCGTTCAGAGATGCTGCTGCAGGCATTCCGGGATTGCAGGCCTGATATCGTCATTGTCGAGGCGTTTCCATTTGGACGCCGGCAGATGCGTTTCGAACTCTTGCCGCTGATCAAGGCCATCGACGCGACGTCGCCCAGACCGCTGCTGGCGACGTCCGTCCGTGATATCCTCCAGGAGCGCGTCAAGCTGGGCCGAAACGAGGAAACGGTCGATCTCATCAACAGGCATTTCGATCTTGTTATGGTCCACGGCGATCCGGCTTTCGCAACCATCGACAAGACATTTCCACTGGCTGGGGCGATCAGGGCCGAGGTCACCTACACGGGGCTCGTTGCCGCGCCGCCATCGCCCGCGGCCTCCGAGCGCTTCGACGTTCTGGTGTCGGTTGGCGGCGGGGCTGCCGGAAAGAGCCTTGTCAGATCCACCATCGCAGCGGCGCGGAATGCCAACAACGCTTGGAAATGGTGCTTGATCACCGGCCCAAACCTGCCGAAAGACGAGTTTGACGCGATCGCACGCGATGCCACGCCAGGCCTGTCCATCTTCCGGTTCCGCGAGGATTTCGCCAGCCTGCTGACCGGCGCCCGCCTGTCAGTCTCGCAGGCGGGTTACAACACGGTCTGCGATGTCCTGCGCGCGGGTTGTCGCTCCCTGCTCGTCCCATTTGCAGCCGGCGGGGAAACCGAACAGACGGTTCGCGCCCTGATGCTCGAAGAACTCGGTCTTGCAACGGTGCTGATGGAAAAGGATCTGACGCCTGAAGGTTTGGCGCAAGCGATCGAACAAGCGCTTGTGGAACCGACGCCATCCGCGCATCGTCTCGATCTGGAAGGCGCGCGTCGCTCCGCGCAAATCCTGCGCGAGCGGCATCGAACATGGTCCCTAAATGTGGGGCCCGGTTTCGGAAAAGTTCATGATTGAACAGACGATAGATCCTAGAGCGGTTCATCGTTTCACGCAGAACCGCTCTGTCTCTTTGTTTTGACGCAATTCCGGACGGAAAGCCGTTTCCACACTTTCCTGCAAATGCTCTAACGCGCGTCGCGCCTGGTGAGATTCGTGCGACGCGCTTCAAGTCCTGTTTTTATGCGTGTCGTTGTCCCAAACCGCTACGCGCTTTTGGGCGAAATGCATTAAACAGTTCCAATCAGCATGAAGCGCGTATAATTTTTTGTCGGCAGTTCGCCGGAGAACCGCACCTCCCGCAGCGCCGCCATTTCCTCGAAGGCTGCAAGCGAAGCCACGCAGTTGATGTGCGTCGGCTCGCTGAAATAATCGTTCGATTGCAGCAGTACATTCGTGCCCGGCGGAAGCAGAGCAAGCCAGGCGCGCAGATCGGCTATGTGTTCGCAGCTCGTATTGATCATCAGATCGGGCCGCCCGGCCGCATAGTCGAGTGCGTACATATCTGCCGTCAGCGCCCGGAACCGGTCGCCGGCTTCCCGGTTGAGGGTCCGGGCGACCGGCGCGACTTCGGGATCGATGTCGATACTATCGACCGCCGCGATGTCGAAGCGGGCGTCGTTGAAAAGCATTGCCGGCAATACGCCGTACCATCCACCCAGAACCCATATGCGCCCGAAGCGGCGGCCGCCGCTTTCGAATAGCCTGTCGAGCGCCCACATCTTGCAGGCGACCTGCTTGTGGTTGAAGGCGTTGGCGATATCGGCCTTCGGATGCTTGGCGACGACCCGCGCCAGCCCTGCCACGAGAGGGCACTTGACATAAGCAGCAATTCCCCGCGTGAGGTCCAAGGCTTGCTCGTGCCAGTCCATGGCATTGCGTGGTTGCGTGACATCCATCATAATTCGTCTTGTATGTTGGGATTTTGGGCGACACAACGCAATCTTGCCTCCCGCAAGACTGTTTGATTCCGCGGACGTGATCATGCTGCAAGCCGCTTGGCTATTGCCCGGTGCCGGAGAGAGCCTGTTGCATCTGTCCGGATCATCGGCGTCCATCCGCCAGCACCAGCCGCGCAGCTGCGGCCTCGTGCCGCTCGGCTGTTCGCCAAAGCCCTACGAAAGCCGCGGACCGTTTGGCCAGCCGCTGTCTTCGCCGATCAACAATGCCCATGTCGATGCCATCGACCATGCGTCGGAACTGGATCGCGCCGCCTCGCAGGTTTCTTGCATCGTTGAGCGCAGGACAATGTCCGTGCACAGCAGCTTCGAGCTTGTCGTTGGCGATGAAGAAATTGCCGATACGCCATTCGCCAGCAGGTGCTTTTACATCCTGCATCCTTCCAACTGAAGGGTCCACAGTCGCATATGGAAGCCAGCCTAGCCCGCTATATCTGGACGCACACCAAGAAGCAGCAACTCTGGATATTGATGATCGTCGTGCTTTCGATGATCCCGTATTTCATGTCCTTCGACCTGCCGAAGCTGATCGTCAACGGACCGATCCAAGGTCGCGGCTTCGAGCAACCGGGCGCGACCCAGCCATTCATGAGGCTACACTATAACCTGCCGTTCGTTGGAGAGGTCCAGTTCTTCTCCGGTTTTCAGCTCGACCGCAAGGAGACCCTGTTTGCCCTGAGCCTTGTGTTCCTCTTGCTAGTCGTCATCAACGGCCTGTTCAAATTCTACATCAACACCTACAAGGGCCGCCTCGGCGAACGCATGCTGCGGCGTATCCGCTTCGATCTGGTCGACCGTGTGCTGCGTTTTCCGCCGGTTTATTTCAAGCGGGTGAAATCCGCCGAAGTGGCGACCATGGTGAAGGACGAGGTGGAGCCGCTGGGCGGCTTCATCGGCGACGCCTTCCTGCAGCCGGTACTGCTCGGCGGCCAAGCGCTGACGGCCATGCTGTTCATCATGATCCAGAACGTCTGGCTCGGAATGATAGCGGTCGTGATCGTGGCGATCCAGATCGTGCTCATCCCGCGAATGCGGCGGCGGCTGATCGTGCTCGGGCGCCAACGGCAGTTGACGGCGCGCGCGCTTTCGGGCCGGGTTGGCGAAATCGTCGACGGCATCGGCGCGGTTCACGTCCACGATACATCAAACTACGAGCGCGCCGACATAGCTGCCCGGCTCGGGCTCATCTTCAAGATCCGCTTCGATCTTTACCAATGGAAATTCATGGTGAAGTTCCTCAACAATTTTCTCGCGCAGCTCACGCCCTTTCTGTTCTACATGATCGGCGGGTATCTGGTCCTTGAGGGGCGGCTGGACGTCGGCCAGCTCGTGGCCGTGATCGGCGCCTACAAGGACCTGCCCGGACCGATGAAGGAACTGATCGACTGGGATCAGGATCGGCAGGATGTCCAGGTCAAATATCAACAGGTCGTTGAACAGTTCACCGTCGAAGGTCTCATCGCGCCGAAAATCGGGGCATTGACGATCGACGATCCCGATCCGATGACCAAGCCGCTGTCGGCGATCAATCTGTCCGTAGCAGACGATGGTGGTGCAATGCTCCTCAACCGTATCTCCCTCCAGGTCAAGCCGGGTGAGACGGTGGCACTGGTCAGTACCGCAACAGGTGGAGCGGAGGCGCTTGCAGAAGCCTTCGCGCGGCTGACCTGGCCGGACAGCGGAAGGGTCGCTTCGGGCACCGACGACCTGCTTGAACTCCCCGAAGCAGTAACCGGCCGGCGCATGTCGTATGCCTCGTCGGATGTTTTCCTGTTCCAGGCAAGCCTCCGCGACAACCTGCTCTACGGGTTGAAGCATGCGCCGCTGACATCGGTGCCTTATGACGGTGCTGCGGCAGATCAGCAACGCTGGAACATTCACGAGGCGCGCCGGTCGGGCAATCCGGATCTTGATATCCACAGCGACTGGATCAACTATGCTTCCGCTGGCGCTACCGGCCCGCACGACCTCTTTGAAGCCGTGCGCCGGGTGCTCGACGCGGTTGTTCTGTCGCGTGACATTCTGGATCTCGGCTTGCGCTCTTCGGCCGACCTCACGCGTCACACGGAGCTTGCCAGGCGGATCGTCGAACTGCGTGCGGCGCTGCGGACCCGGCTGGAACAAGAGGGGCTGAGCGGACTGGTGGTTCCTTTCGAACCGGGCGCCTACAACAAGGAAGCAACGATCGGCCAAAACCTGCTCTTCGGCGCTGCCGCCGGCCCTGAACTGGCCGACAGGGCCCTGGCGGCCAATCCCTATTTTGCTTCCGTGCTGAGGCAAGCCGGCCTCGACCGAACGCTCTACGAAATGGGCTTGGAGATCGCCAAACAGGCGATCGAGCTGTTTGCCGACCTGCCGCCCGATCACCAGTTCTTCCAGCAGCTCGCCTTCATGAGCGCGGAGGAGATACCCGCCTACGAAACCTTGCTGCAACGGCTCAAGAACCGTCCCTACGAGGCGGTTTCGGAGAACGATCGCGCCATGATCGTCACCTTGAGCTTTGCCTACATCGAGCCCCGGCACCGCTTCGGCCTGCTGAGCGACGAGCTGATGAGCAAGATCGTCGCTGCACGCAACCGGTTCTATGAAGACCTGCCGCCCGAGCTGCACAATGCGGTCGAACGGTATGATCCTGCCAAATACATTGCCGCGGCCACCGTCATGGATAATGTCCTGTTCGGGCGTGTGGGCAACAATCATCCCGACGCGCCCGACCGCATACGCTCCATCGTCTATGACATTCTTGACGAACTTGGGCTTTATGGCGAACTTCTGGATGTCGGCCTGGACTTCAACGTCGGCTCCGGCGGCAGGCGGCTGACCGGTGGACAGCGACAGAAGCTCGATGTTGCCCGGGCCTTGCTCAAGCGTCCCGATTTTCTCATTCTCAACCGGCCGCTGTCGGCGCTCGACCAGCGCATGCAGGATAAGGTGCTGCGAAATGTGCTCGAGGAAGCCAGGCGCGACGGCCATTCGCCGGCAATTGTGTGGGTCGTGACGAATCCGGCAATGGCGATGATGTTCGATCGCGTTATCGTCTTCGACTCGGGTCAATTGGCGGAAGACGGAACACACGAGACACTTTTGGCAGGGAACGGTATCTTCAAGGAACTGTTGTCATAGAGCAACGGACATTCAGATGGGATCATTCTGCCGGTGCACGACATCGGGCTCGCCACCTTTCGCGTGGTTTGTCTCGCCATCCCGGAAAGAGAATTGATTCCATCTGGGCGTCCGTTGCTCTAGTCTGGCAAACGCGAATTTTGGAAGGTTTGCGACAATGCTGCTCAAGGATGAAGTTGGAATGCTGCAACGCGTTCCCTTGTTCTCTGCCATCGAGCCGACAAAGCTCAAGCTGCTTGCGTTCACATCCGATCGTGTGAGCTACAGCGCCGGCCAGATCCTTTTCCGGCAGGGCGACGAGGGAGACGCCGCCTATGTCATCCTTTCAGGCAGGGCGGATATTCTTGTCGATTCCGACAGCGGACCGATAAAAGTTGCCGAACTGGAGCCAAATTCGATCGTTGGCGAGATCGCCATATTGTGCAACAGCTCCCGCACTGCCACCGTCAGAGCGGCAAGTCCGCTGGAAGCCCTGAGAATCCGCAAGGATCATTTCCTGAGGCTTATGAGGGAGTTCCCGGAAATGACCATCGAGATATTGCGGGTTCTTGCCGATCGCCTAAGCCATACGACCGCGGATCTCATCGACGCACGAAGCGCCAAATAACGAAGGACGTGCGCTCGATCCTCGCCGTCGTGACGGCACTGTCCTCTCGCTGAGAAGATCACCCGGAGAAAGCCTGTCTCGCCTAGCAGCAGTTGTTTGGATATGATGGGCGAAGGGGTAGCATGGACGACAACGTTTTCCAGGTCAGGTTTTGGGGTGTCCGCGGCAGCATTTCGGTATCAGGGCCAGAATTCTCTCGCTATGGCGGCAACTCAATCTGCGTCGAGATGCGATGCGGCAAGCATACGCTTCTGTTCGACGCAGGCTCTGGCCTACGGCCTGCCGGCGCGGCGCTTCAGGCGTTGGGCGTGACCGATTTCGACCTGCTTTTCACCCATTGCCATTACGATCACATCATCGGGCTGCCGTCTTTTGCGCCGATCTATGACCGGGCCGCCAAGGTTACGCTTTGGTCCGGGCATCTTGCAGGACACATGACGACCCGGCAGATGGTCGATGAGTTCATGCGGCCGCCGTGGTTTCCGGTGAAATTGGAGGCCTGCAAGGCAAGCCTCGACTATCGCGATTTCGTATCCGGAGACGTGCTTCGCCCGCGCGAAGGGGTGGTGGTCCGAACCGGCAGTCTTATGCATCCGGGCGGCTGCATAGGCTACCGGGTCGAATGGGGTGGCGGCGTCGTGGCGGTGATCACAGACACTGAGCACGACCCGGACAAACTCGATCAGACGGTGCTCGGCCTGATCGAAGATGCCGACCTCGTCATCTACGATTGCACCTACACCGAGGAGGAAATGGAACGCCGCCGCGGTTACGGGCACTCGACGTGGCAACAGGGCGTCAAACTCTGTGAGGCGGCAGGTGCGCGGAGGCTTGCGCTGTTTCACCACGATCCGACACGCACCGACAAGGAACTGGACAAGATCCAGAAACTGGCCAAGGACAGGTTTACCGGCGCTTTTGCCGCGCGGGATGGCCAGACGCTCAACATTCCAGTCTCATTGCGCAAAAAGCGCTGAGCTATTTTCCTCTATCTCTTTGTCTTGACGCAATTCCGGACGGAAACCGTTCACACTTTCCTGGAATTGTTCCACCGGCGCTGCGCCCGATCAATGTCCTGATCGGAAGCCATGCGCAGGCTTCAGTCTGTGCGGTGACTGTGAACAGCCGTTCGAGGAAGAGCCAGGCCGATTCATCATGTACGAGATGGTGGGTGAGCAGGCCCACCGGTTCGCCCCTATCGAATGCATGCTGCAAGTGCGCGATGATAGCCTGAACCAACAGGCCATGATCGCGGCACCCGCGCGTGCCATGCCAATCCATGATGTCGACATTGCTGTTGATGACCGCAAGTGAAGCCGGCATTGGCGGCCCGTAGACCGACAATGCCGAAAATCCTATCGATCCAAGGTCGGATACCAAGCCGGCGTCGATCCTGTTCCAGGGTGGCACCAGCATCGGAACGGCACGTGCGCCGTGCAGGCCGGTTACGTGCGCCAGCCCGCGAGCCAGATCATCGAGCACCGCCTCGCGTGGCCGATGCGCGCCGAGCTCCTGCTTCTTCTGGCCCTCGGGCGCATGATTTCGGTGCGCCCAGCCATGGATGGCGACCGTGGCATGCGGCGCCTCGTCAAGCCGAACGACAAGCTTCTCGTCAGTCAGGGCGGGAATGACGGCCAGAGTCACCGGAACCGCGAATTCACCGGTGAGGTCGAGCAACCGATCAAGCGCAGGCGTCGGATCCACGGCGTCATCGTCGCGCAGCCAGAACTCTGCCTTACGGTCCGCGCATTGCCGGCTCGCCAGTTCCTCCACCAAGGGTTGCCAGATCTGATCGGATGTCATGAGACCGGGATCTTCGCAAGAAGTTCGGCCAGACGCGCCGCTGCAGCACCGATAGAACGTTCTTCGAGGATGAAACGTCTGGCTTCTGCGGCCATGATGGATCTTTCGTCGTTACGGGCCAGAAGCCTTTCAATGGCAGAAGCGAACGCCGCCACATCGCCCGGCGGGGTGAGAAACCCGGCCTGGCCATCCCGCACGACCTCCGGCACGCCGGCGATGTCCTGAGCCACAACCGGAAGGCCGGCGGCCTGTGCTTCAAGATAGGCAACGCCATAGGCCTCGCCGAAACCCGGCCAGACGTAAATTCCCCCACTGTAGAGGACATCCGGCACGGCGGCTGGCTCAATCGCGCCAAGCCATTCGATACGGTCGGCGGGCAAGCTGGCGAATTGCGCTTTGATCTCCTCGCGGGCAGGTCCGTCCCCGACGACCGACATCGTCCAGGGCAGGTGACCGATCGAACCGAGCGCCTGCGCCAGCATGCCATAGCTTTCGACTTTGTCGCCCGGGCGCATCATGGCGACCGTAACGAGGCGCGACGGACAACCCCGTGCCGGCGTTTCCCGGAATAGCGATGTGTCGATGAAGGGCGAAAGCATGCCGAAAGCGGCGTCGGGTACCGCATCTGCCAGTCCCTGACGATCCCTTTGCGTGAAGCAGATGTTCAGCGCCGCCTGTTCGACGGCTCGCGCCACCAACGCTTGCGTATCGGCCCACAAACCGGTGTTGCGCCGCCTCGAATAGGAGGCTTCCGCTGTCACATAGGGGACACCAAAGGCCAACGCCAGTTCGGGCCCGATCAGGTCGGGTGCCTTGTAATAGGGATGATAGGTGAACCACAGATCGGGCTTGCCGTCACGATCCCAAAGCCTTGCCAGCCGCGCGGCTTCCTCCCGGGCCTCGATCTTGAGCGCATCGAAACTTTTCGAATCCGGTTCGCGTAGATAGAAGCGCAATTCGGATGCCAATTCGACGCTATGCCTTCCATGCTCCAGTGCCTTGACCAGCATCCGTGCCATCTGGCGGTCGCCGGAGGCAACGGGATGATTGGGCGACTTCAGCGGCGCATAGAAGGCAATTCGCATCGCCGGACCCTATCATCGGAAAGCCTGCGCAAGTCAATTTCGAAGCATGATCGACTTCACCCTCAAGCACTGGAATGTGCTATCTGATGCTCATGGAAACAGCTGCCGCGTCCGATCCGTTTGTTGCTTCTCTGCCGGTCTTCGCAAAGTTCGAAAGCGTTGCCGATATCGATAACTATCGGCCTCTCCCCGATGGCTGGGCGCTGGCCACCGCAGACATCGTCGGCTCGACCAAGGCGATCGAGGCGGGGCGCTATAAAACCGTCAATATGGCCGGTGCCAGCGTCATTTCGGCGCTGCTCAATGCGCTGGGTAGGCAAGATCTTCCCTTTGTCTTCGGCGGCGACGGTGCGCTCGTGGCGTTTCCCGGCTCGGCGCTGGAGATCACCCGCAACGCGCTGGCGGCTGTCCAGAGATGGGTGGCGGACGAACTGGACCTGACCTTGCGTGCCGCAATCGTGCCGATAAAGGATATAAGAGCGCAAGGCCTCGACGTTCGCGTGGCGAGGTTCCAGGCCTCCGATGCGGTCTTCTATGCCATGTTCGCCGGAGGTGGTGGCAGTTGGGCGGAAGCCGAGATGAAAGCGGGGCGCTACCGCATCGATCCTGCGCCGGCCGGCGCGCGGCCGGACCTGACCGGCCTCTCGTGCCGCTGGAACCCGATCGAAGCCCGCCATGGCGAAATCGTCTCGATCATAGCCATACCGGGGGCGTCGCGCGACTTGCGCGGTTTTCAGTTTCTGGTTTCCGACATCATCGCCCTTGCCGGCAGGCAGGAACGCGATGGCCACCCGGTGCCGGTGAACGGGCCGGACTACAGTATGCTGCCCGCCGGCCTCGATATCGAAGCGCGAGCCACGGCGCCGGCAGGACGGCGGTGGCTGTCGAAGCTGTGGATAGTGTTCCTGATGACTCTTACGGCTGTTACGGATAGATATGGCTGGACGATCGGCAGATTCGATCCGAAGATCTACAAACGCGAAGTGGCCAGCAATTCGGATTTCCGGAAGTTCGACGATGGCTTGAAGATGACCATCGACGTTGACGCGGATGTGTTGCAACGGATCGAGGACCGGCTGAAACAGGCGGAAGAGGCGGGCATCTGCAACTATGGCCTGCACCGCCAGAAATCGGCCTTGATGACATGCCTCGTCGCATCGCCGCTGCAGCGCGATCACGTTCATTTCATCGATGGCGCCGCCGGCGGCTATGCGATGGCTGCCGCAAGCCTTAAGGCGAAGGTGCCGGTCTGACGCTTGCGGACATCGATTTCCCGCAATATGCCTCGGGGCTCTTGTGAGCGGTGAGCCTCACCATGGAAGCAGACGGCCTGTCCGAATTAACAGAAAGCAGATTGTTGGACGCCTCACGATCGATATATGACCGTCTTCTGACCCGGATTTCGACGCGCGCCGCGCAAGTCGGCGTGATCGGACTGGGCTATGTCGGGTTGCCGCTGGCGGTTGCGATCGCACGCGCCGGCTTCCCGGTTTCCGGCTTCGACATCGAAGGCCAGAAGGTCGAGAGCCTGAACAACGGACAATCCTACATCGAGGCGGTGACGTCGACAGCCCTTGCCGGCCAGGTGGCGAGCGGACGGTTCCGCGCCACTGCGGATTTTGCCGAACTGGCCGTCTGCGATGTCATCATCATCTGCGTTCCGACACCACTGACGAAACACCGCGAGCCGGATCTCTCCTTTGTCAGGAACACCGCAGGCACCATCGCGAAGCATCTGCGTCTCGGCCAGCTGATCGTGCTGGAATCGACCACCTATCCCGGCACCACCGACGACGTGATCAAGCCCATCCTGGAAAAAACCGGCTTGCAGTCGAGGATAGATTTCTTCCTCGGCTTCTCGCCCGAACGCGAGGATCCCGGCAACCGCAGCTTTGAAGTCGCGACGATCCCCAAGGTCGTGGCAGGTGACGGCATTGAAGCGGCGACGCTCGTGCAGGCTTTCTACCATGGCGTGGTCAAGACCGTCGTTCCGGTTTCCACCACGGCGACCGCCGAGGCGGTCAAGCTGACGGAAAACATCTTCCGCTCGGTCAACGTCGCCCTCGTCAACGAGTTGAAGATCGTGCTCGGTGCGATGGGAATCGACATCTGGGAGGTGATCGAGGCGGCAAAGACCAAGCCCTTCGGCTACATGCCTTTCTATCCCGGCCCTGGACTTGGCGGGCACTGCGTTCCGATCGATCCCTTCTACCTGACGTGGAAGGCTCGCGAATACGAACTGCCGACCCGCTTCATCGAGCTGGCGGCAGAGATCAACACGGCCATGCCGCGTCATGTGGTCGATGAACTGGCGAAGGCGCTGGACCGGCGCTGCGGCAAGGCGCTCAGCCGCTCGAGCATTCTCATCATCGGGCTCGCCTATAAGAAGAATGTGCCCGACATCCGCGAAAGCCCCTCATTGCGGCTCATTGAACTCATCGAGGAATGGGGCGGCAAGGCGGAATTCCACGATCCGCATGTTGCCGAAATCCCGGCCACACGGGAGCATATGGCGATCAAGGGGCGTCGCTCGGTCGAATTGACCGAGGCGGCCTTGAAGGATTTCGACGCTGTCGTCGTTGCAACCGACCACGACGCGATCGACTATCAGGCGATCGCGGATCACGCTCTACTGATCGTCGACACACGCAATGTTTTTGGCCGCCTCGGGCTAGCCCGAGAGACGGTGGTGAAGGCCTGACGGCGTCCGAGCCGGCGAATTTGTGGCAGATCAAGGAGATTTCGAGATAGCATGAGCACAGCGCAAGCAGAAATTTCTGCCATTCTCATGGATAAGGTTGCCGATTGGCTGACCCAATCGGCGTTGGCGGGCAACGACCTGGAAACATTGGTAAGGGGCTTTTGTGAACGGCTGGCTGCTGCCGGCCTGCCGTTGAAGCGGGTGCATTTGAGCTTTTCGATGCTTCATCCGCTTTATGACGCGCTCGGCTTCACCTGGCTCCGCGGCCAGGGCCTGGAAGTGGAAGGCTTCCGCAAGGAGAACGGCGTTCATTCCGACAGATTCCTGACCAGCCCATACTACCATCTGCTCAGCCACAAGCTGGACCATCTGCGGCGCCGGCTCGACCCGTCGGTGCCGTCGGAATTTCCTGTTTTCGATGACCTCAAGCTGATGGGCGTCACCGATTACATGGCTTTTGTCCATCCCTTCAGCGGCAACACCAGTCAGGGCATGATCGGGTCTTGGTCCACCGACAGTGCTGCAGGCTTCAGCGACAGCATGATTTCGGCGCTGCTGCGCATCCAGAACCATCTCGCTATCGCAACCAAGATGGCGGTGCTCACCAAGCTTGCCGATAACATGATGACCACTTATCTCGGCGGCGACGCCGGCAGGCGCGTGCTCGAAGGCCAGATCAAGCGCGGCGAGGGTGATACAATCCGGGCGGCACTGGTCATGGGCGACATGCGCGGGTCGTCAAGACTTGCCGAAACCTCCGGCCGCGAAGTCTATATCGATACGCTGAACCAGTTTTTCGACGCCGCTGCTGCACCTTTCAATCGCAAGGGCGGGCAGATCATGAGTTTCATAGGTGATGGCTTCATTGCCGTCTACCCTTGCGCAAGGCACCGTTCACAGTCCGAGATCGCCTGCCAGGCTGCTCTTGCGGCAGCGCACAAGGCCACCGCGCGCATGATGGATCTCAATCTGCGCAGAAAGCAGCAGGGATTGAGCGACATAAACTATGGTATCGGCCTGCATGTCGGCAATGTGATGTTCGGCAATGTCGGGCTTACCGACCGGCTCACATTCTCTGTCTTCGGCTCGGCTGTAAACGAGGTCCAGCGCCTCCAGACCCTGACCAAGAAATATCCGCACAGCGTTCTCGCCAGCAAAGACTTCGCCAGCTATTGCGGCGCCAACAACTGGCTGGCGCTCGGCATGGAGGAACTGGCGGGCATCAGGCAGAAGCTAACGGTGCTTTCACCCGATTTGTCGGGTGCTCTCGCACTCGATGAAGACGGTGCGCTGGAGCCGATTTACGACCGCATATCGGACGCCGAGCAGGTCATGCTGCTTCATCGCAATGCCGCGCGGCCGTCCGCGGGCGACCCGAGGAAGCTCCAGTAACCGCCACGATCTGATCCGAACGCGTTTGGTATGCAGTCCGGTCGCCGGTTCCGCCAGGGAACTGGCGACTGTTCGAATCCAAGTTGCTCTAGGCTGGCAATGCGTTAGTCTCGCCTTCTGGACGTGCCAGAGTGGGGGCTGGTGTGAGAATGAATTTGGGCGTTGATCTGCTGCGGATCGAGGATGTTGGCATCTCTTTTGCCATTATAGGGGGACCGTTGCATGCTGTCAGGCGTGCAAATCTTCGCGTCCTGCCCGGCAAGGTTACCGCGCTTGTGGGCGAGTCCGGTTCCGGAAAATCGGTTCTCAGCCAGGCAGTGATGGGCATTTTGCCGAACACAGCCCATGTTCGCGGCCGTATCCTGTTTTCCGATCCAAAAAAGCCCGGTACGACGCAGGATATCCTGCAGATGCCGCGTGACGGAACCGAAATCCGGGCGTTGAGAGGCAGCCGCATCGGCAAGATATTTCAGGAGCCGATGACATCGCTGTCGCCGCTGCATACGATCGGCAACCAGGTCAGCGAATCCCTGCAGATTCATACGCCCATGGCCCGGGTGGAGCGCAAGGCGCGGACCGAGGAAATGCTCGGCCTTGTCGGCTTTCCCAACCCCAAGCGCGCCTATGACATGTATCCCTTTGAACTTTCGGGAGGATTGCGTCAACGCGCCATGATCGCCATGGCGCTTATCTGCCGGCCCGCCCTGTTGATTGCCGACGAGCCGACGACGGCGTTGGACGTGACCATCCAGGCGCAAATCCTGCAATTGCTGCGCGAGCTTCAGACGAAGCTGAACATGGCGATGCTGCTGATCACGCACGACCTTGGCGTAGTCGCCAATGTCGCCGACGAGGTGGTGGTCATGTACCATGGCGAGATCATGGAAGCGGGACCCGTGGAGGCGATATTCCGCCGGCCGGGCCACCCTTACCTGAAGGGCCTGATGGCAGCCGTTCCGCATTTCGACCTGAAGCCCGGCGAAAGGCTAAAGGCGCTCCGCGAGGTGCCGGTGAATGTCGGGAACCTGCTCGGCAAGCAGACGGCGCCGGCATCGAAGGGGCCGAACGACCTCCTGCTATCGGTCAGCGATCTGACAAAGACCTTCACGATCCGCAAGTCCGGATGGTTCGGCGGAGATCATCAAACCTCTGTTCGCGCCGTGGACGGCGTGAGCTTTGATATCAGGCGGGGTGAGTGCCTGGGTCTTGTCGGCGAAAGCGGCTCCGGCAAAACCACCGTCAGCAAGATCCTCATGCGGGCTGTCACCCCTACCGGCGGCTCTGTGATCTTCAATGGCCGCGATGGTCCGATCGACGTCTTGGAAGCCGAGGGAGACGCCCTGCGCATGCTGCGCGCGAAAATCCAGATGGTATTCCAGGATCCGGTTTCGTCGCTTTCACCCCGCATGACGGTGGAGAACATTTTGAGCGAGCCGCTGGAAATCCATCGACGTGGCAATGCCGCGTCCCGACTCGCCACGGTCAAGAGCCTGATGCAGGCAATCGGGCTCGACCCGCGCTTCATAAAGCGTTATCCGCATAGTTTCTCCGGCGGGCAGCGTCAGCGTATCGGCATCGCGCGCGCGTTGGCGCTGGGGCCTGAACTCCTGATCTGCGACGAGCCGGTTTCGGCACTCGATGTCTCTGTCCAGGCGCAGATCCTGAACCTTCTGAAGGACCTGCAGAAGGAACTGGGCCTGACCTACCTGTTCATATCCCACAACCTCGCGGTGGTGGACTACATGGCAGACCGCATCGCGGTGATGTGCGGCGGGCGTATCGTCGAGCTCGCGCCGCGCGAAATTCTGCTTAGGAAACCGGTCCACCCCTACACGCGCTCACTGGTCGCCGCAGTACCTTTCCCCGATCTCGACAGGCCGATGGATTTCAAGACGCTGAAACTCAGCGGCGCTTCCGACACCAGCGCATGGGGATCGCAATTCCGCGACGAGGGCGACGAGGATATGCTGTCGCCGCTCGATCTTGGCGGCGGCCACCTCGTGCTGGCCCGACGTTCGGCCGATGTCAGCGAGCTACGCCATTGATCAGCCGGCGCACCGTCCTTGGACTCATGGCTTCGGCATTTCTGCCGGGCACGTTGCGCGCCGGCGATCTGGAGCCGGAATTTCTTGAGCCGCAGCTGAAGGCCAGAGCGCTGCCGGCACTCGCCGAACGCCTGCCCAAGCGCCCTCGCGCGTTGAATCTCGCCGCGATGGGCCGGCAGCCCGGCCAATATGGCGGCACGCTGCGCACGATCATCGGCAGCCAGAAAGACATCCGGATGATGACAATCTACGGGTACGCTCGCCTGGTCGGCTATGACGAAAAGCTTAACCTGCAAGCCGACATTCTCGAAAGTTTCGATGTAGCGGATGATCGTGTCTTCACTTTCAAGATACGAGAAGGACATAAATGGTCTGACGGTAGCCTGCTGACGTCGGAGGATTTTCGCTATTGCTGGGAAGATGTCTGGCTTAACGATGAGCTTTCGCAAGGCGGGCTCGCCCCGGCCCTGCTGGCGGACGGCAAGCCGCCACGCTTCGAGATCGTCGATCCGTTGACGGTCCGCTATAGTTGGGATGCGCCCAATCCCGACTTCCTGCCCAAGCTCGCCGCTGCTTCGCCCCTATCGCTTGTTCTGCCGGCCGCCTATCTCAAGCAGTTCCACAAGAAATACCAAGATCCATTCCGGCTCGCCGGCCTAATGAAGGAGAACCGGGCCCAGAAATGGACGCTCTTGCATATCCGCATGTCGCGGCAGTATCGCCCGGAGAACCCGGAACTGCCGACGCTCGATCCCTGGCAGAACCGGACCAAGCCGCCGGCTGAGCAGTTCGTCTTCGAGCGGAACCCGTTCTTTCATCGAATAGACGAGAATGGCCGGCAACTGCCTTATGTCGACCGGATTGTCATGAATGTCAGCTCGTCGGCGATCATTTCCGCCAAGACCGGTGCGGGCGAGAGCGACCTGCAAGGCATGGGAATTGACTTCACCGATTACTCCTTCCTGAAGGATGCGGAGAAGCGCTACCCGGTGAAGATGCATCTCTGGAAACGCACACAAGGTTCGCGGCTGGCGCTGCTGCCCAATCTGAATTGTGCCGACCAGGTGTGGCGTGGCCTTTTTCGTGACGTGCGCGTGCGCCGCGCACTTTCGCTCGCTGTGGACAGGCGCGAGATCAATTTGGCTGTGTTCTACGGATTGGCGCAGGAAAGTGCCGATACGGTCCTGCCGGAGAGCCCGCTCTACCGGCCGGAATTCGCGAAAGCCTGGGTCGCCCATGATCCCGACCAGGCCAATGCCCTGCTCGACGAGGTCGGGCTTCAGGCGCGTGACGATGACGGCCTGCGGATACTCCCCGACGGACGCCCGGCGCAGCTCGTAGTGGAAACGGCCGGCGAAAGCACGCTGGAAACCGACGCGCTCGAGCTCATCACCGATCACTGGCGCAAGATCGGCATCGCCCTGTTCATCCGGACTTCGCAGCGCGACATCTTCCGCAGCCGCGCGCTTGGTGGCCAGATCATGATGTCGATGTGGTCGGGCATCGACAATGGCGTGCCGACCGCCGACATGAACCCCTACCAACTCGCCCCCACCGTCGATGACCAGCTGCAATGGCCGCTCTGGGGTGCTCACTACTTGTCCCGTGGCAAGGTCGGCGAAGCGCCCGATCTTCCGCCCGTGGTCGAGTTGATGGCTTTACTCAAGCGCTGGAACGCATCGATCGAAGCCACGGAGCGCGCCGAGATCTGGAATTCAATGCTGTCGATCTATACCGATCAGGTGTTTTCGATCGGCACGGTAAACGGAACGCATCAGCCGATTCTGGCGTCCTCGCGGCTGCGCAATCTGCCTGACAAGGCGCTCTACGGCTACGACCCGACCGCCTATTTCGGTGTCTATATGCCGGATACATTCTGGCTTGGAGAGTCCTGAGCGTGCTTCGATATTTTGTCTGGCGTATCGCCGTGATGGTTCCAACGCTGCTGGTCATATCGGCACTGGTGTTCACGATCATCGAACTTCCCCCAGGCGACTATTTCGACAGCTATGTTGCCGAGCTTCGGGCTCAGGGCGAAGCGGTGGATTCCGATCGCATCGAGATGATGCGCAAGGAATATGGTTTCGACAAGCCACCGGTCATTCGCTACTTCTACTGGGTCGGCGGGATGCTGCACGGCGATTTCGGCTATTCCTTCGAATATGAGCTGCCGGTTCGCGACGTCGTCGGGGACCGAATGTGGCTGACGGTGCTGGTTTCCTTCGTCACGATCATCTTTACCTGGCTCATCGCCTTTCCGATCGGCATGTACTCCGCCACGCATCAATACAGCTGGGGCGACTACGGCCTGACTTTCTTTGGCCTTCTCGGCCTTGCGATTCCGAACTTCATGCTGGCGCTGATCCTGATGTATTTCGCCAACATCTGGTTCGGAACGTCTATCGGCCATCTCATGGACCAGCAATATCTCGGCGAGCCGATGAGCTGGGCCAAGGCGAAATCGATCCTCGCCCATCTCTGGATTCCGGTCTTGATCATCGGCACCGGGGGCACGGCAAGCATGATCCGGCGGCTGCGCGCCAATCTGCTCGATGAGCTACATAAGCAATATGTCGTGACCGCGCACGCCAAAGGCCTTCATCCCTTCAGGGCGCTGGTCAAATATCCGCTGCGCATGGCGCTCAATTTCTTCATTTCGGATATCGGCTCTATCCTGCCGGCCATCATCTCCGGTGCCGAAATCACGGCGATCGTGCTGTCTTTGGAAACGACCGGGCCGATGCTGATCAAGGCGCTGCAAAGCCAGGACATGTATCTCGCAGGGTCGTTCCTGATGTTCCTCGCCTTCCTGACGGTCATCGGCGTCCTGATTTCCGACCTGGCGCTGGCGCTACTTGATCCGCGAATTCGTTTGCAAGGCGGCAGCACCAAATGAACACGCAATCGCCGCTGCCCGCTCCGGGTGCCCCACTGCAACACTACGTTTCCATCGAGCCCTTTGACCTGCAGTCGGTCGAGGCGATGACGCCGGAGCAGGAGAAGGTCTTTCAGGCGTCGCAGTTGCGGCTGATGTGGTGGAAATTCCGTCGGCACCGGCTTGCCCTTGTATCCGGCATATTCCTGGCAGCGCTTTATTTCGGGATACTGATCTGCGAGTTCCTGGCGCCCTACGATCTGCACACGCGCAACATGGACTACATCTATTCGCCGCCGCAGCGGGTGCACCTGTTCCACAACGGCGAGTTCGTCGGGCCGTTCGTCTATGGCCGCCAGATGACGCTGGATATGGACACGCTCAAGCGGAACTACATCGAGAAACAGGATGATGTTCAGCGGATCCGTTTCTTCTGCAAGGGCGATAAGTACCGGTTCTGGGGCCTGATCGAAGGTGACAGGCATTTTGTCTGCCCCGCCGAAAACGGCCAGCTCTTTCTGGCCGGCACTGACAGGCTGGGGCGCGATGTGCTCTCGCGCATCATCTATGGCGCCCGCATTTCACTGACAATCGGCCTCGTCGGCATCAGTTTCAGCTTCCTGCTCGGCATTGTCATCGGCGGACTGGCCGGCTATCACGGCGGTATCTTCGACCTGATCGTCCAACGGATAATCGAAGTTCTGCAATCGATCCCCAGCATTCCGCTATGGCTGGCTCTGGCGGCGATCATGCCGATAACCTGGAGTCCGATCCTGATCTATTTCGGCATCACCGTCATCCTCGGGCTGCTCGACTGGACCGGACTGGCGCGGGCCGTGCGTTCGAAGCTTCTAGCCTTGCGCGAGGAGGATTACGTTCTGGCCGCGCAATTGATGGGCGCCAGAAGCAGCCGCATCATCGGGCGGCATCTCATTCCTGGCTTCATGTCGCATCTGATCGCGACGGCGACGATCTCCATACCCGGCATGATCCTGGGCGAGACGGCGCTGAGCTTCCTCGGGCTCGGCCTGAGGGCACCGATAACCAGCTGGGGCATCCTGCTCACCGAGGCGCGCAGCGTCAGCGTGATCGCGTTCTATCCATGGCTGCTTTTGCCGATGCTCCCCGTCGTTCTCGTCATCTTGGCGTTCAACTTCCTGGGCGACGGGTTGCGGGACGCCGCGGACCCCTACAAATGACATCGCTGTTCCGCCGCGCGCTGCGCCGCCGATTCCACCCGGTATGATCCTTGTCGGCAGCCTGTTCGCTTGTTGCAGTGTTCATCGTTCGCCTCTACACGCGGCAAGACTCGATCGGGGTTTAGCTCGTCGGCCTGGGTTTCAGCCGCGAAACGCTCTGGTCGGGGGCAGTTGATTTCGTGAACTGGTTCTGGACATACAATCGCACATGAGTCGCCTTGACAGTTTCATCCGGAGGATGACCGCACAGCGCGACATACTCGATCATGTCTGCGCCGAGGTTGCGAAGATGGAGGGGCCCGTGCTCGAGCTCGGCCTCGGCAATGGCCGGACGTTCCACCATCTGCGCGAGCGCCTGCCCGGACGCCGGATCGTAGCGTTCGATCGCGCACTTGCCGCACACGCCAGCTCAATTCCCGAAGCTGAAAACCTCGTGCTCGGCGAAATACGCGAGACGGCGAGCAGGTTCATTGGCATCGACGCCGCTCTTGTTCATGCCGACATCGGCACCGGCTATGAAGATCGCGATGCAGTGACCTCTACCTGGCTTCCCGATCTGACCGCGCGCCTGCTTCGCGTCGGCGGCATCGCGGTCAGCGGCACGCCGCTCGATCACCCGCAGTTGCAACGCCTCTCGCCGCCACCTTCGATTGCCGCCGATCGTTATTTTATCTGTAGGCGCGTGTGAGGGGCCGGGACGAGCCAACTCTTCAGGGGCCAAGCCTTCAGGGGATCGTGTATACTGCTATCTCCCGGTCAATGCCGCGCAGCGAGACCTCGTGGGGCACGGGCGTCAGCGCGTTCCTATGTAAGAGATCGGCGGTGAGATTGTCGTCGACCACCGCTCGAGTGGCGAAGATCGCCTGTGCGTTGGCAAGGTTCTGCACCCGCGAAGCAATGTTGACCGTCTGGCCGAAATAGTCCTGTCGCTCATTCATCGACACGGCGATGCAGGGGCCGGCATGGACTCCGATCTTGAGCAGCAGATCCTCGCGGCCGCTCTTGTCGTTGAGCGTACGCATGGCATCGCGCATCCTGAGGGCTGCAGCAATCGCACGATCAGGCGTCGCGAAGGTCGCCATCACCGCATCACCGATCGTCTTCACCACCGCGCCTGCCTCCGCCGTGACGATCTCGTGCAGAACCTGGAAATGCTCGCGCACGAGATCGAAGGCTGAAAGGTCGCCCACCCGCTCGTAAAGCTCGGTCGATCCGCGCAGGTCGGTGAACAGGAACGTCAGGCTGGTGATCTTCAGGCGCTGGTTGATGTCGAGTGTATCCGTGCGATAGAGATCGCGGAACGTCTGGTTGGTGAGCAGGCGCTTGGCGGTCAGGAAGGGCCGGCGTTTTCCCAGGAAATCATGCAATGTCTGGCCGGCGATGAAGACTGTCGGCAGCACGCGGGTGTCGGTCCGGTTTTCCAGCGAAATGCGCAACGGGCCGGGTTGCATCTCCAGCGTCTGGTTCTGGACATGGTCGCGGTCGAAGGCCAAAGAGAGGCTCCGGCGCTCCTTTGTTGGTTCGCCCTTCCCGTCGATGAACTGCGCTGAATGGGTGACCGGCTCGAAGACGATGATGAATTCAGACGGAAGCTGTATGGTCAGAACCGCCTTTTCACCGGGCGCAAGCTCGATATCCTCCAGCGAGAACGCTTCCAGCTTTTCCGCGAAATCCTCTTCCGGCAGATCGACTCCGGACGCCCAGTAGATCTGGCGGAAATATTCCGCCACCGGCAGTTCGTGTGGATTGTGTGCGGCAATCCTGCGCACGCGGGGACTGACGGTGAATGTCACCTCGACCATCTCATCGAGAGTCGGTGAATAGCCCTCGGAGCACAGCGCGCAGGTGTATTCGTCCTTTTGCAGGGTTTTCAGCGTGGCGTTGGTGTCGAGCACGCCGCCGCAGCCGGGACACAGAACATTCCAGGAAATGTCGAAGATGCCCACCCGCGCCGCATGGAGAAAGGCGCCTATTGCGCGCTCCTCGTCGAGGTCATGCTTGCTGGCGAAGGCTGGCGCATTGATGCGGCAAAGTTCGCGGTCCTCGCCCTCCGCGATGGTTCGCTTGATCGCGTCGATCGCCTGCGGATCGACATCGGCCGATTGTCGCAGAAGTGAGAATAGATCCTGAGCTTCGTTCATCGTGCAGGCTCCGGAAAATGCACCTCGAGGCGTTTTGACCGGACCGATCTTTGGTCCGAGTGTTCCATCTTACTTCGAAACGGACCGTACGGCCATTCGAATGGATAAGCCTGGTGACCGTTCAATTTCCATTCGGCGGATTTTAACCGGCCGCAAGCAGCACTATGATGGTCCATGGAGCATTCATCTTTGGGATTTTCTCCCATGCCGACATCAGACAATCCGCCATTTCCCGCGGTCCTGCGCCTTTTTTCTGCGGGGGTCATCGTCGTCCTGATCGTAGGCGCCGGCCTGTTTTTCATGCCTGCGCTGGTGAAACCGGGCTGGCCTTGGGCCGTCACGCCGTTCAATGCGCGCTTCCTCGGTGGCTTCTACACCGCCGAAATGGTCGTGATGGCGGCACTGCTGGTCTGGAATCGCTGGTCGCCCGGCAGGCTCGTGCTCGTCATGGCCTTCATCTTCACCGTCATCGTGTCGGCGGCTTCGTTCATCAATCTCGGCTATTTCAACTTCGAGCGCAAAGCGCCTTGGCTGTGGTTTTTGGTCTATCTTGCTTCGGCCGCGGTATCCGGGCTGTTCCTGTGGCGGGCCAGGGCCCGTCCTTCTGCAAAAGGCGTGACCTTAAATCCCGCATGGCGCGGCTACATGCCGGCGGAATCCGCGATCCTTGGGCTCTATGGCGTCGGCCTGTTGCTGTTTCCCCTGACATTCAGTGGCATCTGGCCATGGCCGATCGATGCCTTCCACGCTCAGGTCTACAGCGCCATCTTCCTCGCCGGTGCGGGCGGTATATATCTCGTCTGGAGAAGCGCGCCGCGCGAGGAACTGCTGGTGCTCGGGTTGGCCCAGTTTCTGGTTGGCCTGCTTGCTATCCTCGGCGTCGTCATCACCGACGCTGCGGTGCACCGGATCGACTGGACGGCGACCGGGACATTGTGCTGGCTCGCCCTTTTCGGCTGGATAGGCATCAGCGGCGTCTTCAAACTCTACGCTGCCTCCCGGTATTTTTAGCCCGCAATCGGTATCATAGGTCAGAGACGGCTGGATTTTCAGGTGGCGTCCGGTGCATCGTACCGGGCCGATTGCCTTCGCCGGGAACGCCATGACCAGCACGACCTCGCCACCCGCCGAGAAAATCCAGCCGCTGCTGCGGTCCGTCCGGTCAAGCGATGCGGAGGCGCTTTGCGCTATCTTCAACATGCCGGGCTTCCGCTGGGGCACGCTCAGGATGCCTTTCGAGATGGTGGAGCAGGTGGCGCGGCGCATTGCCAAGTCCGGCCCGGAAACCACCTGGATCGTTGCCGAGCTGGACGGCAAGGTCGTCGGCCATGGCAGCCTGGTCGTGCAAGGTTCACCGCGCCGTTCGCACATCGGCGAGATCAATATCGGCCTTGACGATGCCTTTGTCGGCAAAGGTATCGGCTCTGCCATACTTGGCGCGCTGCTTGACGTGGCCGACAACTGGCGCGCCCTGAAGCGAGTCGAATTGACCGTCTATGCCGACAACGAAGCGGCCCTCCGTCTCTATAAGAGCCACGGCTTTGAGATCGAAGGCCGGCATGTGAAGGCCGGCTTTACCGACGGGCAGTACCACGACCTCCTGAGCATGGCCCGGCTGCGGTTCTAAGATCCGCTGTTTGCCTTAGCTGTTTGGCCAATCTGACAATTCGTGCCGAGGCAGCGAACAGGGGATTGCTCAAGGAGAATTGCGTAGGATACGGTCATTTCGTCTCACACCACCTTGATCGAATTGACGATCTATGTGGGCCGGCCGCATCCAGCAAGTCTGGTCTCGCTTGGCGTTTACACCGCAAGCGGCTAGACGGGACCAATGACCGCCGTCTTTGATCCAACCCCTACCCCTCCGCGGGAAATTCTGGCTGTGCTGTCGCTGCTCTGCCCGGAGGTCGTGCGCGACATCGAGCAGAACTGGAATGCACCGGTTTCCGACTACGCCCGCCATCTTTGGCGGCCGGTGGCAAAGCCTGCATCGGGCCCGGCGATCGCTGCCCGCTCGATCCTGCGCGAAGTCCTGCATCAGCGCCTCGGTAGGATCATGCAGCCTGAGAAGATCGGCAAAGCCCTCGACGAGTTCGAGCACAGACCGGTGATTCAGTCCGGCCTGCACTGCCTGCTTCTGATGGACCGGATCACCTTCGATGCTCTTCTGCTTGCCTGGCTCGGCGCGGTCGAAAACGGGCTGTCGGCCTTCGTCGGCTTCATGGGAACGACGATGACCATGGAGACAGTTGGCCGGGAGGGGCCGGGATGGCTCGATGTCGGCGACGACAAGGTCAACCTGTTTGGCATGGGACGCCACAAACTGTGCCGCAAAAGCGCCTGCGTGGCCGGTCCCGTCTCCCTCAACAAGCGCGCGCTCGAAGCGGTGGGCGATGAAACGGATGGCAGCCGCTGGCTGGGCACACTGCTTGCCAGCCGGGACAAGGTGTTTGAAACCGCCGCCGATGCGCTGACTGAACTGAATGAGGATCTGGTCGCCAATTGGGATCGTGCCAGCATGGCCCTGCCGGTTTTCGTCGATGATCGGGTCGCCGCGGCTGCCATGGCGCGGCATCTAGAATATGACGGCAGCCTTCTTTCCAGGCTGCTGATTGAACCCGCAAGACGCCAGCGTCTCGAACATGCCTGGCAAGAGGCCGCATCGAGCCCGTTTGGCAGATTCCTGCCCAATGCCACGGACTATTTCTGGGGCATCCGCGAGGAGCGTGTGCGCAAGCTCGTTCTCGAGAACGGGCACCTGATCGAGCCCGACAGGCCGCAAGGTCTTTCCATCCCGTTCGAGCGGCCGTATCTCAGGCAGGCGCTGCTGGACGGCGTGCTGCTGCCGAACTTGTTCCTGACGTTCCTCGTCCTTGCCATATTGCCGCGCGTGCGGGTCGTGGGCGGCCTGAGACAGATTGGCTATGTAGCGCTTTTCCACTCGATCCTCCTGGCCGTGCTGGACGAAAACGTGCCGGAAGAGCGCGATCTGGCCGCGGAACTGCAGGTTCGGGAAAATGCCTGGGGCATGCGGGTCATCGATGAAAAGATCTCAGTCCGCGAGCAGCTTGCCGTCCTGCCGGAAGGAGCGCTCTTCCCGGACCTGCTCCGGCAATACCGATTGCGGACATTTGCCGAGACGACCGACGACCTGAAACTGGTTCGCGAAAACGCCAGATGGCGCAAGATCGGCCAGGCAGAGATCAAGCCGACCTGAGCCTAATTCGCAACCGCAAGCGACGGCGATCCATCGGCGAGCCTCTGGCGTCTGACCCCGCCGCACAGGCCTCACCTGTCATTGCACCACACCGCCCTTGCGGAGCCCATCCACCACGTGTTCGAAATCGACCGGTTCTTGTGGCAGACCAAGACTTTGTAGCGGTATCCAGCGAATAGTCGCGATTGACGCGAAGCACCTCCTGCCATGGCGCGCGGGCCTCGGCGAAGCGGCCCAGATGACCGTAGCTGGCGGCCAGAAACGCGCGCGAGACGTCGGTGACAGCGTTTGCGAGCCAGCCGTTGCATCAGAGGTCATGGGTAGCGCTCTGCCACCGGACCCACACGGATCGCCCGCTGCCGCTTGCCCGCCGACGGCTATCGGTGCATCTTTGTGAATAGCCTGGCCGTGAAGTGCGAGCGAGATCACGCCGTCACGGCCACTAGTGAGGTCTTGTTCGATGGACTGCTCGGGCTGCGGTTTCGAGATTGAGGGCGGTTACGCCTTCTGTCCGAGGTGTGGCAGGCGCCAGCCCGTGCCATGCGCCAGTTGCGGCTACACCTGCGCACCTGATTTCGAGTTCTGTCCGAAATGCGGGGCAAGCGTCGGTGCGCCCGCAAAAGCCGTCGAACGGCCTGCTCCGGCACCAAGCCGGACCATTGTGTCGCCTTCTCGAACTCCGTCGCTGCTTCCGAACATCGAAAGCGAAGAAGGGCTGCATCCCGTCTCTGACGCCGATCGCCGGACGGTAACGGTCCTGTTCGCCGACCTTTGCGGCTTTACGACACTCAGCGAGCAGCTCGACCCCGAGGTCATGCAAGCGCTGCAGAACAAACTGTTCAAGGAATTGACGGCGGCCGTGCGAAACTTTGGTGGGTTCGTCGACAAATTCATCGGCGATGCGCTGCTCGCTTTGTTCGGTGCGCCGGTCGCGCATGAGGACGATCCGGAACGCGCGCTTCGTGCCGCTCTCGACATGATCGCCCGGACGGCGCGGCTCGGCGAAAGCACCCCCCACTCCGGCTCGCCTCTGTTACTCCACATCGGCATAAACACTGGTCCGGTCGTTACTGGCGGGTTGGGCATCGGCGCCGCCAGATCCTATTCCGTGACCGGCGACACAGTGAATACCGCGCAACGCCTGCAATCGCTGGCCGCACCGGGTGAGGTGCTGGTAGGCGAGCTCACTCACAGGCTGACCCGGCATGCCTTCTCTTACGAGTCGCTGGGTGATGTCGTGTTTCGCGGCAAGGCTGGCAGCGTGCTCGTTCATCGACTGGACGCACCGCTAGCGGTGCCGCGTGCAGCGCGCGGGCTCGAGGCGCTCGGCCTCAGTGCGCCGCTAATAGGTCGTGGGGCGGAGCTCAATAGAATGATGGCGAGCCTTGACCAGGCGTGCGGCGGCTCGGCCCAACTTGTCCGCCTCGTCGGAGAAGCCGGCATCGGGAAATCGCGGCTGGTGAAGGAGTTCGTCGCCCGTGTCGGCGACGAGGAGCGTTTTCGCAACGTCGCCGTGCGGCAGGCCACGTGCTCACCGCTGGGTGAACAATCTTTTGGCGCCTTGGGCGCAGTGGTGCGCAGCGCTGCCGGGATGATGCAAAACGACAATGGGGACGAAATGCGGGGGAAGCTCGCAGGCTTGCTTGCCGATCTCGGCCTGCAGGGCGAGGAGGCGAAGCGGCTGATGCCTTTGCTCTACCATGTGCTTGGCCTTGGCGACCCCGATGCCACCTTGCAGCATGTCGAGCCCGAGCAGCTGCGGCGGCAAATTCTCTACGCAGTCCGCACAATCATCGAACGGCGGCTTGCGTTGTCGCCGCTATTGATTGTCGTCGAAGACCTGCACTGGGCGGACGCCGTGTCGCTCGAGGCACTACGTTTCGTGATGGACAGGTTGGAACGCACGCGGTTGATGTTGCTGGTCACGCATCGTCCGGCGCCGGACAACGACCAGCTCGACTCAAGTCGGGTCAGTCACACAGCGCTCAGGCTTCCGCCACTCAACAATGATGACGGACGCAGCCTGCTGGCAGCGCTTTTCGGCGAGAGCTGGGTAAGCTCCGCGGGAGGGCTTCTCGACCAGATCCTCGAGCGCGCGGGCGGCAACCCCCTTTTTGTAGAGGAAATCGTTCGCGGCCTTATCGATCGCGGTGTACTGGTGCGAGAGGGCCAGCGATGGCGGACTGTGGCAGGCGAAGTCGCAACCGGCATCCCCGCCACTATCCAGGCAATGTTGCTTGCCCGCGTCGACCGGCTGCCCCAAGAGGTGCGCCGGTTGGCCCAGGAGGCCGCGGTAATCGGCCCGCGCTTCGATGCCACACTTCTGAAAACCGTGACAGCCGACCCCGGCCGGCTCGAAGCCGGCTGCGAACTGCTTTGCGATGCGGAAATCATCGAGGAAGTTGCCGGATCAGGCTCGGTCTCGTCTCAAAGCTACCGCTTTACGCAAACATTGCTGCAGGACGTGATCTACCAGAATCTGCTCCTGCAACGCCGGACCGAAATCCACGGGCGGATCGGTGCTGCCTTGGAGCAACTGTGCGGCGACGAGCCGGAACGGCTCGAGGATTTGACCGTGCTGGGTCATCATTTTGCACAGAGCGCCGAGCGGGAGAAGGGCGCGCATTACCTGCAGGCGGCAGGCGATCGCGCTCGCATGATATATGCCAACGACGACGCCCTTCGTTTCTACGAGCGAGCACTGACTGCGTTGGGCGCGATCGGGCAAACACCGCTCAAACTGGCAATTGCAGAGCGCATTGCCGATTTGAGCGGCCCGGCAGGCCGCCGTGAGATCGCGCACCACCACTACGAGACGGTGTTGCAGGCATACCGCGAGTCAGCCAATCGCGTCGCCTCGGCGCGAGTTTTGCGTAAGATCGGTCGGCTACTCTGGGATGTCGGCAAGCGGGACAAGGCAGAACCCCGCTATGCCGAGGCGGCAGCGCTCCTCGATGGAGCGGATGCCCCGATCGAGCAGGCGCATCTGTGGCAAGAACGTGGCCGACAGGCGTTCCGTAGCGGAGATCACGCTCTCGCGGCAAAATGGGCAGACGCGGCGCTGGATTGCGTAGGCACACTGACAACGGAGCATGTCTCCGAGGTAAGGTGTGATGCCACTCTTGTGACCGCCGAGGCACTCAATACCAAGGCTGTCGCGCTGGCTCGCCTTGGGCGAAACCGTGAGGCCGTGCGTCAGGTTGAGCGTAGCATTGAATTGGCCGAAGCCGCCGGTCTGCTGGGCGCGGCCTGCCGCGGCTACACCAATCTCGGCGTGCTTTACACGACCATCGATCCCGCAAAGGCAATGGAGGTCTGTCGGCGCGGTCTTGAAGTGGCGCGCCGTATTGGTGATTTGGGTTTCCAGGCGCGCCTCCTCGCCAATCTGGCGGTCGCTTGTTGTACTTTCACGGATCGCTGTCCAACGGAGGGCGTACCCGCTGCCGAGAAGGCCATTGAGATCGACCGTGCGCTCGACCAGCGCGAGCACCTGCCGGTGCCTTTGATCGTGCTTGGGCAAATCCACCAGTGCAACGGCCGCCCGGACCTGGCGGTTGGGTTGTTCCACGAAGCACTGGACGTAGCTCGCGAAACGGGCGAACCCCAACTGCTGTTTCCGTGTTATGATGGTCTCGCAACGCTTAATCTCGATCTCGACAATCTGGCCGAGGCCGAACGCTACTTTTCCCTGGCGCAGGGTATATGCGCCCAGCACGGGCTCGACCCGGAAGCGCTTGTGGTGCTGCCTTTTCTCGACTAGCCGGGGTTGGAGGTTGGAAATGTCCGCGCGTAGTGACTTGGTGCCGCTTCAACCGGGCGACCGTGCGCCAAACGTGGTACTCGACGCCATTACCCAGGAAGGCAAGATCGCGCTTGACGATTTTCGCGGCCAAAAACCGGTGCTGGTCGGCCTGTTTCGAGGTCTGCATTGCGCGTTTTGCCGGCGCCATATCGCCGCCCAGGCGCGGCTTGATCCGGAGCTGCGCGAAAGGGGCGTGGAGAGCCTGACGGTGGTCAACACGCCGATCGAACGGGCGCGTCTCTATTTCCGCTACCATCCGATGCCGAATCTGCTTGCGGCCTCCGATCCTGAACGCGCTTCACATCGTGCTTTTGGACTGCCCAATCTCGAATTCACCCAAAACGAGACGAACTGGCCGTACAAGGTCTCGATGGCAGCGGCAAAGGATATGCGGGTCGACATACCAGGCGAGTTGCCCGGTCCTATGGATCCTCTTGCGGCCAGTGAAATGCTCAACAAGAGGGACCATTACGAGCTGACCGAAGCCGACGAGCAGATGCTAGCAACGGGACACGGACAATTGGTCGGTCAGTTCCTGCTGGACCGGCAGGGGATCGTCCGCTGGAGCTTCACGGAGGTTCCAGAGGGTGGGCGATACATGTTTGGGGCGCCAAGCCCGCAGGAGCTGATGTCAGCCGTATCGCAAGTGGCCCAATAGACTTGCGAACGAGGTAAGCGGGCGGGACACGGAACAAAAAGCGGAACCAATTTGTTACGAATCTAGACACTGACAAGTTCACGGTTCATGCGAGCACGGCCTCGACAACGGCAACAAAGTCATCGAGCGAACGATCCCCACGAATCTCGATGCGCGGAAGGTCGATGGGATCGCAATCGAGGTCCGCCGGTCCGTGTCTGCCGCCGAAGCCGATTCGATAGCCGCACTCCTTGGCCAGCCTGCCAAGCCGTCGGTCGGTGACAGAGAAGGGTGCCGCGAACGCCGCGGTTGGCCGACCGGTCCACCGTTCGATGAACATACGAGAGCGCAGGAGCTCGGCGGCCAAGTCAGAGCTCGACAGACCATCGATCGCGCGATGCGTCGCCAGATGGCTTCCGAAGAACGCACCTTCGCCGGCGAGGCGTCGCACCGTCCCGGCGTCCATAAGCTGCGTCGGCGGGCCGCTGTAGGCGTCCCACTGTGCACTTTCACCCACCAAGTCCGTCACCAGGAACACTTCCGCGGTCAGGTCGTTCGCGCGCAAGGCCGGCCAGGCATGGTCGGCAAAGTTCTGGAAGCCGTCATCGAAGGTGATGAGCACTGGGCGGCCAACGAAAGGCTGACGGTTGGCGATGAACCATTCCAGCTGCTCGGAGCTAATCGCGTGAAAGCCATTGGCGCGCAGCCATGTCATTTGGCTGGCGAATGCGGCGGGCGCGAGCCGAAAACGGGCGAGCGCGGCCGGACCTTCATCGGAGACACTGTGATACATGAGGACAGGGATACGCTGCCGCCGCTCGCTATGTGCGACGTCGCGGCGCAAGGCCCGCGCCCCGCCCCAGACGATATTTCGTGCGACTCCGATTTCGACGGGTGCGCGGATTGGCACATGATCTATCGTCGGTTCCGTCGCCACGTCGCCTGGTGACAGGCGGCGGAAGCGGTCTATGCGGTAGAGCTCGGTCTGGATCGATTGCTCGAGAACGAGGCCGTGGCCCGCTGCCAGCGTCTCTGAGATCGCTTGTGCACCGAATGTGTTCCAGTCGAAGCCCGTCCTTTCAACATTGTCTCGTAGCACGAATGCGTGTGCGCTGATGAAACTGCCGCCAGGCGCCAACGCCTCAACAAGTTTTTTGGCGATGCGCCGCAACTCGGTGAGATCGTCCAGGTAGTAGAGCACTTCCGAACAGACGATCAGATCCATCTCGCCCGGCAGCGTGTCCGCAGAAAAATCCAGTACGCCGAACTCAACGTTCGGCTGATCACTGCATCGCGCGCGCGCCCGCCCGACGGCTACGGCGGAGATGTCAGTTGCGGTCAAATGGCCCACGCGCGGCGCCAGCTGCCGCGTGAAGTGGCCCTCCGCGCAGGCCAGCTCAAGCGCCCGTCCGATGGGACCGGCAGGCAGAATTTCGAGCTGCCGCTCATATTTTTCCTGCTCATAGGGCGAACCGTAGTTCCAGGGATCCTCGATCGCAAAATGGCGATTCCAGAAAGATGTGCGGTCATTGTCGCGCCCATCCGCGGCCCGTGCACGGCGCGGCGCTGCAAAAGGCTCTTTAGTTTCGGCGCTCGACCGAACCAGCGCCTGCGCTTCCGCGGCCAATCCCGCAAGTTTGCCGAAATGGCTGTCCTGATCAGACCGGCGTCGCGCCATGGACAACAATGCCTCGGCTGCAGACATGTTTGACTTGTCGGCACCGGCGCCCTTTTGCGGTGCATCTACAGGCGATCGCCTCGCAAGTCGCGCGGCACTGTGCATAGGCCGCTCAGAGGGCAGGAAATTCAGGATCAATTCAATCCAATGACGCCTCGTCACTCTCCCGAGTACGCCGAACTGCACGAGAGCCTCGATCTGGCCATCGATCATCAGATGGGCATAGATTTGATCGATTCCTTTCGGTACTTCGATCGAGGCCGGATTTCGCACGTCGACACGAATTCCAAGTGTCCGCGCCAGCCTGCGCGGCGCGGCAAGATCGTCGACATCGAGCAGCATTTGCTCAAAGTGATACTGCACGCGGCGAGCCGCGTCCGGATTATTCCAGACCTTGCCGAGTTCGAGGATCAACTCGGTGAGGGAAGCGCCGAACCTGTCCCACCTGGCAGCCAATTGCGCTGGCACCGACAGGCTTCCTACCATAAGGCCATCGACGGCCACCTTGGCGATCTCACGCGCCCACTTACGTCCTGCCGGGAGCGCGCGCAGGGACTGCGGGTTGATCGAGCGCGAGCCGCAGCCGCAATCCGATGCGGCGTTCCACAACGCGAACCACGCGAGTGCTTCTGAAGCGGTGTGGCCGTTCGCGTCGGTCGCTCCATTGGCGTGAGCCGATGCCGGGTGTTTGACCCTGGGATCGGCGGAAAAGCCGCGAGCGATCACGACTTCGCCATCTGCCAGCATCTGCGCCCAATTGCGGTTGAGCGCGTTGGGGCTGGCCCGATAGAAAGCGAGCGGCTCGTCGACCATCACCCAATTTTTGCCTAGACGTGCGAGGCGCTGCCACAGATCCCAGTCCTCGCAGGTGCGCAGCGACACGTCGAAACCGCCCAACTCGACAATTATCTCCCGATCGACCAGCAGCGCGTGAGTGCGGACGGCACACCGGCGGGCGAACGTTTCGAAGGGTTGAATCGCAACCTCCGTTGCGATGCTCGACGCCGTGAGTTCGCCATCGGGCATCACGCGTCGGGAACCGCAATAGGCAGCCACTGCATCGGGAGCGGATTTCAGTGCGGCCAGCATTTTGGCAAGGAAGCTGGCATCCACCCAATCGTCCGCATCCAGAAACATGAGCCAGTGGCCGCGCGCCTTCGAAATCCCGCTATTGCGCGCGCCGGCGGGGCTATGCGCGCAAGAGCTCAACATCCGAAATCGGGCATCGTGCTCTACATAACCGGCGATGATCGCAGGGGTGCGGTCCGTGGAGGCGTCGTCGACGATGATCGCCTCCCAATCCATTATTTCCTGATCAAGAAGACAATCGAGTGAGCGCGCCAGCGTTACCTCCGCGTTGTGCGCAGGAACCACGATTGAAACCAAGGGATCATGCGCCACGCCGTCTTACCCGCGCCTGGTTCGAGGTAGAACAAGATGTGTTGAACTTTCTCGGCGTAGGCCGTCACAATCGACGCCGATCAGTCCGTCGACCCATCGTCCATCGCCACTATATCCAGTATCTGGCAGGTCTGCCGGCGGATGCCGGCAAGCATGGCGCCGACGGTTTGCTCGGCATTGAGCATCGGTACCACACCGCGTTGCGGTAGCATCCTGGATCATCGAGCTTTCGTTTTCTTCGGCAAGAGTTGGCAAATGTCAAAACCGGATGACGGCATCGGCTGGCAGCACTGCCCTGTCAAGATAAGGGCGAATTAGAGGCGGGCAAAAAAGACTTGAACACAGGCTGAATGGCAGCGCGAATGCCCGACGGCTTGGAGCTGGGGTCGATGCGCCAGGGCATCTCCGCTCTCGCATTTCATCTGCATAAAGATGATCGCGGGCGAAGACGCGAGCGCGAGCTGATCCGGATCGAGCCGCATGTCGAAATCTACCCGAATGGGGACGTTCGAACCGACTTAAGCCGAGAAGATTCCGGCTTGCGGGTCGACAATTTTACTGGCAAGTTTACCAGTTGCTAAATTAGCGCTGTGGCAATGTTCAAAAGAAGGGGCATGGGATGGCCAAGGAATCTTCGAGTACCGCTTCTTCGGCAAATAAAGCGGACGCAAATCTGATAAGTAATGCAGACGGAAGCGGGCTGACCTTCATGGCGGGCCAGGCTCGCGAGAGCGGAGCCCCCGGCGACGCTGTAGGTGTCGACAAGATACGTGATCTGCTGTTCGGCAACCAGATGCAGGACTATGACCGCCGCTTTTCCAAGCTTGAAGAACGGGTCTTGCAGCGCTTCAAGGATGTCGAATCCGAGGCCAAGCGCAATCTTGAAATGTACGAGTCAAATGCAAAGAAGCAGGTTGACTCGCTTGCGGCGCAATTGCGGAACGAAAAAGACGCGCGAGCCGACGCCGATAAGGAGATTGATCGGAATCTTCGCGAGCAAAATCAGGCGCTCGAAAAGCAGGTGCGCGCGTTGTCGGATCAGTTGAGCGAGCTTGAGCGGGAAGTTGCGGACCGGATAAATCGAAACGATCATTTGCTGCGTGAGGAAATCAAGCAAAAGAATGAAAGCATTCAGATGCTGATGGAGAAAATGTTTTCCGATCTTGGCAATGTCAAGACCGACCGAAATCTTTTGGCTGGCCTGTTTGTTGAGGTTGCAAAATGTCTAAATCAGGATCCCGTCGGCAGCAAGAACAACTCGGAGCGTACCTGGAAAGTGAGTTGATCGGAACTTGACGTCGACTGTCGACCCAATCAGCCTCCCTCAAAGAGCAGCTTCGAACGATACAGAGATTGATCGCGAGGCGCTGGCTCGCCTTTTGATCGAAATTGCCCGGAACGTTGATCCGGACTATCGTGCGCGTCTCGACGGAATCCCAACCGCCGACCCTCGCATGGAAACGCTGCGCCAGTTGCTGGTCGGCCGCGAAATTTCGGAGCTTTCACGAGTTACGCACCTGCTCGACGAACCCGAGCAGCTTGCGGCTGCAGTGGGGAGCGTTCTCCCCAGTGCAGCCGCACGTGCGCCTCATGCGCAACTCGGAGAGGCCCTTGCGCCAGCTGTCGAGAGGGCCGTGCAACGGTCCATCCAGAAGAGCCCGCGTACGCTGACGGATATATTGTACCCGGTGTTTCTGCCGGCTATTCGCAAGTCGATCGGCGAAAAGATCGACCAGACCTTTCAATCGTTGAATGAAACTTTAAGACATATATTTACCTGGCACGGGCTCAAGTGGAGACTTGAAGCGTGGAGAACAGGAGCAAGCTTCTCAGAAGTTGTTCTTAAGCATTCTCTTGTTTATCGTGTAGAACACGTCTTTCTAATCAATCGCAATTCCGGGCTTTTGATAGCGCATGTAACTGCCGATAATGCAACTAGCGAAGATCCTCAACTCATTTCTTCTATGCTTAGTGCAATTCAAGATTTTGTAAAAGACTCATTTAACGAGAAAGAACAGAGCGGCCTGGATACCATTCGTTTCGGAGAGCTTCGTCTCTGGTCGGAAGTTGGACCGTTTGCGACCTTGGTTGCGGTGATCCGGGGAAATCCGCCGGAGGAATTACATGAAATAATTCGCGATGTATTGCTTCGCATCCATGATGAATGCTCACAGGCTCTAGAGCAGTTTGACGGCGACAGTTCGCAGTTGGCCGGCGTAGAGACGCAGTTGCAGACCTGCGTTGAACTGAAGCAGGAGGAATCAAACCAGGGATTTCCGTGGCTGGTCGTGGCTGCAGTCCTGCTGGTTTTGATTCCGGCAGGCGGTTGGTTCTTTCTTTCCTGGCAATCCGTGCAGCGCTGGCAGACCTATGTGTCGCGACTGGGGACCCAGCCGGGCATCATCGTTGCCGAACAAAAGGTGCGTGATGGCCAATTCTATATTGCCGGTCTGAGAGACCCGCTTGCCGCCGACCCGCAGTCGCTGTTGGCCGGAACGCAGGTCGATCCCGCCCGCGTTCATTCACAGTGGCAATTCTATCAGAGTCTTGATCCGGAGTTCGTATTGAAGCGGCTAACGGCGTCGCTGGTTCCGCCGGATTCAGTACGACTTTCGATCGTCAATGGTCGCATCGTTGCCGAGGGTGAGGCTCCCAACACCTGGATAGATCGGGCGCGCGCAGCGGCCCAACAACTTTCGGCAGGCGGACCGGAATTCGACATCTCCAGGGTTCGTGATGTGAGCCCCGAAGCACGCGCGGCGGAGCACTGGCAGACTTATGTGTCGCGACTGGAGGCCCAAGCGGGAATCATCGTCGCCCAACAAAAGGTGCGTGATGGCCAATTCTATATTGCCGGCCTGAGAGACCCGCTTGCCGCCGACCCGCAGGATCTGCTGTCCGGAACGGAGGTAGATCCCGCCCGCGTTCATTCGCAGTGGCAATTCTATCAGAGCCTTGATCCGAAGTTCGTCCTGAAGCGGCTGATGGTATCGCTGACCCCGCCGGATTCAGTACGGCTTTCGATCGTCAAGGATCGCATCGTTGCCGAGGGTGAGGCTCCCGACATCTGGATAGACCGCGCACGCGCAGCGGCCCGACAGCTCTCGGCAGGCGGACCGGAATTCGACATCTCCAAGGTTCGTGATGTGAGCCCCGAGGCACGCGCGGCGGAGCACTGGCAGACTTATGTGTCGCGACTGGAGGCCCAAGCGGGAATCATCGTCGCCCAACAAACGGCCAGGGGGGGACATTTCTATATTTCCGGCCTGAGAGACCCGCAGGCCGCCGACCCGAAGGCTCTGCTGTCCGGAACAGGGGTCGATCCTGCTCGCGTTCATTCACAGTGGCAATTCTATCAAAGCCTTGATCCGAAGTTCGTGGTGAAGCGGCTGATGGCGTCGCTGACTCCGCCGGATTCAGTACGGCTTTCGATCATCAAGGATCGCATCGTTGCCCAGGGTGAAGCTCCTGCCGCCTGGATAGATCGGGCGCGGGTCGCCGCCCAACAGCTGTCCGCGGACGGACTCTCTCTAGAACTCTCCGAGCTGCGTGAGTTGACCCCTCCGCAACTCACTCATTTGAGGGAGGCTATTCAAGCGGTCAACATTTTCTTCGATTCTGGCAAGGCTGTACCGGGACCAGAGCAACTGCCGGTTCTCGACAAATTGGCGAATCAGTTGAAGGAATTGGCCGAGGACGCCCGCAAGGCAGGCGTAACAGCACAGTTCATGTTGACCGGCCATTCGGACGAGACGGGCCGTGAAACGGCCAAGTTGTCGATCAGCGCCGCGCGCGCGGAGACAGTTCGTGCGCTTCTCAAGAAGCGCGGCGTCGATCCGGAGTTGCTCTTGGTTCGCGGCGCGGGCACCTTTGAGCCAGCGGAGATTGAAAATAGCCGAACCGGGAACTCCGCCAACCGCAGAGTTTCGGTTACGGTAAACTTCCACTAGGCGGAGCCCAGGATATTGCAAAAGAAGATCTGTATGTTGGGCGGGTTCGCTGTCGGAAAGACGAGTCTGGTTCGCAGGTTTGTGCAAAGCATCTTTTCAGAAACCTACTTGACCACGGTGGGAGTGAAAATCGACAAGAAGAGTGTCGCATTCCCGGACAAAACCGTGGATCTGATTTTGTGGGATTTGGCCGGCGAAGACGATATCGGCTCATTCCGCGTCAGCTATGTGCGAGGTGCGAGTGGGCTCGTGCTTGTCGTCGATGGAACACGCGCTGCTACTCTTGCCGTTGCGCTCACGTTGCGCGAGCGGGCCGAGGCTGAATTCGGCGCTATGCCGTTTGTATTGCTGTTCAACAAATCCGATCTGGCCGATCGGTGGGCAATATCGGATAGTGAAATTGACGAACTGAGGCAACTTGGATGGCAAATCTATCTGACAAGTGCGCTTTCGGGCGAACATGTTGATGATGCGTTTCGTCAACTTGCTTCGATGGTCAGCAAATAAACCATGGATGTCTTGCCAAGAGAAGTTAGAAGCTGGATTTACGATTTCTTCTACAAGGAGCGCTCGGTCGCATATCTGAAAATCGACGCCCAGCTTTGCATAGCTGCGAAGGGCGGTAACGTTAACCATTACGGACTCTCGTCAGTTCGCATAGGTAAGCCTGTTGCCGAGCAGCTTGAATTCATGGAAGGTTTGTTGCCCTGCCCGGAGCTTCCATATGATATGGCCATGGTCGAACTGCCCAGCGGGCGTGTCGCGGACCTCCATCTTTTTGCTGACAATGCCTGCGTGTGGCTGCTCTTTCTTGACGCCACTGCCGAACGCGACAATAGGCAGCGGCTTCAACAGAAGGCTTATGAAATGACGCTTCTGCAAGAGAGGGAGCGTCAACTCAACGAGAAATTACAATCGACAAACGAGGCGTTGAGGGCGAGCCAAGAGGGATTGTCGCGTGAATACCAGCGCGCCGAAGCCCTACTCCTCAACATTCTTCCGGCGTCGATCGCGGAGCGGCTAAAAGCGCACGAACAAATTGCAGACAACCATGCGGAGGTGAGTGTGCTTTTTGCCGACATCGTCGGCTTTACGGAAAGAGCGCGGAGCGTCGGAGCCGTGACGACGCTCGCTATTTTAAATTACTTCTTCAAGGCGGCGGATCTGCTCTCGGAGCGATACGGCTGCGAAAAGATCAAGACAATCGGCGATTGTGTGATGGTGGTCGCTGGCCTGCCCACCGCGCGATCCGATCATGCGGAAGCCCTTGCGCACTATGCACTTGAACTGCGGAAGGCGGTTAAGCGCGAACGCTTCGCAGGAGAACCGATAAGACTCAGAATTGGAATTCACTCAGGACCAATCGTGGCGGGCGTCATAGGCAAAAGGCGGTTTGCCTATGACCTATGGGGCGACACCGTTAATCTCGCCGCACGTATCCAAACGTCCGCGGAGCCCGATGAAATCCGCATTTCGGATGCAACTCATCAACTGCTTGGACCAAATTTTGCTTGCGACCCACTCCAGGAAACGGAATTGCGTGGTACAGGTCGTGTGCGAATGTGGCGGCTCCCGGCCTGATTTGCCGCATGGCAGTGCCGACCCGGAAGCGCATTGCATCTCAAGCAACATCATGGTTTCGAATGTCCGCAGCGGTGCGCGAAGCAGTTGACCACCGAGTGACCGCCAAAGGTCTGTCCTGGTCATCTCAGGAAATCAGTTCCTGAGATTTAACGTCGATGCCCAGTTCATAGAACGGCCGGAGGCCTGGGCCGAGGTCGGAATGCCCTGCCCCCGGCGGCTAAATAAACACCGCCACGTACCCGGCACAGCGGTCTGGCTCGGAACGATGACGTCTTGCACCGCAACATCGGTTTCTTCAAGGTAGGGCAACAACGGACATAGATGTCGTTGCTCGCCGATCTGATCGGAAGGTTAACAGCACGATGCCACTCATGACTCGACGATTGGGAGCCAGGAACCTGGCGCGCCCGGCACGGCGTCTCGGAGACCTGACTGCGATGTTTGCCCTGATTGCCAGGCCGCTCGTCTTTGGGATCGCCCTTTTGTTGGCTGGTCAGGCGCAAGCGCAGGCGCCGGCGACCGTCCCGCCTGAAAGGGTCAAACAATTGTTCGAGCTTCTCGACGATCCGTCAGTGAAGGCCTGGGTGGCCGAACAGCGAAATCAGGACGCCGGGTCAACGGGAGCGCCCGCCGAGAGAGGGGCTTCGCCGACCGACGCATCGTCCGGCGCCGTGGCCGCACCAGGCCAGATGAATACGATGGCATCCTCGACGCTCGATGGGATCAGGCATCATATCGAAAGAATCATGCGAACTTTGCCCTTGCTGCCAGGCCAGTTCGCGCGCGTTCGGGCAGAGACGATGGAGGATATGTCCAGCAGGGGGCCCGCCGGCGTATTTGTGCTGATTGCAATGTTCATCGCTGCCGGCCTGGCACTCACTTGGGCAACGTTCAAGCTCACCCGTCCATTTCGTCTTTGGATTATCGCGCAACCGAAGGATACGCCCGTTGGGCGAGCCAAGAAGATTGGTGGCCGCCTGCTTTATTCCAGCATGCTGATAGTCTCTTTCGCACTGGGCAGCGCCGGCGCGTTCATGTTGTTCGACTGGCCGATGCTTATCCGCGAGATTGTACTGACATTTCTGATGGCGGCAGTCGTTACATGGGGTGTGCGCATGTACGTCATGGCCACACTCGTCCCTTCCTTCATGAACGTCGAGAACGCCGTCGAGGTTCGTGCTTTGCCGATCACCAACGAAGCGGCTGAGCATTGGTCCTATTGGCTACCCCGGATCGTCGGCGTCTTCGCCTTCTTCGGCGCCGCGTTTATCCTCTTGCCAGGTCTCGGCATCGATCAGGACGGAATGACGGTCCTGTCACTGGTCGCCGATTTCGTGCTGCTGCTGCTCCTGCTGCTCGCCATTTGGCGTCGGCCAAGAACGCAGCGAGACGGTGCGCGCCACATCGGTCACACGGAAGCGACATGGCTATTGACTGCTTATTTCGTCGTCCTGTTCCTGCAGCGTATTGCCGGCCTTTATACATACTTCTGGTTCACCTTCGCCGCATTCTTCCTGCCTTTGGCAATCGTGGTGACGCAGCGCGGGGTTAATTTCGTTCTGCGGCCAGGTTCGGAAGATGTCGGCCGGCCCACGATCCCGGCGGTGACGATCGCTGTCATCGATCGCGGAATCCGAATGATTTTCATCCTGGCGGCGGCTTACCTTCTCGCACGTGTCTGGGGTCTGGACATGCAATCCATGCGGGGCAGTGATACGACGACAACATTCATATTGCGCGGCTTGATCAATGTCGTGGTCATTGCCCTTGCCGCCGACTTCGGCTGGTCGATCATCAAAGCTTTGATCGAACGAAAGCTGGGCATCGAAACACCGCACCCTGTGATCAGCGACGAGGACGTCCCGATCCTCGATCCGCAGCAGGCGCGGCTGCATACGCTCTTGCCGATCCTCCAGAATATTCTGCTCGCATCGATCATCGTGATGGCGGTGCTTATGATGCTCGCCTCGCTGGGTATCCAGATCGGCCCATTGATCGCCGGCGCTGGCGTCGTCGGCGTCGCCGTGGGCTTTGGGGCACAAACCATTGTCAAGGACGTCATTTCAGGCGTGTTTTTTCTGCTCGATGATGCGTTCCGTGTTGGCGAATACATTTCATCGGGCAATTACAAGGGTACTGTGGAAAGCTTTTCGCTGCGCTCGGTGAAGCTGCGCCACCATCGTGGTCCGCTGTTCACAATACCTTTCGGTGAACTCGGGGCAGTCCAGAACCAGAGCCGTGACTGGGTTATCGACAAATTCAACATCACCGTTGGTTATGACACCGATATCGACTTCGCTCGCAAGCTGATCAAGCGGATCGGCCTCGAACTGGCGGAAGATCCCGAGTTCAAACACTGGGTGCTCGACCCGATCAAGATGCAGGGCGTACAGGAGTTCGGCGAATACGGCATCGTATTGAGGGTCAAGGCCACAACCAAGCCGGGAGGCGCCTTCGGTATGAAACGCAAATTCTATGTACGCCTCCGCCAGGTCTTCAAGGAGCAGGGCATCGAACTCCCATTTCCGACCGTCCAGGTCCAGGGGCTACAGAACCAACATGGGGCAGAGAATGCACCGTTGGAGATCACGCCCGAGTTGAAAATGGCCGTCGCGCAGTCGCACACTATTCGGCGCAGAAAAAAAGCTAGCACAACGGAATAGAAGAGCTGTGACACCTGCTGGTCACAGTGCGGCTTTCCGCGCATCGCTCATGGCAGGGACACTCTTTTCGCCACGTAAGCAAAAGGCGCCCCGAAAGGCGCCTCTTAATCGCTTGGTTCCCCTCAAGGAAACTGGAGCGGGTGAAGCGATTCGAACGCTCGACCCCAACCTTGGCAAGGTTGTGCTCTACCCCTGAGCTACACCCGCTCGCGCGGCTTTTGGGCCGCAAGCCGCGCCTATATGGCTGAAGAGCGCGGCGATTGCAACAGGGAATTCGCAGGCTTTTTGCTTCGTCGACAATGCGGACAAGCCTCCTGCGAGACGTCGCAAGGCAATCGCCCCCGCGTTGCGCGACGGGCTTGTCTTGGCAGCATCATTGGCCGTAAACGGCGTTAGTCGAACAAGCAGTTGAAAGCGGGCCATCAGAAGAAAGACCGATGCCGAAGACCGAAGCCGAACTTTTCGCCTTTCTTGCCGGACTCGGGATCGAGGTATCGACGCGGCGGCATCCGCCGCTGTTCACGGTCGCCGATTCGCAGGCGCTGCGCGGCGAGATTGCCGGCGGCCACACCAAGAACCTGTTCCTCAAGGACAAGAAGGACAATTTCTTCCTGGTCAGCGTCGACGAGGAGGCGGTGGTCGATCTCAAGCAGATCCACCATCTGATCGGCGCTGCGGGGCGCGTGTCTTTCGGCCGGCCGGAGATGCTGATGGAGCTTCTCGGCGTCGTCCCGGGCGCGGTCACGGTGTTCGGGCTGATCAACGACACCGAGCGAAGGGTCAAGGTCGTGTTGGACGAGGAGCTGATGAGCCATGCGGTGGTCAATGCCCACCCGCTGACCAACGAAGCGACGACTTCCATCGCTGCCGCGGACCTGGTCAAATTCGTCGAGGCAACCGGACATGATGCTGTTATCTTGAAAGTCTCGGCATGATCGCCACATGGGTGACTGAAACCGGGTTCTAAAGAAGGATGTTGCGCCCGTCCCTTGGCCGGCGGCGCGACCGAAAGGCGACGAGATGAGTGATAGCAACCCCTTTGGCGGCCCATTTGGCAGCAATGGCGGCCGGTATGCCACCACCGTGCAATATGGCGGCACCGATGCCGCGCGTGAGAAGGTCGCGCTTGCGGAGGCGCCGGCCGACGTCATCAAGGACACAACGACCGCTGGATTTGCCGCTGACGTGATCCAGGAATCGCGTCACCAGCCGGTGCTGGTCGATTTCTGGGCGCCGTGGTGCGGCCCTTGCAAGCAATTGACGCCACTGCTGGAGAAGGCGGTGAAAGCCGCCGGTGGCAAGGTCAAGCTGGTCAAGATGAATATCGACGACCATCCATCGATCGCCGGCCAGCTTGGCATCCAGTCGATACCGGCGGTCATTGCCTTCAAGGACGGCCAGCCGGTCGACGGCTTCATGGGCGCCATTCCCGAGAGTCAGATCACGCAATTCATCCAAAAGGTCGGCGGCAAGAACGGCGGTGCGCCGCAAGTTGCCGAGGCGCTGGCCGCGGCCGCCGAAGCGCGCGACGCCGGGGACGTGCAGACGGCGGCCGACATTTACGATGCCATCCTGGAACAGGCGCCGGAGACAATCGAGGCGATCGCTGGCTTGGGCGATCTGCTGTTCGAGGCCGGCGATGCCGAAGGTGCCGAGGCGGTGCTGGCGCGGGCGCCGGAAGCAAAGAAGGATGCGCCCCAGCTCGCCGCGCTGCGGGCCAAGATGGCGCTCGCCGCGCAAGCAGCAGTGCTCGGCAATCCGGCGGAACTGGAACGGCGGCTGGCCGAAAATCCCGGGGATCACCAGGCACGGTTCGAGCTTGCCATGATCCAGAACGCCAAGGGTGATCGCATGGCGGCGGCCGACAATCTGCTGGCGATCATCAAGGCCGACCGCTCGTGGAACGACGACGGCGCCAGAACCCAGTTGCTGCAGCTCTTCGAGGCATGGGGCATGACCGACGAAGCAACGCTGTCGGCACGGCGCAAACTGTCGTCGCTGCTGTTTTCCTGAGCCGGCGCAGACTGTTTTGTCGCGCGGGCTTGCGGTAGGCCGCGGCTGCGCCAGATTAGGTTTTCGGACGGCGTTCGATTTCAGGTTTCCGGTGTTGCGCCTTGTGCCGGCCGGGAGGAGACGGATTTTGTGCGCTTCCTGACAAAGCGATCGGAGGATTGAGGTGCAGGCGGGAAACGCGCATTACCGGCTCGCTGCGGACTTACCGTCGACCATGCCGATCTTTCCGCTTGAGGGCGCATTGCTGCTCCCGGGAGGCCGCATGCCGCTCAACATCTTCGAGCCGCGCTATCTGCAGATGGTCGACGAGGCGATCGCCGGGCCGCGGCTGATCGGCATGATCCAGCCCAGCCTTAACGGTGCGCTGCGTCCCGACGGCGAGCCGGAGCTCTGCAATGTCGGCTGCGCCGGGCGCATCATTGCGCTGTCCGAGAGCGGCGACGGCCGTTACCTGATTTCGCTGCAGGGCGTGTGCCGGTTCCGTATTGTCCAGGAGCTCACGGTCAAAACACCGTTCCGGCAGTGCCGGTTGGCACCCTTTCTCGCCGATCTCGACGAGGAGCAGGCAGACGCCGAGATCGACCGGCCGGCGCTGCTCAAAGCGTTTCGCGCCTATCTGCAGGCTAACGATCTGGAGGCCGACTGGGAAAGCGTCAGCCGCGCCGAAAACGCCATGCTGGTCAACGCACTGTCGATGATGGCGCCCTACGGGCCGGCCGAGAAACAGGCGCTGCTCGAAGCGGCCGATCTGAAGACACGCGCCGAGACCCTGATCGCCATCACCGAAATGGCGCTGGCGCGCGACAATGAGGATTTCGGTTCGAGTTTGCAGTAGGTTCTTGCCTTCTCCCACAAGGGGGAGAAGGGGAAGTCCGCGCTCGAAACCTTAACCGATTGCCTTGTGGAAAGGATGGATCGAATGGCGGATGGACGTGACGGGAACAGGACCGTCGACCCCAAGCTGCTGGAACTCTTGGCCTGCCCGCTGACCAAGGGGCCGCTTGCCTGGGATCCGGAGCGCGGCGAGCTTATCTCGCGGGTGGCAAAGCTTGCCTATCCGGTGCGGGACGGCATTCCGATCATGCTGCCATCGGAAGCGCGTGTCATCACCATAGATGATGCCATGCCACCGCCGCGCCTGGGTGGAACACCCTGAGTGTGCGGTTCAGAGCCGCTCCGTCGCGATCTTTCGCGCCTCTATTGAAAATTGCGCCCTTTGGGCATGACCTTCTCCGCCTTTCCCAATAGTTCCGTTTGCGCGATGGTGTCAGGCTGAGCCTCGTCTGCACTGCTCGACAGTCTGTCCGCGGGCCTTGCCTGTTCAAGCAGCACCGACAGCCACGGCGTCAGATCCTCGACCTTCTCGGCGACGATATGGATGACGTCAGATTCCGATTGCAGCTTGCCGGTGACGCGGATGAGACGCGCGCCCATGACGATGGGGCGGAAGCGGTCAAAAGTCCTTTCCCAGAAAATGATGTTGGCGACCGCATTCTCGTCTTCCAGCGTCAGGAAAATCGCCTTGCCATTGCCCGGCCGCTGCCGCACCAGCACGAGGCCGGCGACCGAAACGCGCCGGCCGTCCCGCACCTGGCCGAGCCGCACATTGGGCGTAACGCCGGAACGATCCAGCCTTTGACGCAGGAAGGCGACCGGGTGCGCCTTCAGCGACAGGCCAAGCGAGCGGTAGTCGTGGACGACGTGCTCGCCGAGCGGCATTGTCGGGAGCCTGGTTGCAGGCTCCAGATCGCGCAAGCGGATCGCCGGCTGGTCGAACAGCGGCAGCTTTTCGGCGGCACTCTTGCCGTCGAGCGCGCGGACCGCCCATAGAGCGTCGCGACGGTTCAATCCAAGCGACCGGAAAGCGTCGGCCTGCGCCAGTTTTTCGATCTCGTCGACGTTGAGGCCCGAGCGCAGCCAGACGTCGCGTATGGATGCATAGCCGGCGCCGCGCCTCGACACAAACGCTTCCATGCGCTCCTTCGACAGGCCCTTGACCTGGCGAAAGCCGAGCCGGACGGCATGGCTGGTCCGGATGACGCCGCGCATCTGGGCATGGCGGTCAAGGATACGATCCGGATCGAAAGGCGATTTCTCCAAGGCGCAATCCCAGCCGGAAAAATTGACATCGACCTCGCGGATCTCGACGCCGTGATCATGCGCGTCGCGGACAAGCTGGGCCGGCTGGTAAAACCCCATCGGCTGGGAATTCAGGATCGCGGCGCAGAACACGTCGGGATAGAAGGTCTTGAACCAGCAGGAGGCATAGACCAGCAGGGCGAAGGAGGCGGCGTGGCTCTCGGGAAAGCCGTATTCGCCAAAACCCTCGATCTGCTTGAAGCAGCGCTCGGCGAAGTCTTTTTCGTAGCCCTTGGCGACCATGCCGTCGACCATTCTCTTGCGGTAATTGCCGATCGTGCCGGTGCGCTTGAATGTCGCCATGGCGCGGCGCAGTTCATCGGCCTCGCCCGGTCTGAAGCCGCCAGCAACGATGGCGATCTTCATCGCCTGCTCCTGGAACAGCGGCACGCCCAGCGTCCTGCCGAGTATTTTTTCCAGTTCCGGCTTGGGATATTCGGGTTTCTCCTTGCCTTGCCGGCGGCGCAGGTAAGGGTGGACCATGTCGCCCTGGATCGGGCCGGGCCGCACGATCGCCACCTCGATGACGAGGTCGTAAAAGCTTTTCGGCCGCAGCCGCGGCAGCATCGACATCTGCGCGCGCGATTCGATCTGGAAGACGCCGATCGTGTCGGCACGGCAGATCATGTCGTAGACATGCTTGTCCTCGGCAGGCAGAGTGGCCAGCACATAGGGCAGGCCGTACGCGTCCCGCGCCTGCGGATAATGATCCTGGAGCAGGGTGAAGGCGCGCTGCAGGCAGGTCAACATGCCGAGCGCCAGCACGTCCACTTTAAGGATTTTCACCGCGTCGAGATCGTCCTTGTCCCACTCGACCATCTTGCGCTCGTCCATCGCCGTCTTGACGATGGGCACGATCTCGTCGAGCCGGTCCCGGGTGATGACAAAACCGCCGACATGCTGCGACAAATGACGGGGAAAGCCCATGATCTCGTTGGCGCATTCGATCACATGCCTTGTCGATGGATCGGTCTGATCGAGGCCGCCGGCCTTTGTCTCCTTTTCGCCGAGCTCCGAGGTCGACCAGCCCCAGATCGAACTGGACAGCGCGCCCCGGACGTCGTCCGACAGGCCCATCGCCTTGGCCACTTCGCGCATCGCCGAGCGGCCCCGGTAGCTGACGACGGCGGCGGCCAGCGCGGTGCGCTTGGTGCTGTATTTGGAATAGATGTACTGGATGACCTCCTCGCGCTTTTCATGCTCGAAATCGACGTCGATGTCGGGCGGCTCGTTTCTTTCCTCGGAAATGAAGCGTTCGAAAAGCGTTTCGATCCTGTCCGGGCCGACTTCGGTGATGCCAATGCAGAAGCAGACGATCGAGTTGGCGGCAGAGCCGCGCCCCTGGCAGAGAATGTTCTGGCTGCGGGCGAATTTGACGATGTCGTGGACAGTCAGGAAATAGCGCGCGTAGTTCAGACGCTCGATCAGAGCGAGCTCCTCCTCGATGCGCTGCGTCACAAAAGCGGGCACGCCCGAGGGGTAGCGGATGGCGGCTCCCTCCTTGGCCAGCCTTTCCAGTTCGGCCTGCGGCCCAAGACCCGATTCCGTCGGCTCGTCGGGATAGTTGTATTGCAGGTCACTGAGCGAGAAGGTCAGCTCGCCGGCAAAACGCAGCGTTTCCGCCAGCGCTTGCGGATGCCTGCGAAAAAGCCGTGCCATCTCCAGCGGCGGCTTTAAGTGACGCTCGGCATTGGCCGCCAGCTCCAGCCCCACCTCGGCGACGGGCACATTGAGGCGGATCGCCGTCAGCACGTCCTGCAGCGGGCGCCGTTCCGACGTATGGTAGAGAACATCGTTGGTCGCCATCAACGGGATGCCGGCCAGCTCCGCCATCGCCGCCGCCTGCTCGATACGGAAGCGGTCGTTGCCGCGGTAATCCGGCGAAACCGCAAGCCACAGGTTTTCACCGAAACGATCCTTGAGCCGGCTAAGGAGTGCGAGGCTGGTTTCCGCGTCCGCCGACACATCCGGCAGTATGGCGAGCGACAGGAGATCGCCCCATTCGAGAAGATCGCTCTGTTTGAGGAGCGTCGCCCCTTTTTCGTTCTCGTCACGCAGATTGGCCTGCGTCAGCATGCGGCAGAGATGACCCCAACCCTTGCGATCCTGCGGGTAGGCGAGGATGTCCGGCGTGCCGTCGCAAAAAACCAGGCGGCAGCCGGGATGATAGGAAACACCCTCCACCTTGGCCTGCTGCCAGGCGCGCACCACGCCCGCCACCGTGTTGCGGTCGGCGAGACCGATCGCCGAAAACCCCAGGAATTTTGCCGCGACCACCAGCTCCTCCGGTTTCGAGGCACCGCGCAGAAACGAGAAGTTCGACTGGATGCCGAATTCGGCATAGGGGTTGGCCGTCAGCGCATTCATGCGAAGATCCCATGCATGAACCAGCGCGGCGAGGGCTGCGAGGCGCCGTAAAGGCCCTGGCGATAGAGCCAGTAACGGCGGCCGTCGGCATCCTCGATGCGGAAATAATCCCGGGTCGGGGCATCTTCTCGTCCCGCCGCCCCTCGCCACCATTCCGGCGCGATGCGCTCCGGCCCTTCGGCGCGCGCGACCCGGTAGAGCGCGCGCCGCCAGCGGAAGTTCAAAGGCGGGCCTTCCGGCATTTCGGTGGCCGGCACCTCGATCGGCTCGGGCGAACGGAAAAGCCGGATCGGCCGTTCCGGCTGGAAGACGGTCATGGGAGCGTCCTTCGCCTTGTCCGGCTGCTTCGGCGGCGAGCTTCTCTGCGGCGCCTCCGTGAAGGGAAGGGTGGCGACGGCGCGCTCCGGCAAATGGCTCTCGACGGCGACCGGCTTCAAGACCGCGCCTTCGCCGAGCCGGGCGCGAATGCGGTCGGCAAAAAGCGCGATATCGGCACCGTCGTCGCTCGTCTCGCCGGCAAGGTCGGCCTGCTGCATGTCGAAGGCGGCGGCGGTCAGCACCGAAAGGCGCACGAGATCGAAGCCATAGCCGGCGTCGATATCCTGTTCGAGCGCGGCAAGCCTTTCGTGGAACAATTTCTGGATCAGCCGCGGCTCGCGCAGAGGCCGCGAGGTGCCGACGGCGATGCGGCTGACGCCGCCATCGACACGGAAAAGCAGCAGCGCCAGCCGCCTTGCGCCTTCGCCGCGACGCTCGAGGTCGCTCTTCAAGGTGGTCGCCAGCATGCCGGTCAGCCGCTCGATGTCCTCGGTCAGCATGATCGGCTCGGCAAGGTGACGCTCGACCGAAAGCGGTGCCACCGGCAGGCGCGGCGACACGGCCTCCTCGAGGCGGCCAAGCGCCTGGTCGAGGCGCAAGAGCAGCGATGCGCCGAAGCGGCGGGCCAGCGGCGCGCGCGGTGCCGCCATGACGGCGCCCGCCGTGCGCAGGCCGACGCTTTCGAGGCTGGCGCGTACCTCCGGGTCGATGCGCAGCGCCGCCAGCGGCAAGGGCGCGAGAAGCGCTTCCTCCTCACCATCGGGCACGATGCGGTCGCCAGCAAACCGCGCCGCCGCCCAGGCAGCACCAGGCGTGGCGGCAAGCCCGGCGCGGACATCGAAGCCCTGATGGAAAAAACGCGACAGGATATCGTCCAGCATCGAGCGTTCGCCGCCGAAAAGATGGGTGCAGCCGGTGACGTCGAGATAGAGGCCGTCGGTCCCGTCAAGCGCCACCAGCGGGGTATAGCGGTCGCACCAGTCGGCGAGGCCTTCGAGCAGGCGCCGGTCGGCCTCCGGATCGGCCTCCACGATGTCGATCGAGGGATGCATGGCGCGTGCGTCGGCTATGCCCATGCCGCGCTTCAGATTAAGCGCCTCGGCCCGCTCGTCGAGGGCGGCGATGCGCTGGGCGTTCCGGTCGCGGTGACTGATCACCAGCGGCAGGTGATCCGACGGCCGGGAACGCCAGGACCGCCCCAGACGCTGCCGCAGGATCCTCTCGGCGGCGAGATGCGGAAACCACAGGGATAGGATTCTTTGGCCGTTCTGGGGTCCATTCCTGAGACCTTCCTTGCTCGCCCCGTCTTTCTTCGAATATGCGTTCATCGGGGTTCCACTCCAGTGTGAATTTTCCGGACAAGGCCGTGCGGCTCTTGCCGATAGCGACGGTGAAGGCGGGTCGGCCGATCGAGCCGGCGAGCGGCCCGGCAAGCGTCTTACGCGTTGCCGCCGGTGCCGCCGACAGGATGAGGCGGACGGGCGCTGCCGTCGGTTCGGGCTCGCCCGCCTGGCGCAGCAGGAACAGCGGCCGGCCCGCACTCTGCGCGCGGGCGTGCAGCCGCCGCGTCGCGGTGAGGTCAAGCCGCTGCGGGCTGCCGCGGATTTCGAGGATGACGGCGGCCAGCGCCGTCATCCGGGCAGCCTCCTCGGCGATCCACAGCGCATCGAGCAGCCTTGGCGCCTCGGAAAACAGCAATTGCTCCGGCTCGATGCCGAAGAAGGCGTGAAGCCCCCTGGCATAGGGAAAGCCGGCCTCGCGGAAAACCTCTGATGTGCCGATCCACAGCACCGGCAATCGCGGCCCCTGGCTTAGGATCAGGCTGACGAGCGACAAGGCAAAACCGGCAACGGCCCCGGCATCGCGGGTCGCGGCGCCATGAAACTCGCTCACCGCCGCCCTCGGCAGGCCGCCGCTCAGCGCAGCATCGAGGCGCTCGGCGCCGGTGCGCAAAAACGCATCGGGCGGCGCCACGGCAAGGCCGCGCCGGACAATGGTCAGATTCCGAGCGGGTGTCGGATGCCGAGAGGGTGTCAGACTCTGACGAGGGACATCCGCGTCAAACGACGAACTGGCCGGCGCCTCCAGGCGCTCGGGCAAGGTCCCTTCGATCTTCGCGATCTGGCGGCGCAGGGCAAAAACAGTCTCCCGCGCCACGGCGCTTGTCGCCATGACGGTCAGCTTCCACTCACAATTGTTCCTGTTATGTTCTCTAGGATTCCAGAGGTCGCCCGAAGAGTCAAGCGGAGTCATGGGGAATTTATTCCTGTAGTGGGGGCATGGCACGGGCACTCCAGCCCGACCATTTGCCGAGTCCGGCCTGAAAGCCTATATGCCGGGATCAAAGGACAAAGCATGGCTCGCATCTACCAAACACGCATCTGGCACGACCAGCTTTCGCCAACGATGGAGGAAATCGAGCTCCTGGCGCTGGAGGCCTATGCCCATCTGCCGGAGGACTTTCGCAAGTTGACCGGCGAGATCGTCATTCAGATCGCCGAATTCCCGACCGACGAGATCATGGACGACCTTTCGCTGGAAACGCCCTTCGACCTGCTCGGCCTGTTCGAGGGGCGCGGCATCGCCGAGCGCTGGAATCCGCAGACCGGCGAGGGGCCGAACCGCATCACCCTCTATCGTCGCGCCATCCTCGACTACTGGGCCGAGAACGAGGAAACGCTGGGCGACATCGTCACCCATGTGCTGATCCACGAGATCGGCCACCATTTCGGCCTGTCGGACGACGATATGGAGAAGATCGAAGAGGCAGCAGAGTGAGCGACCCCGCTCCTCGTCATCCTGGGGCGGAGCAAGGAGCGAAGCGACGCGGCGCAGACCCCAGGATCCATGCCGTGATAGTGATGCAGTGCGCCGGCGGTGCAGAACCGAACGCTCATCATCCCGTTCTGGGTAACGGGGCTATCCCGATCGGTGGTAGATCACACTAATCCTGATCCGCCGTGCCCTTCGGCAGAGGTAACGGCATGGATCCTAGGGTACTCCGCGACGTCGCTTCGCGACTGCTACGCCCTAGGATGACGAAGGACGAGCGCTTCAGCGAACCTCCCTACCAATCGCTGAGCTTGGTGTCGGGGCCGTATTCCTGGCCCTCGATGTCCTTCACCACGGCCTGGCCGCAGCGCATGGTCTTGGCTTCCTGGTCATAGGCATAGGTCGGCGAGCCGAACAGGTGCCAGCCCTTGTTCAACGCCGCCGTCACCTTGTGGCAGAAGCTGGAATCGTCCGGACCGGACAGAAAACGGTAGAGTTTCATTCTTCAATCCTGTCGTCAGTTGCGTTAGTCATGCGCGAACAGCGGCGGCCTTCGCCAGCAGTTTTTCGGCCTGCGCCAGATGCAGCCGCTCGACCATCTTGCCGTTCAGCGCAACTACCGCCCTACCGGTATTTTGGGCGAGCGCGAAGGCATCCTTGACCGCGCGCGCTTCGGCTATTGCTTCGGGCGACGGTGCAAAGGCGCGGTTCGCGGCTTCGATCTGAGCCGGATGGATCAGCGACTTGCCGTCAAAACCCATGGCGGCCGCTTCCGTGCACTCGCGCGCAAACCCGTCCATATCGCGAAAATCATTGAAGACGCCATCGAGCAGGTCGAGGCCGCCGGCGCGCGCGGCGAGCACCATCTGCATCAGCCATGGAACGAGATAACGCCGGTCGGGCGTGGCGAGAATGCCGGTGTCCTTGACCAGGTCGTTCGTTCCGGCAACGAAACAAACCAGGCGAGAGCCCGGATCGCGGCCGAGCTCGGCAATCGGCCCGATGTTGAGCAGCGCCTTGGGCGTCTCGATCATCGCCCATAGCTTGACTTCGTCGGCGATAAAATTGTCGTCGAGCACGTCGCCGGCCTCGAGAATGTCGCGCGGCGTGTCGACCTTGGGCAGCAGGATGGCGTCGGGCGAGCATTTTGCCGCGGCCAGCAGGTCGGCGCCGCCCCACTCGCTCGACAGCGCATTGATGCGCACGACCATCTCGCAGCGCCGGTTGGAATGGCCGGCGAAAATCGCCACCAGCTTTTCGCGCGCGGAAGGCTTGTCGGCCGGGGCGACGGCGTCCTCGAGATCGATGACGACGGTATCGCAGGCCAGCGATTGGATCTTGGCCAGCGCCTTGTCGTTCGAAGCCGGGATGTAAAGCACCGAGCGGCGCGGGCGGTAGCTTTCGGTGGTCATCTCCGATCTATGCCGTCTGCAGCCGGCCGAGGCAAGCCGTGCATAAAAACTGCACGCAACTTCGGAAAATCTCCTCGTCTCCGCCCCGCTTGCCACCCGACCGGATGCGACAAGGGCGGCATGCAAGAGCAAACGAACTCTCGTTGGTCCCTGCCGTACCGGCTTCGCCGCGAAAGCTGGTGGCTCGTCGATCCGCCCCGGACTTCGGTAAACCTCCTCCCTTTCGTCCGGAAATCCCCGCCCACCGCCCGCATCAAAGCCGCCGAGAAAGCCCGATCATGATAGTATTCCTCCCGGCGGCGCCGAGCTATTGCAACCGCTTCGGCGTTGCCGTCCTGCTCGTCGCGCTGGCCGATTTTTTCTTCTATGGCCAACCGGCGGGCATCACGCTTTTCCTGTTCGGCGTTGCGATTGCCGCGGCGAGCATGGCTCTCCATCCTCTCGGCTCCTTCAACGATGGCAAATTCTGGTTCAAGCCGGTTGCGCTGCTCATGGCGCTGCTGCCGCTTGTGGAAAATGTCAGCGCACTGTCCGTCTCGATCGCGCTGGCGGGGCTGGCCATCTTCGCGCTTTCACTGGCCGGACGGTTGCGGCGCGGCCTTGCCCGTATTGCCGGCCAACTCTCGCTGTTCCTGGTTGCAACGCCATTTCGGCTCGTTCTTGATTTCTTCCGCTGGCGCACGGCGGCGCGGCGGCTTGGCCGGCGGCGCGTGCGCCTTGCGGCGATCGCCGTCTGGGTCATGCCGCTGGGCCTCGGCGCAGTGTTCCTCGCGCTGTTCGGCGCCGCCAATCCCGTCATCGAATACTGGTTTTCGCTGATTGATCTCTTCGCCCTGCTCAACCTCATGCAGTTGCCGCGTCTTGCCTTCTGGCTATTCGCGCTCGCCGGCGTATGGGCCTTTCTGCGGCCGCGCCTGCCGCGGCTTCTCCGGCATATTCCCCGGTTGGGAACGCCTGCCAGCACACCGACGAGGCCAGCCATAAGTCCCACGATCGAAGACATCGTCTTCGGCAAGGCCGCTATCCTCCGCGCGCTCGTCGTCTTCAACATCCTGTTCGCGGTGCAGAGCGCACTCGACGCCACCTATCTGTGGGGCGGCATCGCGCTTCCCGACGGGCTGACCTATGCCGCCTACGCGCATCGCGGCGCCTATCCGCTGATCGTCACGGCGCTGCTGGCCGCCGGCTTCGTGCTGGCGGCGCTGCGGCCGGGAAGCGCGACCTCCGGCGATCCGCTCATCCGCCGGCTGGTTTATGCCTGGGTGGCGCAGAACATCCTCCTGGTGATCTCGTCGATCCTGCGGCTCGATCTCTATATCGGTATCTATGCGCTGACCTATTGGCGTGTCGCTGCGTTCGTCTGGATGGGGCTGGTGGCGGCGGGCCTTGTCCTGATCATGGCCCGCATCGCGCGCGAAAAGTCCAACGAATGGCTGCTTGCCGCCAATCTTCTGACGCTATCGGCGACGCTCTATGCTTGCTCGTTCATCAACTTTGCCGCGCTGATCGCCAACTACAATGTCGACCATTGCTTCGAAATGACCGGCCAAGGCACCCAGCTCGACGTCTGGTACTTGCGCTCGCTCGGACCCGGCGCCTTGCCGGCGCTCGATCGCTTCGTCCAGCACCAGAGCAGGACGGTTTCCGCGGAGGATGCCTCCATCCGCGAACTCGCCGGCTGGTATGCACAGGACGAAGCACGCTTCCGCGCCGGCCAGGAGAACTGGCGGGGCTGGAGCTTTCGTGACTGGCGGCTCAACCGCGCCCTCGACAGGCGTGGCCCGTTCGTGGTTCCTCCGATGTCCGAACCCTTCATGCCGGGCCGCTGATTTGATGCCGCACCACATACTGGTCGCCGACGACGACCCGCACATTCGCGAAATCATCTGCTTCGCGCTGGAAAAGGCCGGCATGAAAACGCTGGCGGTGCCGGACGGCGCGGCTGCCTTGCAGGCGATAGAGCGCCATGCGCCCGATCTCGTCGTGCTCGACATCGGCATGCCGGAAATGGACGGGCTGGAAGTGTGCCGGCGGCTGCGCCACACATCCGACCTGCCGGTGCTGTTCCTGTCCGCGCGGGATGAAGAGATCGACCGCGTGCTCGGGCTGGAGATGGGCGGCGATGATTATGTCACCAAGCCGTTCAGCCCGCGCGAGCTGGTCGCCCGCGTCAACGTCATTCTGCGCCGCGCTCGGCCCACGCCGGAACCAGCCGACGACCGGCAATTCTCGCATGGCAGACTGTTGCTGGTTCCGGCAAGCCATACAGCCAGCTTCGACGGCAAGCCGCTGGCGCTGACGTCGATCGAATTCGCGATCCTGAAAGGCTTTTTGGCGCGGCCGGCGCATGTGCTTGGCCGCGACATGGTGATGGGCAACGCCTATGCGGCCAATATCCATGTCGCAGACCGCACCGTCGACAGCCACATCCGCAATATCCGCGCCAAGCTGGCGGCCGTCGGCTGCGTCGATGCGATCGAGACCGTGCACGGCGTCGGTTTTCGGCTGGGCGGATGCGGCGCGTGAGCGCCCAAGAACTGATTGGCAGCAAATGGCGGCCTCGCCTCGCCACGGTCGTCATCGCCATCCTGATCATGGTGATGGCGCTGCCGCTGGCCGGCCTGTTTTTCTTCCGGCTCTACGAGAACCAGCTGATCCGGCAAACCGAGGCCGAGCTGATCGCCCAAGGCGCCGCCCTTGGCGCGATCTATGCGCAAGAGGTTCGCGAGGCCGGCATTGCCCCGGAAAAGCTAGGCGCACCCGTGCCTTCACCCAACACCAGCGATCGGGCCTCTCCCTACCAGCCGATCGAACCGGGCCTCGATCTTGCGTCCGACGGGATCCTGCCGACCCGGCCCGCGGCCACCGCGGCCAGCGCCGATCCCGCGTTCGCTTCAATCGGCGCACGCCTGTCGGGCATTCTTGCCGAGACGCAGAAGACCACGCTCGCCGGCTTCCGGCTGCTCGATCCCAGAGGCGTGGTCATCGCCGGCCGTGAGGAGGCCGGCCTGTCGCTCGCGGCTGTCGAAGAGGTTCGCGCAGCGCTTGCCGGCCGCTACGCCAGCGCGCTCAGGCTGCGGGTTCCCGACCAGCCGTCGCCGCCGCTCTATTCGGTCAGCCGCGGCACCAAGGTTCGCGTCTTTGTCGCCATGCCGGTTGCGGTCTCCGGCAAGGTCGCCGGCGTCGTCTATCTGTCGCGGACGCCGAACAACATCGTCAAGCATCTCTATGGCGAGCGCGGCAAGGTGGCGCTGGCGGCAATCGCCATCCTCGGCGGCGCGCTGCTGATCGGGCTGGTCTTCCTGCGCGCCGTCAGCCGTCCGATCTATGCGCTGATGGAACGCACGAAACGCATCGCCGCCGGCGACCGCGCGGCGATCAGGCCGCTCGATCACCACGGCACGCGCGAAATGGGTGAACTCTCTGCTGCTTTCCTCGACATGGCCGAAAAGCTGCACGCACGCTCCGACGGCATCCAGACCTTTGCCACCCACGTCTCGCACGAGCTCAAATCGCCGCTGACGGCGATCCAGGGGGCCGCCGAACTGCTGCGCGATTCGGGCAGCGCGATGGACGAGGCCGAGCGGCGGCGTTTTTCGGACAATATCGTCACCGATGCCGGCCGGCTCAACCTTCTGGTGCGCCGCCTGCTCGACCTGGCGCGCGCCGAAAATCTCGAACCGAGCGGCGAAAACACGTCGCTCACTGCTGCACTGGCGCTGCTGCCGGCCGACGACAGGCTGGCGGTGCGCGTCGAGGCGGGCACCGAGATCGGGCTGCGCATATCGGCCGAAAACGCTGCGATCGTGCTGGCCAATCTCATCGACAATTCGGCGCGGCACGGCGCGACGCTGGTATCGGTCACAGCCGCAAAAGCGGACGGCAAGGCCACCATCGTGGTCGCTGACGACGGCGCCGGCATTTCGCCCAGCAACCGAGGCCGCATCTTCGAGCCGTTCTTCACCACGCGCCGCGATTCCGGCGGCACCGGCATGGGCCTCGGCATCGTGCTGGCCCTCCTGAAAGCGCATGATGGCACGATCCGGCTGGTTGACTCGGCGAGCGGCACGCGCTTCGAGATCATCCTGCCGGCGGCGTGACTCGGCGATTCAGACCGGAAGGGCGAAAAGGTGCATTACGACATCGTCATCATCGGCGGAGCCATCGTCGGCTCGTCGGTTGCCTATTACCTGCGCAAGGAAGGGTTTTCGGGCTCGATCGCGCTTGTCGAGCGCGACCCGCAATTTTCCCGCGCCGCGACCACGCTGTCCTGCGCCTCAATCCGCCAGCAGTTCTCGATCCCGGAAAACATCCGGCTGTCGCAATTCACGCTGAAACTGTTCCGGCGGCTCAGGGAAGAGTTTGGCGCGGACGCCGATATCGGCTTTCGCGAAGGCGGCTACCTCATCCTTGCCGGCGAGAACGGGCTGCCGATCCTGCGGGCCAACCACGAGGCGCAGATGGCCGAGGGCGCCGACATCGTGCTCGAGGATGCCGAGGCGCTCGTCCGCCGCTTTCCGTGGCTGTCGGTCGAGGGCATTTCCGCCGGCGCCTATGGCCGCAGCGGCGAAGGCTGGTTCGACGCGCATGCGATGCTGATGCTGTTCCGCAAGGCACTGCGAAGCAAGAACATTGATTTCATCACAGCGTCGGTGACCGGTATCGAGCGGCAGGGGAAGCGCGTCGCCGGTGTGACCCTCGACAATGGCGAGCGGCTCGAGGCCGGCACCGTCGTTAACGCCGCCGGGCCGAATGCCGGCAAGGTGGCAGCAATGGCCGGGCTGGCGCTGCCGGTGGAGCCGCGCAAGCGCAATGTCTTCGTCTTCGAGGCGCGCGAAAAATATGACGACATGCCGCTGCTGGTCGACCCGAGCGGCATCTATGTCCGGCCGGAGGGCTCGGTCTACATCACCGGCGGCGCCGAGCCGGAAGAGGGCGAAGGACCGGCCGACCCCGCCGACTTCGACCCCGACTGGCCGCTGTTCGAAGAGGTGATCTGGCCGGTGCTGGCGACCCGCATTCCGGCCTTCGAGGCGATCAAGCCGACGCGCGCCTGGGTCGGCCATTACGACTACAATACGCTCGACCAGAACGCGGTGATCGGCCCGCACCCGGAGGTCGGCAATTTCCTCTTCGCCAACGGGTTTTCCGGTCACGGCTTGCAGCAGGCTCCGGCGGTCGGCAAGGCGCTGGCCGAACTGATAGTACATGGCGGCTATCGCACGGTGGATTGCTCGGCGTTCGGGTACAGCCGGATCGCCGACGGGCGGCCGTTTCGGGAATTGAATGTAATTTAACGCTGGCGCGAAGGGATGCTACCGTTGCTTGGTGGATTGAGCCGCCGCCAAGCCGCCCGTACCAAGATACGCCTGAAGCCAGCCCAGCACCCGGGCCCAGCCTTCGGCATGCTTCGTTGCGGCAGCAGCGAGGCCGGCGAAGCCGCCATGGCAGATGGTGACGCGTGTGCCGCCGGCGATCGGCTCCAGCAGCCAGGCGACTTTGGTTTCGCGGCGGCCAAGCGTCGGATGGTCCCAGTCGTATCTCCGCGTCTGCACGATCCGGCGCGGCTCTTCGATCTCCAGGAATTCGCCGCTGGCGGGCAGGTGTCTGCCGGCCGCCGTCTCGACGGTGACGCTCCAGCGGCCGCCGACGCGGAGGTCGGCCGCCCATCCGGTCATCCGGTAGGTCCTGGCGGACCCCCACCAGCGCTCGACCTCGTGTGTAACGAGCGCGTCAAATATCCGCTCGGGCGGCGCGCGAACATCGGCGCTCGCCATGACGGTCTCGCCATTGGTCATGCTGTGCACCGCGGAACCGTGCATCACCTGTCCTCAAGAAGGTTTCGCTATCGAAACGACCTCAAGCTTTCGACGCCGGGCGCGACAGGCCTTTGCCGGTTTCGAGCAGGCTCTTCAGGCTGGACAGGATGAGCGGCCAGCCGTTCGCCACATGGCCAAGCAGCTTGTGCGGTCCATCGGCTTCGTGTGTGATGGCGAGCTTCATCATCTCGCCCTCCTGCTCGAGGGCGAAGGTGCAGCGTGTGTAGCCGTCCGCCTTGACCTCGGGCATGAACTCGTTGCGCCATTTGAGCACGATGCGCTTGGGTGGATCGATCTCGAGGACCTCGCCGCTGTCGGTGACGCGGCCGTCGGTGTAAACCATCTTCCACGCCGAACCTTGTTTCCAGTCGCTTAGCATCTGAGCGCCGAGGAAATATTGCCGCTGGAACTCCGGCTCGGTCAGTGCTTGCCAGAGTTTTTCGGGCGAGGTGCGGATGTAGGTGACATAAACGAAAATGTTGCTCATCAGTCTTCCCTTTCGAGACGTTTCTTCAAATCGCCGAGGGCGCCCAGTCGTCCCCGCTCGAATTTGCCGATCCAGCGTTCGGCGATCTCGTTGATGGGAACGGGATTCAGATAATGTTGCTTCTCGCGTCCCTTGCGGATGGTGGCGACGAGGTTTGCTTCTTCCAGGATCGCCAGATGCTTGGTCACCGCCTGGCGCGTCATGTCCATCTCACCGCACAGCGCGTTCAGCGTCTGTCCGTTCCTGGCATGAAGGCTGTCCAGCAATCGCCGGCGTGTCGGGTCGGCCAAGGCCCGAAAGACATCATCCATGCTCATGATCCTAATATGCAACTATTTGGTTGCATGTCAAGGGGCAGAACCCTAGCCAAGGATGCGCGGGTTGAGGTCGCTGGGAGTGGATTTCAGCGCTTGCGGCCGAACCAGAATGCGTTGGGCATGCGCTCCATGCCGATACGCTCATAGAAGCCGACGGCGTCGGGTATGGAGATCAGGCTGATGGCAACGGAAGGTCCGAGTTGCCGGCGTGCCTCATCCATCAGGCCCTTGCCGATGCCCAGCCCTTGCGCCGATGCAGAAACAGCGAGCTCGGAGATATAGCAGACCCAGGAAAAGTCGGTGATGCCGCGAGCGACACCAACCAGCGGCTTGCCCGGTGCATCGATGCGCGCGGTGAGCACCAGGTCGGCACTCGTGAGCATCGCCTTCAAACGGGCATGATCATCGACGGGCCGTGTCTCGCCGAGGCCGGATTCCACCAGAACGCGGCGGAACTCGGCGATGCCGAGGCCCGGTTCGCTGGCGTAAAGGATCGTGGATCGCGTTGTCATGTCGACAAAAGTGCACCATGGGCTGGTGGTTTTGAAGCCGTTTTGTACCGATTTTGTGTTTCGATCGACGACGGAAGTCCAAAAACAGCCGCCTTTTATTTGCCCGCGGCATTGTGTAAACCGGGCGCCAGCAATTCCCCGCAACGAGAAGAAGACGGGCAAGAACCATGGAAAAATTCACCAAGCTCACCGGTGTCGCCGCGCCGATGCCGATTGTCAATGTCGACACCGACATGATCATCCCCAAGGATTATCTCAAGACGATCAAGCGCACCGGACTCGGCACCGGCCTGTTCGCCGAAATGCGTTACAAGGACGACGGCTCGGAAAACCCGGACTTCGTGCTCAACAAGCCGGCCTACCGCAAGGCGCAGATCCTGGTCGCCGGCGACAATTTCGGCTGCGGTTCGAGCCGGGAACATGCGCCGTGGGCGCTGCTCGATTTCGGCATCCGCTGCGTCATCTCGACTTCGTTCGCCGACATTTTCTACAACAACTGCTTCAAGAACGGCATCCTGCCGATCACCGTCAGCCCGGAAGACCTGGAGAAGCTGATGGACGATGCCTCGCGCGGTTCCAACGCGACGCTGTCGGTTGATCTCGAAGCCAAGGAAATTCGCGGGCCGGACGGCGGCGTGGTCAAGTTCGACCTCGACGAATTCAAGCGCCACTGCCTGCTCAACGGGCTCGACGATATCGGTCTGACCATGGAGAAGGCCGGCGCCATCGCTTCGTTCGAGAAGAAGAACGCTGCTGAGCGCCCCTGGGCCTGAGCGGTACGATGACCTGGCCGCGACAGGCCGGGTTCGTGGCGGCTGAACGGAGGGAACAGTCATGACACGTTCGCTTCTTGCCGGGGCCTGCGCGCTGGCGTGGATTCTGATGCCGGTGGCAGGCGCGCATGCACAGACCGACGTGGTGCTCGTGCCGGCTGACGATGCATCCGGCGGGGCCGCCGACCAGGGCGCGTTGAGCAATGCGGCCCTAGTCGACAATGACAAACAGGCGCCGATCCCGTTCGAGGGCGGCCAGCTGACCATCACTCAGGAGGAAGAGTACGGGGAACGGGTACTCGCTTTCGACGGCAAGGAACTGGCGCGCAATTACGACGTCTTCTTCGACAAGATCGTCGAGGTCGGCGGCGTCAAGGTGGCGCTGGTCGATGTCGGCGACGGCGGCAATCAATGCGGCCCAGCCAAGGTGATCGTTTGGAAGCCGGAAGGCGGCACGATCCAGACGGTCACGGTCGAGCAGGATGAATGCGGCGCGCCGCCGGCCGCGATCTCCGACAGCGCCGTCTATTTCGTGCCCTATCTGCTGCCGGGTGATTCCAAGCCGGCGCTGCAATGGTCGCCGACGGCCGGACTGACGACGTCCGGCAATCTGACCTACATGCCGGAGCCGGGCACCGACTGGAAGGACGTCGATCCGTCGAAATACGACAACATCATCGACGCCTTCCACAACGAGGCCGTCTACAAGCAAGCTGAGACGCTGCTTGGCAAGGACATGCCCGACATGGCGACCAGCCTGCTGGTCGGCGGCGGCACGGAAAAAACCGCGTCGGGCGCCTTTTTTGCCAGCGGCTGCGTGCCGCATGATTGCGGCGGCAATGACGGCTTCATGGCGGTCGACCCGGTCAACCAGAAGCTCTATTTCGCGCGCCGCGGCGACAAGCCCGAGCCGGACGCGTGGCCAGCGGTGAGTACATGGCCGGCCGACGTGAGGGAAGCGCTGGACAAGGCGCTAGGGTCGGCGAATTAGGTTTTTTGCGCGGCGCGGCGACTACCCTGCTTTCGTCATCCTCGGGCCTGCTTTCGTCATCCTCGGGCTTGACCCGAGGATCCATGCCGTAACATCGGCCGAAGTGTGCAGCGAAACAGAATTCTGAACCGTTGTGTCGCTCGGATGTCACGGCATGGATCCTGGGGTCTGCGCCGCGTCGCTTCGCTCCTTGCTTCGCCCCAGGATGACGACTGGAGAGATGTTCTGGCCAATCTCCAAGGTCTGCGCTTCCACGTCGTAACAACAATCGGTTGCCTCTGGCCCATGGCCGGGTGGACCCTATACCTTCAGGATGGCCGCAACCACTGCGAGGAAGCCATGCGAAAACTGATCTCCACCGGTTCGCCCTTCGAGAAGACCGCCGGCTATTCGCGCGCCGTGGTGCAGGGCGACTGGTGTTTCGTGTCCGGAACGACCGGCTATGATTATGCGACCATGTCGATGCCGGAGACCGTAGAGGCACAAACGCGCAATTGCCTGGCGACGATCGCCAAGGCGCTCGGGGACGGCGGCTTCGAGATGGCCGATGTGGTGCGGGCACATTACTATATTACCGATGCGGCTTTCGTGGATGTGGTGTTCCCGATCCTCGGCGAGGCCTTTGGCGAGATCAGGCCGGCGGCAACGATGATCGTGTGTCAGCTCAACAAGCCGGAGATGAAGATCGAGATCGAGGTGACGGCGCTGCGGCGCACAGCCTGATGCCTGTCACGGTTGCGAAAACGACACGGTTAGCACGAGGATCGGCCCATGGCGAAGGTCAGGCGCATCGTTGCAAACATAGACACGCAGGATATCGCGGCGGCAAAACCCTTCTATCAGGATGTGCTCGGCCTCGATCTCAAGATGGATATGGGCTGGATCGCTACCTACGGCTCGCAAGAGACGATGTCCGTGCAGGTCAGTTTCATGGCCGAAGGGGGATCAGGAACGCCGGTGCCGGACATCTCTATCGAAGTCGACGACGTCGATGCCGCGCTTGAAAGCATGAGGACGGCCGGCTTTGCCATCGAATACGGTCCGGCGGACGAACCCTGGGGCGTGCGGCGCTTCTTCGTACGCGACCCGTTCGGCAGGCTGGTCAATATCCTTTCGCATCTCTAGGCATTTTGTCTTGAGCATCGGAGTTTCCCAAAACCGGTTTCCACTTTTGGGTCCGATGCTCTGAACCGCAGGCTTGCGCGCCGGCCGCTTGGCGTTTAGCAAGGCCGCGGCTCACGACACAATCAGGACGGTTCTCATGGCTTCGAAAAATCTTCTCCTGCTTGCCGGCGACGGTATCGGCCCCGAGGCGATGGCCGAGGTGAAGAAATTGATCGCCGGCATGAACGACAGCCTCGGCAGCGATTTCGCCACCGACGAGGGCCTTGTCGGCGGTTGCGCTTACGACGCACATGGCGCGGCAATTTCCGATGCCGACATGGCCAAGGCAATGGCGGCTGACGCGGTGCTGTTCGGCGCCGTCGGCGGGCCGAAATGGGATGCCGTGCCTTACGAGGTGCGCCCGGAGGCGGGTCTGCTGCGGCTGCGCAAGGACATGGAGCTGTTTGCCAATCTCAGGCCGGCAATCTGCTATCCGGCACTGGCGGCGTCCTCCTCGCTCAAGCAGGAGGTGGTCGAAGGTCTCGATATCCTCATCGTGCGAGAGCTCACCGGCGGCGTCTATTTCGGCGAGCCGAAGCAGATCATCGATCTCGGCAACGGCCAGAAGCGCGGCATCGACACCCAAGTCTACGACACATTCGAGATCGAGCGCATTTCGGGCGTTGCCTTCGAGTTGGCACGCACGCGCAAGAACCACGTCACCTCGATGGAAAAGCGCAATGTGATGAAATCTGGCGTGCTGTGGAACGAGGTCGTCACCCAGACGCACAAGGCCAGGTATGCCGACGTCAAGCTCGATCACATGTTGGCCGATGCCGGCGGCATGCAGTTGGTGCGCTGGCCGAAGCAGTTCGACGTCATCGTCACCGACAATCTGTTCGGCGACATGCTGTCCGACATCGCCGCCATGCTGACCGGCTCGATCGGCATGCTGCCGTCGGCCTCGCTCGGCGCACCTGATGTCAAGACCAAGAAGCGCAAGGCGCTCTACGAGCCGGTGCACGGCTCGGCGCCCGACATCGCCGGCAAGGGCATCGCCAATCCGATCGCCATGATCGCCTCCTTCGCCATGTGCATGCGCTATTCCTTTGGCATGGTTGAAGAGGCCGACCGGCTGGAAGGCGCGATCGCCGCCGTGCTCGATCAGGGCTTGCGTACCAGGGATATTCATTCGCCGGGGATGACCGAGGTCGGCACGACCGAGATGGGCGACGCGATCATCGCCAAATTTTTGGGCTGATCCCGTGTCGGTCGACGTCCGCTGGGCGACGACCGGGGATGCGGCGGCACTCGCCGCCATGCTTTGCGAAATGGCGGTGCATTACCGGCAGCCGCCACTCGACGCCAGCCAAGCTTTGTCGGCGGCACAGAAATGGCTTGGCGACGAAGGTCCGGCCTATCCGCATTTTGCGCTCGCCTTCGTCGATGGTGAAGTTTGCGGGCTGGCCCCGGTTGCGATCGCGCATCCCGGCATCGATCTCGAGCGGCTGTTCCTCAAGGACCTATTCGTACGCAATGATGCCCGCAATGGCGGTGTCGGTCGAGCACTGATGGCATTCCTCGCCGGCCATTGCCTGCGCGAAGGCATCGGCCGCATCGACCTGACCACGAAGGACTGGAACGAAGGCGCGCTGCGCTTCTATGCCCAATTTGGTGCCGAGCGTCACGAGCAGAAGGTCTTTCTAAGGCTATCCGGCGAGGCGCTGCTGGCGATCGCGGGTGGTTCCTCGACGCGGAAGCCCTAAATTTGGAGATTGGCCGAAACATCTCCCCTTTCGTCATCCTGGGGCGAAGCAAGGAGCGAAGCGACGCGGCGCAGACCCCAGGATCCATGCCGTTACCCGGCGGCAGTGCTCGGCCGACCAGAACCGAGCGCTTCTTCGTGGTGGATATGAGCGCCATTCTGAACCGCTGCGTTCCTCGGCTTATGTCGCGGCATGGATCCCAGGGTCTGCGCTCCGCTTCGCGTCGCTCCGCCCTAGGATGACGCAGGCGTGGCGGCCGGCGACCCAATCGTGGAGGTACTAAACCCTGACACCTACCGGCACCGGACCCCACTGGTTTTCGCGCGGCTGCGTCGGGATCAGCGCAAAGATCAGGATGATCACGGTGCCGAAGGTCGGGATCAGGAAAAGCAGGAAGAGCCAGCCGGTCAGGCCGGTATCGTGCAGGCGACGCACGTTGAGCCCGAACCACGGCAGGGCTGTCGCCAGCAGGAAGAGACCGGAAAGGCCGACCGTCACTGCCGGCAATTCACTGTTGTCGAGATTGCCCATGGCGTCGTCGATAAAGACGCCGAGTCCTATGACCACGATCAGCGCGATCGTCCAGAACAGACAATAGCCCCAATACTCCTTGCGGCGGGCACGGCCGGCGAAGTTGAAGTAATTCTCGGTCAGACCCCACCAGAAGTAGCTCCACAGGCCAGCCGATTCGGCCGGACTTTGTTCAGCGGAACGGCCGAAATGTTGCGGCTGACGTGCCGCGGGCGCATTGCCGGCCTGAGTTGGGGCGGCGGTTGCAGTGGAGGCGTCGGCGGGCGCACTGGCAGGTTGGGCGCGGATCGAAAAAACATCGCGTGCCCGTCCGCCAGCCGGCTGGAATTCGACGGTCGTACCTCCGGCAACCGATGCTTCGCGGCGCAAATCTTCGCGCGCCAAAGTGTAGCGGTTGCCGTCGGCTCCGGTGATGAAGCCGAAACCCTGGTCTTCGTCGTAATGAAGAACTTCGCCGCGCATGCCCTGCCCACCCCCATTTCCCCGCCCCAGACTGTGCAAAGTTCCGGCAGACCGCAAGGGGCGTGCGGAAATGGAGAGTGCTGGCTATTTACCCCGGCCGTTTCTTCGATTTCTTGTGTTTCGCAGGTCCGCCTTCGAACTTCGCCTTGGCCGGTTTCCCGGCCCAGGGCTTCGCCTCGAATGCCGGGCGCTGGTCGGCCGGTGCGCGCTTCTCGAATTTGGGCGTGTTCTGATCGAAGGTGCGCTTGCCGCGGTGCGGCTTCTTGTCGGGTCGTGGTTCCTGGTAGCCGGCCCGCGACAAATCCGGCGTGCCATCCAGCCGCTTGACCGCAATGTTGCCCTGCAGCTTGCGGTCGGGGCCGATCGCAGCGAGGAAACGCTCGGCCCAGTCCGCCGCGATCTGCACGAAGGTTTCCTCCGGCTGCATCTTGATGGCGCCGATCTCGCGCTTAGAAATGCCGCCTGTCCGGCACAGCATCGGGATCAGCCAGCGTGGCTCGGCATTCTGCCGGCGTCCGACCGACAGCGAGAACCAGACGCTGTCGCCGAAATCGTCGCGGCGGCTCGGTGCCTCATCCCGGCGCGCAAATTTTTCGCCCGACGGCGTGAACGGTGCCACGTCGAGAAGATCTTCCGGTGCCGAGTGGCTGGAGCGGCACATCCGCACGAAGGCGGCGGCAACCCGTTCGGGCCCGTGCTGATCGAGAAGCGCCTCAACGAAGCCGCGCTCCTCATCCTTCATAGGCTCGCTGAAGACCGGATCAGCGAGAATGCGCTCATCGTCGCGCCGTATCACGTCGTCGGCCGACGGCGGGCTCGCCCAGGTTGCCGCAAGGCCGGCACTTTGCAGCAGCCGCTCGGTGCGCCTGCGGGCACTATTGGGCACGATCAGCGCGCTGACGCCCTTGCGTCCCGCACGACCCGTGCGTCCGCTTCGGTGCAGGAGCGTTTCCGGGTTGGTCGGCAGGTCGGCATGGATCACCAGCTCGAGATTGGGCAGGTCGATGCCGCGTGCCGCGACGTCGGTGGCGATGCAGACCTTGGCGCGGCCGTCGCGCATCGCCTGCAGCGCGTGGCTGCGCTCGTTCTGGCTAAGCTCGCCGGACAGCGCCACGACGGAAAAGTTGCGGTTGTTGAAGCGTGCCGTCAGATGGTTGACGGCGGCGCGCGTGTTGCAGAACACCAGCGCGTTCTTGGCCTCGTAATAGCGCAGCACGTTGATGATGGCGTTTTCGCGGTCCGCCTGGGCGACGCTCAGCGCCCGGTATTCGATGTCGAGATGCTGCTTTTCCTCGCCGGAGGCCGAGATGCGCACAGCATCGCGCTGGTAGCCCTTGGCCAGCGTGGCGATGGAGCGCGGCACGGTCGCGGAAAACATCAGCGTGCGGCGGTCGGCGGGCGCGGCATCGAGGATGAATTCCAGATCCTCGCGAAAGCCGAGATCGAGCATCTCGTCGGCCTCGTCGAGCACCACTGCCTTGAGCGCCGACATGTCGAGCGAATTGCGGGTGATGTGATCGCGCAGGCGGCCGGGCGTGCCCACGACGATATGGGCGCCGCGCTCCAGTGCGCGCCGTTCGGTGCGCATGTCCATGCCGCCGACGCAGGACGCCACCGTGGCGCCGGTCAGTTCGTAGAGCCATTCCAGCTCGCGCGTTACCTGCAGGGCCAACTCCCGCGTCGGCGCCACGGCCAGCGCCAGGGGTGCCGCCGCGTGGGAAAAGCGCTCCGCGCCATCGAGAAGGGTCGGCGCCAAAGCCAGACCGAAGGCGACGGTCTTGCCGGAGCCGGTCTGGGCCGAAACCAGCGCATCGGCCTGGCCAAGCTCGAGAACGGCGTTCTGCACCGGCGTCAGCTCGACATAGCCGCGTTTTTCCAGCGCCTTTGCCAGCGCGGGAACAATAGCTTCGAAGTTGGACATCTTGCTCTTTCGAAATTCGGATTCTGAATACCCGGCGACGGGTCAAATGTCGGCAAGCGCCCACAGACGGGCGCCACGAGCCAGACGATGCTCGTTCGTACTTGGTGCCGCCGTCATTGTACAGGGCGGGCGGGTCGGCCTGCTTGCGATTGACTCTAGACGTAAACCGCGTAAAAGCCGGCACCGAACGGGATAGTTTTCGATGCGCGGCCTTTTGATGGCGCTTTCTGCCTTCGACATCCCCGGCCCCAATGCGAACCATTGGGCCGGGCGCGTCGCTGCGTCTCCTCGTTCCAGCAAAATCACGTTCTTGCTCAAAAAACCGGCAAAACGACCACCAAAACGGTCTGATTCCCTTGGCCTAACCACCCTCTCCCGGGTCCGGCCCGGGGGTTGAAACCCGCATCGGCCGGCGGGTTTTCTCCAGAAACCGAGCGGAGAGGGACAGGAGATTTCGATGAGTTTCAAGGTTGCGATCGTCGGCGCCACGGGCAATGTGGGCCGGGAAATGCTCAACATACTGGAGGAACGCGGCTTTCCGGTGAGCGAGGTGGTGGCGCTGGCCTCGCGGCGCAGCCAGGGCACGGAAGTGTCGTTCGGCGACCGCACGCTGAAGGTCAGGGCGCTCGACCAATATGATTTTTCCGACACCGACATCTGCATCATGTCGGCCGGCGGCAACGTCTCCAAGGAATGGTCGCCGAAGATCGGCAAGCAGGGCTGCGTCGTCATCGACAATTCGTCGGCCTTCCGCTACGACCAGGACGTGCCGCTGATCGTTCCGGAAGTGAACCCGGATGCGATCTCGCTGTTCACGCGCAAGAACATCATTGCCAACCCGAACTGCTCGACGGCGCAGCTGGTCGTGGCGCTGAAGCCGCTGCATGACGCGGCCACCATCAAGCGCGTCGTCGTCGCCACCTACCAGTCGGTCTCCGGCGCCGGCAAGGAAGGCATGGACGAATTGTTCACGCAGACGCGCGCGGTGTTCGTCGCCGACCAGGTCGACGTCAGGAAGTTCACCAAGCGCATCGCCTTCAACGTCATCCCGCATATCGACGTCTTCCTCGACGACGGCTTCACCAAGGAAGAGTGGAAGATGGTGGCCGAGACCAAGAAGATGCTCGACCCGAAGATCAAGCTGACGGCGACCTGCGTGCGGGTGCCGGTGTTCATCGGCCATTCGGAAGCGGTCAACATCGAGTTCGAGAAGCCGATCACCGCCGAAGAGGCGCGCGAGATCCTGCGCGAGGCGCCGGGCTGCCAAGTCATCGACAAGCGCGAGGACGGCGGCTACATCACGCCGCTGGAATCGGCCGGCGAGGACGCCACCTTCATCTCGCGCATCCGCGAGGACTCGACCATCGATAACGGCCTGTCGATGTGGATCGTCTCCGACAATCTGCGCAAGGGCGCGGCACTCAATGCGGTGCAGATCGCCGAACTGCTGGTCGAGCGCGGGCTGATCCAGCCGAAGAAGAAGGCGGCATAGTTCGCTCACGGCCGTATCGCCGCTAGCGCGGCTGGCCTCCGCGGGGGCGCCGGACGACCGGCGGCCCGCAGTCGCGGGCTCGGCCTTCGGCGGTTGTTTTGCTCACGGCCGTATCGCCGCTACGCGGCTGGCCTCCGCGGGGGCGCCGGAAGGCCGGCGGCCCGCAGTCGCGGGCTCGGCCTTCGGCCGTTTTGCGCCCTTCTCGCCGTTCACGGGGAGAAGGTTCCGGCAGGCGTATGAGGGGCAGCGCAGGCGTCTCAAATAGGCAGCAAGGCGCCGGCGTCACAGCCGGTTCTCCTCCGCTAGGTCCAACAGCAACTCCAGCGCCTCCTCCGCCCGGTCGGCGGGCACGAACAGATGATCGTGGTAGAAGGCCGAGACCGGATTGACGCCGATGCCGGCGGTGGCCAGCCGCGCGGTGATGGCGGCGAGGAAGCCGACCGCTTCCAGCGACGAATGGATGTTCAGCGTCAGCATCCGGCAGCGGAACACGGTTTTCAGTCCAGCGGCCTTGGCATGGTCTTCAAGCACGATCAGCGTCGTGCCCTCGCGCTCGCGAAATAGCATCACCGGGTGGAGCCTGTCGGGAACGGGCGCATGGGGTGGCAACGTGGTGAAGACATGAACGCCGGCAAGCAATTCCGGCGTCATTGCCGCCAGCAACTGTTTCAGGTCGGTCTCTCCGGCCATCGGTTGCTTTCGCTGTGCGATCAGGCTGCTGCTGCCGTCGCGCGCTCGGAAGACACCTCTACGGATTTTCAATAACGCCCTCCACCTCACCCCGCAAGGTGGACTTGGCCAGGTTCGTTGCTGACTGAACGTACACACCCAAGGTTCGCCCCTGGAGTGAAAAGAATTGGAGGCATGTCGGATCGCCGTCATGGGCCGCGTCCTTGGTTCGAGCTGGCGGAGAGCCAGTGCTCACAACGACCGGAGGGAACATCAATGACCATGTCTCAGGCAGCACCCGTCTCATCGCGTGCCTTGTGGGCCGGCCGCGTGCTCAGCGCCGTAGTCGTGCTGTTCATGATCTTCGACGGCGTCATCAAGCTACCGCCGCTCGAAATCGTCACCCAGACCATGGTGCAGCTCGGCTGGCCGGCCGATGCCAATGTCTCGCGCATGCTCGGCATCATTGGACTGGTCTCGACAGCGCTTTACGCGCTGCCGCGCACCTCGGTGCTCGGCGCCATCCTGCTCACCGCCTATCTCGGCGGTGCCGTCGCCACGCATGTGCGTATCGGCAGCCCTTTGTTCTCGCACATACTGTTCGGCGTTTATCTCGGCGCCATCCTCTGGGGTGGCCTGTATCTGCGCGATCCAAGGGTGCGCGCGTTATTCCCGTTCAGCCAATAGCGCGACATCGAAAGCCGCTCGATGGTGGCCAGGCCGCCAGAGCGGGCGCGGTCTGCCGCCGCCTTTCTACTCTTTGGATCAAATTGAGCGCCGCCGGGCGGCAGCCGATCTTCTTCTTTGGATCAAATCGCCTGGTTGCGAGTTAGGGGGTGCAGCGGCGAGGACGGCACCCTGTTGGAGAGGAACGACAATGAAAAAGGTGATGATCTTGATGGCCCTGCTGGTGCCGCTCGGTGCCTGCTCCCGTACTGAGCAAGGCGCGGCAGTTGGTGGCCTGGGCGGTGCGGCGGTCGGCGCTGCTGTGGCCGGCAACCCGACCAAGGGCGCGGTGATCGGCGGTGCGGCCGGCGCTTTGGCCGGTGCGCTGATCGGCCGTGCCAGCGAAAGCGGCCAATGCCGTTATCGCGATCGTAACGGTCGTGTCTACGTTGCGAGTTGTCCGGAAGGCTATTGATCGGGCCGCATCATATGGATGCAATAGCAAAACGGCGGGCAGGGCCCGCCGTTTCGTGGTTGTGGAGATGATTTATTCGGCGCTGGCGGCTTCCGACTCGGCCGGCGCGGCTGCGGCGGCGGCAACGGCCGCGGCGGCATCTTCCTGCGCCTTCTTCAGCAAGGCTGCGCGCTCCTGCGCCTTCTTGCCGGGCTCGGCCTTCTTCGGGTTGGAGCGGGCTTCGCGCTTGGCGATGCCGGCTTCATCGAGGAAGCGCAGCACGCGGTCGGTCGGCTGGGCGCCATGCGACAGCCAATGCTTGACGCGCTCGGCGTCGACCTTGACGCGTTCGCCGTCCTTGGGCAGCAGCGGATTCCACGAGCCGAGCGACTCGATGAAACGGCCGTCGCGCGGCGAACGAGCGTCGGCGACGACGACATGGTAATAGGGACGCTTCTTCGAGCCCGCACGGGCCAATCGGATTTTCAGTGGCATTTCTTTTCTCCTAAAAGCTCTGATCTGGTTGATCGGTTGGTGGCTGGTCCTCAGCCGGTTTTCGTCACGCCGTTGGATGCGGCGATCTGCTCGTGATGGCGGATCACTTCGCGGACGACGAAGTTCAGGAATTTCTCCGCGAAATCCGGGTCGAGATGGGCGTCCTTCGCCAGTTGGCGAAGACGGGCGATCTGCTCCTGCTCGCGCGCCGGGTCGGCAGGCGGCAGGCCATGTTCCGCCTTCAGCACGCCGACTGCCTTGGTGCAGCGGAAGCGCTCGGCCAGCATGTGGATCAGCGCCGCGTCGATATTGTCAATAGAGGCGCGATAATTGGCCAGCGCCGCACGCGCGTCCGCCATGTCCTTCTCTTCGTTCATGGCGCCCTCACTTCTTCTTGCCGAGGCCATTCTTGCCAAGCATTGGCAGCCCGCCACCGCCCGGCAGGCCGGGAAGTTTCATGCCGCCGGGCAGCCCAGGCAGGCCACCGCCACCGGGAAGACCACCGGGCAGGCCCTTCATGCCGCCGAGCCCGGCGGCCTGGGCCTGCTTCTGCAAGGCGTCGAGCTGCTTGGGGTCCATCTTGGAGAGGTCCGGCATGCCGCCGCCCATCATGCCGCCTCCGGGACCGCCTGGGCCGCCAGGCATCATGCCGCCGAGCCCCATCTTGGAAGCGAGGCCGCCCATCATGCCGCGCATCAGGCCGCCGCCTTTGCCCTTGCCGCCCATCGCCTTCATCATGTCGGCCATGCCGCGATGCATCTTCAACAGTTTGTTGATTTCGGCCGCGTCGGTACCCGAGCCGGCGGCGATGCGCTTCTTGCGCGAGTGCTTCAGAATATCGGGGTTGGCGCGCTCGGCCTTGGTCATCGACGAGATGATGGCGAGCTGGCGACCGAACATCTTGTCGTCGAGCCCGGCGGCGGCCATCTGGTCCTTCATCTTGCCCATGCCGGGCATCATGCCCATGATGCCACCCATGCCACCCATTTTCGACATTTGCTGAAGCTGGCCGGCGAGGTCGTTCAGGTCGAACTTGCCCGACTGCATCTTCCTGGCCATCGCCGCCGCCTGCTCGGCGTCGATGTTCTCGGCCGCCTTTTCGACGAGGCTGACGATGTCGCCCATGCCGAGGATGCGGTCGGCGATGCGCTTGGGGTGGAATTCCTCCAGCGCGTCCATTTTTTCGCCGGTGCCGATCAGCTTGATCGGCTTGCCGGTGACGGCGCGCATCGAGAGCGCCGCACCACCGCGGCCGTCGCCGTCCATGCGGGTCAGCACGAGGCCGGTGATGCCGACGCGCTCGTCGAAGCTTTTCGCCAGATTGACGGCGTCCTGGCCGGTCAGCGAATCGGCGACCAGCAGGATCTCGTGCGGCGACGACATCTTCTTGATGTCGGCCATCTCGACCATCAACGGCTCGTCGATATGGGTGCGGCCGGCGGTATCGAGGATGACGACGTCATGGCCGCCGAGCTTGGCCGCCTGCACGGCGCGGCGGGCGATATCGACCGGCGTCTGACCGGCGACGATCGGCAATGTGGCGACCTTGACCTGCTCGCCGAGCTGGCGGAGCTGCTCTTGCGCGGCAGGACGCCGCGTGTCGAGCGAGGCCATCAAAACCTTCTTGTTTTGACGGTCGGTGAGGCGCCTGGCGATCTTGGCCGAGGTCGTCGTCTTGCCCGAACCCTGCAAGCCGATCATCATGATGACGACCGGAGCCGGTGCATTGAGGTCGATGGCGACGCCCTGGGCGCCGAGCATCTCGACCAGTTCGTCATGGACGATCTTGACGACCATCTGGCCGGGCTTGATCGACTTGACCACGGCGGCGCCGACGGCCTTCTCGCGCACCTTGTCGGTGAAGGAACGCACCACTTCCAGCGCCACGTCGGCCTCGAGCAACGCACGGCGCACCTCGCGCAGCGCCGCCGAGACATCGGCCTCCGACAAGGCGCCGCGGCCGGTGAGGCCGTTCAGGATCGAACCAAGGCGCTCTTGCAGGGACTCAAACATTGGTCAACCCGCCGCGCGACAGCGCCTTGGATTCATTTTGACCCCTGTCGGGCCGAAGGCCCTCCACGCCTCTTGTGCGTTCCTGTAGCGATTCAAACATTCTTTTTCCTTTTCCCTGGCACCCGGATGATGCCCGAGAGGTAATGCGTTCGCGCCAACTGTCCAAGCAAAAGCCGGTCCGGGCAAAGCCCAAAGCCAAAAAGCACCCGGGGGCGCACAGCGCTGCCGGGTGTTGGCCTCCGGGATCGATTTACAGCACTTCACCTCAAAGAGGTTTCGGCGTCCCGGTCGGTTTGCTCGGAGGAATACTCGTCGCGGAATTCGCGGCGTGTAGACAGGAAATCGGCCGCAGAGTCAAGCTTTGGTCAAGCTTTGCGTCAAATAGCTCAGGACGACCAGGCAATGCACATCAGCGCACGCTGCCGGCGCGCGCCATATCCGGCTCGACCTTCAGCGGTGAGCGCGGATGTAAAAGCAGCAGAACGGTCAATAGGCTGCTGACGATGCCGATCGAAGCGATGAGGACGGCGTCTGAAGTCGTCCAGCCCGCGGCTTCGAGCGGCTTGGCGTTGAACAGGGCGAAGGAATTATAGCTTTGCTGGTGCGAAATCAGCAGGAAGCCGGTCAGATTGTTGCCGAGATGGGCGCCAAAGCCGGCACCGAGATTGCCGGTTGCATAGACCAGAAGCGTCAGCAGCAGCGCAAAGGCAGCGATCGAGGCCAGCACGCAGGCATTGATGGCAGCGCTTGAACCTGGGCTCCAGTGCAGGGAGGTGAACAGCAATCCCGGCAGCAGCGCCCAGATGAAAGGGTTCCGGAACCGGCTCGCCAGGCCCCTGAGCAGATAACCGCGAAACAGCATCTCCTCCGACGAGGTCTGCAGAAAGGTCAGGGCGGCGATCGGGATCAGGAACGAAAGCCACGCGGACAGGCCGATCGCGCCGCGCGCGATGTCGGGCTGCAAACCATAAAGCAGGATCTCGGAAAGCAGCGAGGTGATCAGCACCGCGGTCAGTCCTTTCAGGAACCCCGACCAAGAAATGCGCCGGCTGACGCCAATCAGGGCTGTCAGCTTCTCGCGATGGATCCAGCGCATGGCAGCCCAAAGGCCGAGCCAGATTCCGGCAAACGAAGCCAGCGCCGCAAGGATGCCTGCAGGAGAGGCCATGAAATCCTGCACCGCTCCCCCACCTGGCGGGGCGGTGCCAGACGATGCCTGCCAAACGGCAAAGGCATAGGTGCCGCCGAACAGCACGGCGGCTGTGGTTCCGAGCCAGAACAAGATGACGACCACCGCTCCAAGCAGAAGCCGCGGCAAAGTGGTCTTGTTGTTGGCGGTCTGCCGGTACTGTTGGAAGGCGGTTGGGTCGATCGTCACGCGGGCTCGCTGGCTGGTGCTTCGGCTCGCAAGGTCTAGAACATCGGCCCCAATGTGGAAACCGATATTGCAGCGGCAATACCGGCTTGTGGCAATGTCGGGAGTGCGAGCGGCCGCCATTACAGGGCGACCGCGCTGTTTGTATCGTCAGCGCACGACGTACACGATACGCCGGCTGCCCGGATCGACCAGTGCCGGCTGGCCGTTCACATAGACGTAACGGTAATCATAGTCCGGAATCTCGCGCAGCTCGACGGTGTCAGGCAACGTCGCGCCCGTCACCACCTCGCCCTCGAGATAGACCGGATCGAGCCGATGCGTACGTACATAGGTACGGATCTCGGCCGGCGGTCTCCGGATAGGCTCGATCGCCTCGCCGGCGACGATTGCTCCGGTATAGCTGTCGGAATAGTCGACGCTATCGGCGGGCGGCGTCACGACGGCAATGTCGGCGCTGGCCGGACGCTGTGTCAGGACCACACGGCTGCCGCCGAAATCGGCCGTCACATAGTCGGAATAGACCCAGCCCTGGCCGTTAGCCTCGGCGATGGTGCACCATTTGCTGTTGGCGATGCAGCCGTCGAGCGTCGCCGACTGGCCGGCCGCAAGCACGCCGATCACCGGATATTGCGGGCCGGGGCCGGCGCGTACATTGAGATCAGTGATGGCCGAGACGGCGGTGTCGGCCAAGGCAGAGCCCGACATCGCCATGAGCGCTCCGGCCACCGCCGGAAACAATATGCGTTTCATGGTCTTCTCTCCGTTTCACAGTCCCTTGGCACGGAAAACGAAGCAAAGCCGCATGCGTTCCGGCTAAAAGGCTTCGGCCGGCTCACGATTTGTTCCAGTCGTTTTCGGCAGGTCGGTCAAAAGCTCGTGAACAAAAGCAAGTTTTTGCGCCGCCACGTCCGAGATGACGAAGGGATAGAGATCGGGCAGGCCCATGCAGCGGTTGATCGAGTTGGACGCCTCCGACAGCACCAGCCAGCGGTCGAGAATCCTTTCGAAGGGCTCTGGGCTGGCGGCGGGTTCCGATGGTGCCGGCTGCAACTTGCCGCCGGTATCGGCGCGCGGCAGCTCGTTGGCTTCAACGGTTTCCAGCCGGCCGAGCGGGAAATTCAGGGCATGCACCATCTCCAGCGTGTCCGTGATGTGCATGTGATGCGCCCATGTCTCGGCCCAGTCCTCCCATGGGTGCGACGTCGCATAGGCCGAGATATGGCGCTGCTGCCAGTCGGGCGGCGCGCCATCGGCATAATAGGTCTTCAGCGCCTGTTCGTAGCCGGCGCGCTCGTCGCCGAACAAAGCGCGAAAACCGGCAAGCTTTTGCAAATCGTCGCGGATCAGGCGGTCCCAGTAATAATGGCCGAGCTCATGGCGGAAATGGCCGAGCAGCGTGCGGTAGTTCTCGCCCATCTCGACGCGCCGCCGTTCGCGCTCTGCCGAATCCGCCTCGGCGACGTTGAGCGTGATCCGGCCGTTGTCATGACCGGTCAGGATACGCTCGCCGCCCGGACCGCCGCCGATCGGATCGGCAAGAAAATCGAAAGCGAGACCGATCTCGTCGCCAACGTCCTGCTTGGGTGCGACCGGCAGGCCGAAGGCGAGCAGCGAATAGACGGCACGCTTCTTTGCCGCCTCGACACGGATCCAGCGGCGGCGATTGCCGTCGACCGACAGATCCGGGATCAGCTGGTTCAGCGCACAGGCGCGGCAGAAGGCGTGGCCGGGCTCCGCCATCCAGTTGCAGGCGCATTCGTCGGCATTGGTGCAATGGAAGACCTCGGCCCCGGACAGCGCGAAGCGCGCATGCTCGGGATCGTAGAGCACGAGGCTGGCGCAGTTCAGGCATTGCGCGTTCTCGAAATAGAGACGGTGGCCGCACTGCGGGCAGTCGAAAAGCTTCATTGGCGTCTCAAATCATTCGAAATGCGGAGGACGATACGAGCAGGAGAACGCCAAACGCCTGTCAGCTGCCGACGTTCCTGCCGGCAGATGCTATTTTGCCGCAAGCTGGGCGACGACCTCCTTGGCCACTGCCTCGCCCGACAATCTGGCGCCGCCGCAGGTCCCTGCATCAGCGGACCGGCCAAGTGCTCGCCGGCGAAGAAGATCTTTTCCGCCACGGGCTGCATCAGCGTGGCGCGCGCTTGCGAGCGGCCGGGCCGCCGCCGCCGCATAGCACACAACCGCTCAGCGCCCCGCCGATGATCACGACATCAACGTCTTCCACGCTTATTCTGTCCCCGCCACAATAATTACTTGATCGTAGGCAAATTCCCGGGCGTCCGCCAGTGTGGTGGATTTGAGGTTCCTGCTGTATTGAGTGCATCGGCGTGGCGCCAGGGCAGTGACAAGCAGGTGTTTCGCAGGCAAGTTCGCAATTGGGAACGTGATTCAGGCAACCAGGAGAGCAGCATGGCATTTCTTGCCAAGGGGAAGATGTTTGTAGTGGCCACGGTGGTGGCGGTGCTTGCGCTGGCGACGGGCGCGCAGGCGGCGGCCAGCTGTGGCAAGAGCGGCGCCGGCTTCGAGGCATGGAAACCGGAGTTCGCCGCGGAGGCGAAGGCCGACGGTGTCGGCTCGAAGGGTCTGGCCGCTCTGGCTCGCGCAACCTACGCGACAAAGACGATCTCCGTCGACCGCGCCATCCATAAGGCTTTCAGCGGCTCGGTGGAAGCTTTCATGAAGCGCCGTGGCGCGTCCGCGATCATTGCCAGGGGCCGTGCGCTGAAGAAGGCCAATGCTGCGCTGTTCGACAAGATCGAACGGAATTACGGCGTGTCGCCGGGCGTGTTGCTCGCCATCTGGGGCATGGAGACCGGCTTCGGTTCCGCCATGGGCAACCAGAATACGGTCTCCGCCATTTTAACGCTGGCCTATGACTGTCGCCGTCCGGAGTTCTTCTACCCGCATGCCATTGCGGCCCTGAAGCTGGTTGATCGCGGAGCGTTGAGCGCCTCGTCGGTCGGTGCCGCGCACGGCGAGATTGGCCACACGCAGTTCCTGCCCGGAAATGTTTTGACGTATGGTGTCGGAAACAAAAATCTGCGCGACAAGAGCACTGCGTTGGCTTCCACCGCCAACTTCCTCAAGAGTCATGGTTGGCGGGCCGGCGCGAGCGCGCAGGCGAATATGGGCGCAATTGCCGGCTGGAATTCGGCGAGCGTCTATCAACAGGCCATCGCCCGCATGGCCACGGCGATCGATGCCGACTGACAGGAAACGCAAAAACGACTGGGCTCGGTTTGGAAGCGCGAGGCGAGCATGAAGAGTCTCGCAACTGCGCAGGGCTTGCCTTGCCCTTTCGAACCTAGGACAGGCGATGATCTCGCTCTCGATCTCTGACTTCGATGCGGACCCCGAGAGGGTGACTGCGATCCTAAGCCTCGAACCGACACGCATAGTCCGCAAGGGCGACCCGATGCGTAACGGTTCCCCGCGCAAGAAGAATGGATGGAGCCTCGATGGTCCGCGGCAAAGGCTCCGGAGTGGGGCCGAGCACGAGAATGCGGTCAACTACCTGATCGAGCAGATGCGAGGTCGGGAGGAAGCCTTCGCCCGGCTGCGGCAGGAAGTGCGGCCGAAGCAGATTACGATCTATGGCGGGTTCTATACGTCCTACGACGAGCAGTGCGGCATCTGGCTTGAGCCGTCCGCGATGAGGGTGCTCGCGGATTGCGGTGTTGGCTGGGGCCTCGACCTTTTCGTTGAGGACGAAGCTCACCAACATGGAAGTGAGGTGTGAGCAGCCGTCCTGTCCGCATTGGGTCGTTTGCCGACTGGCTGGTTCCAAACTTGAGCGGGGTCTGATTCATAAGGGCATGAGCCGATACGATCTGACCGACTTCGAATGGCGGGCGATCGAGCCGCTGTTGCCCAACAAAGCCGCGAGGCGTGCCGCGCGTAGACGACCGCCGGGTGCTGAACGGCATCTTCTGGGTGCTGCGATCGGGTGCGCCATGGCGCGATCTGCCCGAGCGCTACGGGCCTCGCACCACTGGCTACAACCGCTTCGTTCGATGGCGGATAGCAGGTGTCTGGGATCGGCTGATGGACGCCATTACCGAGGCCCATGACGGCACGGTGCAGATGATCGACACCTCTATTGTTCGCGTCCATCAGCAGGGTGCGACGGCAAAAAGGGGAATCGAGATCATTGTCTCGGTCGTTCCCGAGGCGGGCTGACGACCAAAATCCATGCTCTTGTCGACGCCGAAGGCAGGCCGATCAAGCTGACGCTCACGGCAGGTCAAATGAGTGACATCGCCTACGCAGCGGACTTATCAAGGATTTGCCCGAGGGTGCCATGCTGCTCGCCGACAAGGGCTATGATGCCAACGCGTTGCGCAATGCCGTCACCGAGCAAAAGGCATGGGCCAACATCCCGCCCAAGGCCAACCGCAAGGACCCGATGTGCTTCAGCCCCTTCCTCTACAAGGCCCGCAACCTCGTCGAACGCTTCTTCAACCAGGCCAAGCAGTTCCGTCGCATCGCAACTCGATATGACAAGCTGGCAGAAAACTACCTCGCTGCCCTCAAACTCGTCTCCGTCCGTATCTGGCTACGCGGTAACGAGTCTACGTCCTAGTCTAGAGCTTTGATTTCACGCTTTTCCTGGAATTGCGCTATTCGACCGAAAGTCCGGCCAAGCCCCGGGCGTGGAAACTTCGTCAAACACCGCCATCGGCCCGGTCGCGGTAAGGACGACGGACGCCGTTTCGCGCCCGAATACGCGAAGCGGGGCCGGCAATTCATATTGCTTGAGGAAAGGATTGCCGGAAGAAACGTCGTTCCAGCCGAGCTTTGCGGGCGCATCGGGGCGGTCGGTCAGCCAAAGGGCAAAACCACTATATGTCGGAACGTCAGCCCTGCACTCGACCAGCGCGGGAAGGTCGAGGGAGGGGGGTCATCGTTGGCTTTGGCGACGGCCAAGTTCGCCCGGACAGCCAACGCGGGCAGGAAACCAGCTCCAAGCGTGGCCAAGCGCCTGGGCACATCACGCTCAATAATGCACGTAGCCGCTCAACGGGCATTTCTGGGAAATGGGAATCTGGAAGGGGCCGTCAAAACTTTTGCAGGTACGGAATTTGGAATTCCGCGGCGCCGGGGTAGCCGCTTTTGGCTTGTCCCCGATGACCGTCGGGACTCTGGGACCCTGCGCGTAGCCGCTCAACGGGCATTTCTGGGAAGCGGGAATCTGGAAGGGGCCGTCAAAACTTTTGCAAGTATGGACCTTGGATGTTTGCCCCGCCGGGACTTGCGTGGACTGACCCGCGGTAAAGACGGCCACCGCCGCAAGCAGAAGAAAAAGTCTGTTTTTCACTGTCAAAGCCCTCCGACCCGCACGAGAAGTAAGATCAAATCACGGAAAGGTCAAACAGGAAACGATCTGAAATCGCGGCTTCTATTATATTAGAGACGCCAAATAAAACCCGGTGTCCTCACCGGGTTCCTAACTCATCTAAGCATTGGGCCTGTTGGGAATATCAACCCTTGCGATTGCGCGCCGCCAGTGTCCGCAGCCTCAGCGCGTTGAGGCGGATGAAACCTTCTGCATCCTTCTGGTCGTAGGCGCCGCGGTCGTCCTCGAAGGTGACCAGCGCGTCGGAATAGAGCGTCTTCCTCGACTTGCGGCCGCTGACCATGACGTTGCCCTTGTAGAGCTTCAGCCGCACGGTGCCTTCGACGTCTTCCTGGCTCTTGTCGATCATCGCCTGCAACATCAGCCGCTCGGGCGCGAACCAGAAGCCATTGTAGATGAGCTCGGCATAGCGCGGCATGAACTCGTCCTTGAGATGGGCGGCACCGCGGTCGAGCGTGATCGATTCGATCGCCCGGTGGGCGGCGATCAGGATGGTGCCGCCGGGGGTCTCGTAGACACCGCGCGATTTCATACCGACGAAACGGTTCTCGACCAGGTCGAGCCGGCCGATGCCATTGTCACGGCCGAGATCGTTCAGCGCCGCCAGCATCGTCGCCGGCGACAGCTTCTTGCCGTTGAGCGCGATCGGATCGCCCTTGAGGAATTCGATCTCGATCTCGGTGACCTTGTCCGGCGCGTCCATCGGCGAGATGGTGCGCTGGTGGACGAATTCCGGCGGTTCCGTCCACGGGTCCTCCAGCACCTTGCCCTCGGAAGACGAATGCAGCAGGTTAGCGTCGACCGAGAAAGGCGCATCGCCCTTCTTGTCCTTCGGCACCGGGATCTGGTGCTGCTCGGCGAAGTTGATGAGATCGGTCCGCGACTTGAACGACCAATCGCGCCACGGCGCGATCACCTTGATGTCGGGGTTGAGCGCATAGGCCGACAGCTCGAAACGCACCTGGTCGTTGCCTTTGCCGGTGGCGCCATGCGCGATCGCATCGGCGCCGGTCTCCCTGGCGATCTCGACAAGATGTTTCGAGATCAGTGGCCGGGCGATCGAGGTGCCGAGCAGATATGTGCCTTCATAGACAGCGTTGGCGCGGAACATCGGAAAGACGAAATCGGATACGAACTCCTCGCGGACATCGACGATGCGGATGTCCTTGATGCCCATCATCTCGGCCTTGCGCCTGGCCGGCTCCAGTTCGCCACCCTGGCCGAGATCGGCGGTGAAGGTCACGACCTCGGCGCCGAGCTCGGTCTGCAGCCATTTCAGGATGATCGAGGTATCAAGGCCGCCGGAATAGGCGAGCACGACTTTCTTGACGGCTTTTGCTTTCGACATGGTGGGCAGTTCCGCGACAGGGGTTCTTCGCGGGCGAGGTATCACGGCGTTTTAGGCCAGCGCAAGGGACGAACGATGCCTGGACCAGATGCTTCATCTCCAAGAGGCTGGCGAGGACACGGCTCTTGCGCTATGGCTGCGCCGTCTTTTGCCGCTACGAGACGAGCCATGTCCTTCATCCCCGACAGTACGACGCTTATCCAGTTCTCCATCGCCACCTTCATCCTGGCGATCACGCCCGGGCCTGACATGACGCTGTTCGTGTCGCGCACGCTGAGCCAGGGCCGTGCCACCGGCTTTGCCTCGATGGCCGGCGCCTTGTGCGGCACGCTGATCCACACCACGCTGGTGGTGGTCGGCGTCTCGGCGCTGATCGTCGCCTCGCCGATGGCGTTCTTCGTGCTGAAGATTTTCGGCGCCGGCTATCTGGTCTTCCTGGCATGGCAGGCGATCACAAAAGGGTCGGCGTTTTCACCGGAGAAGAAGAGCGGGCCGCAGATCTCGCTGTTCCGCAGCTGGGCGGCGGGGCTCGGGGTCAATCTGCTCAACCCGAAGATCATCCTGTTCTTCATGACCTTCCTGCCGCAATTCGTCTCCGCGCATGATCCCGACGCGCCGGGAAAGCTGTTCTTCCTCGGCGCGATGTTCGTCGTGCTGGCGATCCCGGTGACGGCGCCGATGGTGCTGGCGGCGGAAAAATTCTCGGCCGCGATGAAATCCAGCCCGCGTGTGACCCGCGTCGTCGACTATCTGTTTGCCGGAGTTTTTTCGGCCTTCGCGCTCAAGATCCTGACGGCCCAGGCGAAATAGGGTCTATTCTTACTTGACCATGATCTTTTCCGAAAACCGGCCTCCACTTTTCGGGATCATGGTCCAATCTGACGCCAGCTTCCGGCCGAGCGCCCGGCGCTCAGCCAGTAGAAAATACCGCCGACCATGCCGCAGCCGATCACCGCCAGCATGACGCTGGTATTGGTAACCTCGAAATTGGCATCGGCCGTCTGGTGGACGAAGCCAAGGAAGACCGCCGCCACCACAGCACCCGCCAGCGCATAGAACAGCCAGTCACGCCGGCCAAGGATCTCGGAGACGAGGATGGCGATGGCGGCCGGCATGAAGGCGAAATAGGCGACGAACAGCGCGACGAAGGGGATTGAAAACCACAGCGACGCCTGCGCCGCCGGTTGCGTCTCGTCCGTTATCAGCCCAAGAGACGCCAGGAACATGATGTTAAGGAAGGCGCTTGCCGCCAGCGAAGCAACGCCGTAGCCGACAAGGATGACGGCGAAGCGGATGAGATAGGCGACGAGGCGGTTCACGCCTCGCCATGCCCCGCGATCATCATGGCTTCCAGCGCCAGCCGGTCGACCTTGCGCATGCGCTCGGAGTCCGACTTGAGCTGGCCGCAGGCGGCGAGGATGTCGCGGCCGCGGGGCGTGCGGATCGGCGAGGCATAGCCGGCATTGTTGATGTAGTCGGCGAATTTCTCGATCGTCTCCCAGTCCGAGCACTGGTAGTTGGTGCCCGGCCACGGATTGAACGGGATCAGATTGATCTTGGCCGGGATGCCCTTGAGCAGCTTGACCAGCGCCTTGGCGTCCTCGATCGAATCGTTGACGTCCTTCAGCATGACATATTCGAAGGTGATCCGCTTGGCGTTGGACAGGCCGGGATAGGCACGGCAGGCAGCGATCAGTTCGTTCAGCGGATACTTCTTGTTGATAGGCACCAAAAGGTCGCGCAGATCGTCGTTGGTGGCGTGCAGCGAGATCGCCAGCATGACGCCGATCTCCTCACCGGTGCGGAAGATCTCGGGCACCACGCCTGAGGTCGAGAGCGTGATGCGCCTCTTCGACAGGGAAAGCCCGTCGCCGTCGGATGCGATAAGCAGGGCCTTCTTCACCGCCTCGAAATTGTAGAGCGGCTCGCCCATGCCCATCATGACGACGTTGGACACTTTCCGCCCCTCGGCCGGCACGATGGCGCCGTCGGGCGTGTCGCGGTCGGGGAAATCGCCAAGCCGGTCCCGGGCGGTCAAGAGCTGGGCGAGGATTTCCTCGGCGGTCAGGTTGCGCACCAGTTTCTGCGTGCCGGTGTGGCAGAAGGAGCAGGTCAGGGTGCAGCCGACTTGCGAAGAGATGCAGAGCGTGCCGCGGCCTTCTTCGGGAATGTAGACGGTCTCGATCTCGACCGGCCGGCCGGCGCCGCGCGGCGGAAAGCGGAACAGCCATTTGCGGGTTCCGTCGGAGGAAATCTGCTCCTCGACGATCTCGGGCCTGGCGACGGTGAAATGCCTGTCGAGCGCGGCGCGCAGATCCTTGGAGATGTTGAACATGCCGGCGAAGTCGGAAACGCCGCGCACATAGATCCAATGCCAGAGCTGTTGGGCGCGCATTTTCGCCTGGCGCTCCGGCACGATGCCGGCGGCGACGAGGGCGGCCCCGAGTTCGGCGCGCGTCAAGCCGATCAGCGACGGTTTTTCAGGCGTCGTGCGGGTGCGCAACGCGTCACGCGCGCCTTCGACGGTAAGATCGAATGAAAGGGTCATTGTTGCGCCAATATAAGCGATTTGCGGCCGAATACAGCATCGTGCCCGAAATGAAGCGCGGCGCATAGCACAGGTTAGCGGCGGAGTCATGCCGGGGTTCTTCCTTCTCCCCTTGTGGGAGAAGGTGGCCGAGCGAAGCTCGGTCGGATGAGGGGTGTTCCAGCTTGGCGCCGACGGCGTTCCGTCCAACACCCCTCTTCCGTCTCGGCGCTGCGCGCCGATCCACCTTCTCCCACAAGGGGAGAAGGGAAGACCGCGCCTAACCGCCTACTTGCACTTGGCGATCGAGGCCAGCGCCGCCGAGATGCCCTTCAGCGAGAAGACGTAGGTGGTGGTGTTGCCGCGGCCGGACTTGGCCGACACCTTCATGTCGGTGCCGGTCTTCATCGCGGCGATCAGCACCGGCTCCTCGGCAGCGTTCTCGACCCAGGCCGACTTGCCGCGCGTGAACATCGAGAAAGACTTCTTGTCGATGGTGACGGTGGCCTTGGAACCCTCCTGGAAGGTATAGCCGGCAATGAATTGCGGCTCGTAGGACACTTGCTGCCCCGGCCGCTGGCTGACGAAGAAGAACATGTCGCCGTGATCGAGCGTCGGCGGCTGCTTGTCGGTTGGCACCGTCAGGACATAGCAGACCTTGCCGCCGCCCGACGCCTGATAACTGTAGGTGCCCCAGGCATTATGCTGGCCGATCTTGGTTGCCGACTGCGCCAGCGCGGGCGCCGTCAAGGCCACCAGGGCCAGGCTGGAAACTATAGCAATCAATCCGCGCATCGCTTTTCCCGTATTCCACTGGTGCGGCGGCAGGCCGGCTCGGCGTCCTGCCCGTCGCTTCATTTTGATTTAATCTGGGTTACCAAACGGTGAATTTCCCCTTAGAAAAGGATGTTCACGCCAGGAAACCGCCGCCGTCTTCGCGCTGCCGCTCGAAAAAGCGGCTGGCGCAATGTCCCTGCCGCGACTTGGAGGCCACGAAAACGGCAAGAGTTTGACTTTTCAAGCAGCTAGGTCTTGCGGCGATTCCGCTTTTCTGAGGTACGTGACGAATTTCCCTGCAGGCGGTACCATGTCTGCGTTCGCCGCCACGGCGCTCGGCCAGGGTACCCTCCCTGGCGGCTTGCGGGAGATTTGGCCATGGTCATTTCCGAGACAGTTCTGATCCTGGCGGGCGGCACAGTCGTCCTGGCGATCGTGTTCGGCGTTCGTGTCGCCGTCCGCGTGGCGGCCGGTGGCGCGGTGCCCCGGTCGGATGGCGGGGAGGCGGCGGGCGGATCGGGCGCCCCCGACGTGGCCGGGGTCATTGCGCTGCCACCTTTGATCTTCCTCGGCTTCCTGGTGGCGGCAACCGTGCTCGAGGTGCTCGTGCCGCTCCCGGTCATGGCCGGGCAGGCGCTCGCCCGCTATCTGACCGGCGCCGTGCTCGCGGTGTGCGGCTTCGTGTTCATCTTTATGGCAGCGGGCCGCTTTCAGGCCGCTGGAACCAACATACCACCGACCTTGCCAACGACGGCGCTGGTCGTCGACGGTATCTATCGGCGGACCAGGAACCCGTTCTATCTGGGAGCGACCCTCATCTATTTGGGCCTCGGCGTCGCGGCCGGAAGTCTTTGGGCTATCGCGCTCGTCGTCCCGCTGCTGTGGGTGATCAATACCGGCGTCATCGCGCCGGAAGAGCGCTACCTCGAGCGGAAGTTCGGAGATGTCTATCGCGCCTACAAGGCGCGGGTGCGGCGGTGGGTTTGACGGCCGGAAAGTCGCTTCTCACGCGATTTTTTGCGCCGCACCGGCTCAGCTCTTGTCGGCGATGGCCTGCCTGGCGGCGAGCCGGTGCGCCGGCGTGATGTGGGCGCTGACGGCGGTAATCGCGGCGGTCAGCACGGCGATGTCGTCGGTGAAGCCTAGCCCAAGGATGAAATCGGGGATGACGTCCGTCGGCAGCACGAAATAGCCGAGCGCAGCAAGCAAGGTGCCCTTGGCGCGAAGCGGCGTCTTCTTGTCCATGGCACAGTAATAGGCGGCGACCACCTCTTCCATGAACGGGATCTGCCGGGCGGCCTTCTTCGCCGTACGCCAGAACTTTTCGCGCACTTCGCTCTCGTTGCCCGGCTTGCTCCCGAGGCCAAAGAAATCAAAACCGGATTTTTGCGCCATCAACCCCTCCTTGCGGCCGTCGCGTGACTTCACGCGTGACCGCGAGGCAAAATGTGGTGAAAGCCGAACCTCGCTGCAAGGTGCAGACAGGCTCAGCCGCCGAAATAGCGGTTCATTTTCCTGGCCAGATCGAAATCCAGCGCGGTCAGGCCGCCGGCGTCGTGCGTGTTGAGGGTCACGTTTACCGTCTTGTAGACGTTCGACCAGTCGGGATGGTGGTCCATCTTCTCCGCGGCCAGGGCGACGCGGGTCATGAAGGCAAAGGCTTCGGAGAAATTCTTGAAGGTGAAGCTGCGGGTGATCGAGCCGCCATCCTTGGCCAGCGACCAGCCGTCGAGGCCGGCAAGTTCGGCGCGGATCGCTTCTTTTGCTAGTTTCTCCCTGGCCATGTCCGTCTACCGCATGATCCGCGAAGCGTCGGCGGCGCCGACCAAACGGCTGGCGACGCGGTTGTCAGCACCTGAAAGCGGCCAGGCCTCCTCGACGACGTAAGGGCCGCCGCCGACCGAATCGCGCGACGACATCAGCACGAAGCGGCCGACCCGGAACGGCAGCGTCGAAAAATTGCCGCGCGCCGACAGGTACTGGGCAACGTCGAGCGGGCTCGAGTTGCGCAGGCGGGCCAGCGTCACATGCGGCATGAACTTGCGCGGGTCGGCCGGGATGCCGAGCCGCTGGCAGATGCGCTCGATCTCGGCCTGCAATGCGGAAAGATCGGGCGAAGCCGCGACCCCGGCCCACACCGCATGCGGCTTCTTCTGGCCGAAGGCGCCGACGCCGGACAGCGTCAGCGGGAAGGAGGCGCGGTGAACACGGTCGAGCGCGTTGGCGATGTCGTCGGCGACATGGCCCTCGACATCGCCGATGAAGCGCAGCGTCAGATGATAGTTTTCGACGTCGATCCAGCGGGCTCCGGGCAGGCCGCCCCTGAGCAGGGACAGCGAAAGAGCGGCATCACGCGGTATTTCGAGGGCGGTAAAAAGACGCGGCATGGGAAGCCTCCTGTCCTCGAATCGAACTCTTGCCCCTAGCGAATCATCGATATCCAAACGGGGCAAGCGGTTTGTTGGTCGCAGGCCTGCCTAAAAGCTTCCCCTGCGGAAGGTGTTGCGACGGCGAACCCTCGCCTTCAGGAATTGCCCCGGACCGCTTCAATGGTCTTCTCCACACTGGGCAGGATACCCTCGACGATACGGTCGACGCCTCGGGCGTTTGGATGAAGGCCGTCCTCGAGTTGCAGGACGGATTGACCGGCGATGCCCTCGAGAAAGAAAGGATAGAGCGGCACGCCATATTTTTCAGCCAGTCGCGGAAAGGTCGCGTCGAAGGCGTTCTGGTAGTCGGCGCCGAGATTGGGCGCCGCGCGCATTCCGGCCAGCAAAACGGCGATCTTGCGCTGCTTCAGTTTTGCCAGCATGGCGTCCAGGTTCTTTTCCGCTATGGCGGGCGAAACGCCGCGCAGCATGTCGTTGGCGCCGAGCTCCAGGATGACGAGTTGCGTGCCGTCCGGCACCGACCAGTCGAGCCGCGACAGGCCGCCGCTCGTCGTATCGCCGGAGACGCCGGCGTTGGCGACCGTGACATCGTAGCCCTTGGCGCGCAGCGCCGCCTGCAGCTTCTCGGTGAAGCCCTGACCTGGCCCGAGGCCATAACCCGCCATCAGGCTGTCGCCGAAACCGACAATGGTGAACGGTTCGGCGCGCGCCGACGAAATGGCGCCGCAAATGGCGAGGAAAAGGGCGAAGGCTGCGGCAAAGGTGTGTTTGAAAGCCATGCGGCAGGCCCCATATGACCAGGAACATCTGTTGGCGAAGGCAGGTTTTCGTCTTTGTCGAGCATCGGATGCACTAGCCTTCATCCCCCATATAGGACGATTTGATTTTGGAAGAAGCCGTCATTTCGCTGAAAGACGTATCGCTGACGCTCGGCGAAGGTGCATCCTCGGTCCATGTGCTGAAGGGCGTCGGCCTCGATGTGGCGGGCGGCGAAGCGACAGGCATCGTTGGACCTTCAGGTTCGGGAAAGTCGACATTGCTGATGGTTTTGGCCGGGCTTGAAAGGGTCGATTCGGGCACGGTCCGAATTGCCGGCGAGCTGCTCAACGGCAAAAGCGAAGATCAGATCGCATCGTTTCGGGGACGAAACATCGGCATCGTGTTCCAGTCTTTCCATCTCATCCCCAATATGACGGCGCTGGAAAACGTTGCGGTCCCGCTGGAGCTTGCCGGCCATGTCGATCCATTCGGCGTAGCGGCGCGCGAGTTGGCGGCGGTGGGCTTGAGCGATCGCGTCACCCATTACCCCGGCGAATTGTCTGGCGGCGAGCAGCAGCGCGTGGCGATCGCCCGGGCGCTGGCGCCGTCGCCGCGCATCCTGATAGCCGACGAGCCGACCGGCAATCTCGACCAGGCAACGGGGCGGCACGTCGCCGACCTGCTGTTTGCCAAGGCGGCCGAACGCGGCATGACGCTGGTGCTGGTCACGCATGACCCACTACTCGCGGCGCGCTGCTCGCGCCAGGTGTCGATGCGGTCGGGGCTGATCGAAGACGCGCCTAAGCCGGCCACCAGGGCTGGCAGGATGACCGCATGATGCCGCTGGCGCGCACGCTGAGGCTCGCCTTTCGGTTTTCGCTGCGAGAAATGCGTGGCGGGCTGTCCGGCTTCCTGATCTTCCTTGCCTGCATCGCGCTCGGCGTCGCTGCGATCGGCGGCGTCAATTCGGTGGCGCAGGCTATTTCCGCCGGTGTTGCCGACCAGGGCCAGACGCTGCTCGGCGGTGATCTCCGCTTCCAGCTCAACCAACGCGATCCGACCAGAGCCGAACGCAGCTTCCTCGACCGGCTTGGCACGGTTTCGCACAGTGCCAATATGCGCTCGATGGCGAGGCTCGAGGACGGCTCCGACCAGGCGCTGGTCGAGGCCAAGGCGGTCGACGGCGCCTATCCGCTCTACGGCGCGCTGGAGACCGAGCCGGTGCTGTCGCGAGAAGATCTGTTCGGCGAAAAATCCGGGGTCTTCGGCGCCGCCGCGCCGGACCTCTTGTTCGAGCGGCTGAACCTTGGCATCGGTGACCGGCTGAAGCTCGGCAGCGCGACGTTCGAGCTGCGTGCCAGGCTGGTCAACGAGCCGGATGCAGTGTCGGATGGCTTCGGTTTTGCGCCGCGGCTGATGGTGTCGACCGACGGGCTTGCCGCTTCCGGCCTGATCCAGCCGGGCAGCCTGGTCGAGAACGCCTATAAGGTCCGCCTGCCTGGCGGCACCACTGAGGCACTGATCAAGGCGATCCAGGAGCAGGCGGCAAAAGAGTTCCCGCAGGCCGGCTGGTCGATCCGCACCCGCAGCAACGCAGCACCGGCGCTGTCCTCGAATATCGAACGGTTTTCGCAATTCCTGACTCTGGTTGGGTTGACGGCGCTGGTGGTCGGCGGCGTCGGCGTGGCCAATGCCGTGCGTGCCTATCTCGACGGCAAGCGCGGCGTCATCGCCACCTTCAAGAGCCTGGGGGCTTCGGGCGGCTTCGTCTTTGCCGTCTATCTGGTGCAGATCCTGATGATCGCCGCCCTCGGCATCACGCTAGGCCTTGTGCTTGGCGCGCTGATGCCGTTCGCGGCCAGCGCCGCACTCCAATCGGTCATTCCAGTGCCGGCGGAAGGTGGGTTCTATCCCGGCGCCCTCGGCATGGCAGCGCTGTTCGGGCTGCTGGTGACGCTGGCTTTCGCCTTGCTGCCGCTCGGCCGCGCCCGCGACGTGCCGGCAACGGCGCTGTTTCGCGAAATGGGTTTCGAGGGCCGCGGTTTTCCCCGCCCGCTCTATATCGCCGCGGCATTGGGCATCGCGCTGCTGCTCGCGGTACTGGCGATCCTGTTTTCCGGCGACCGCCGTATTGCCTCGATCTTCGTTGGCGCCACGATCTTTTCGTTCCTGGTGCTGCGTGTGGTCGGCTCGCTGGTGCAGTGGGCGGCGAAGAAAAGCCCGCGCGTGCGCTCGACCGCGCTCAGGCTCGCCATCGGCAACATCCATCGGCCTGGCGCCTTGACGCCGTCCGTGGTGCTGTCGTTGGGACTCGGGCTGACGCTGCTGGTGACGCTGGCGCTGATCGACGGCAATCTCAGGCGGCAGATCTCGGGCAGCCTGCCGGAAAGGGCACCGAACTTCTTCTTCGTCGATATCCAGAGCAGTGACGTCGATGCCTTCTCCGCGCTGGTCGGCAAAGAGGCACCGCAAGGCAGGCTGATCAAGGTGCCGATGTTGCGCGGCCGGGTGATGGCGCTCAACGGCGTCAATGTCGACAAGGTCAAGGTTCCGGCCGAAGGCGCCTGGGTACTGCGCGGCGACCGTGGCCTGACCTATGACGCAAAGCTGCCGGAGAATGCGACGCTGACCGAGGGCAGCTGGTGGCCGGAGAACTATGCCGGCGAGCCGCTGGTCTCGTTTTCCGCCGAGGAAGGCAAAGAGATCGGGCTGAAGCTCGGCGACACCATCACCGTCAACGTGCTCGGCCGCAACATCACGGCCAAGATCGCCAATTTCCGCCAGGTCGAATGGGAAACCATAGGCATCAATTTCGTCATGGTGTTCTCGCCCAACACGTTCGCCGGTGCGCCGCATGGCTGGTTGGCGACGCTGACCGAGACGAATGCGTCGGCAGCCGACGATGCGCATCTTCTCAACGCCGTCACGCGTGCCTTTCCCGCGGTGACGACGGTCAGGGTCAAGGACGCGCTCGAAATCGTCAACCGGCTGGTGGCGCAGCTCGGCACAGCAATCAGGGCAGCAGCGGGGGTGGCGTTGATCGCCTCGGTGCTGGTGCTGGCCGGGGCGCTCGCCGCCGGCAACCGGGCTCGCATTCACGACGCGGTGGTGCTGAAGACCCTGGGTGCGACCAGAAAAACGCTGATCGCCGCGTTTTCGCTGGAATACATGCTGATCGGCCTTGCTACCGCGATCTTCGCGCTGGCGGCGGGCGCTGTGGCGGCATGGTTCGTCGTCGCGCGCATCATGACGCTGCCATCGCACTTCATGCCCGAGGTGGCGGTGGCGACCATCGGCTTTTCGCTGGTGGTCACGGTCGGCATCGGCCTTGCCGGCACGTGGCGGGTGCTGGGCCACAAGGCGGCGCCGGTGCTGCGGAATCTTTGAGCCAGAGCCGGTTTCGATTAAATCTCGGTAATGTTCCGGGCGGGAAGGCCAATAAAACCGTATCTCCGGCACTTCACGGAGCATTACGCTTGGTTACGGTCTTGTCCTTTACGCCAAGAACCATCATATTTCGGCGCAGGCATGCTGGAGCCCCGCCAGCGGCGCCTGGGTTCAAAAGGACCTGACACCGGACGGGGCAGAAGCAATATGAGGATTTCCATGGCTGATCCCGTTCGCAATTATCAGACGCGCGCCGTGCCCGGCGCCGGCGTCGATGCTGCCATCGACCAGGGCCTGCGGGCCTACATGATCAAGGTCTACAATCTGATGGGGCTTGGCCTCCTCATCACCGGCCTTGCCGCGGTCGGCACAATCATGCTGGCCACTACCAGCGATCCCGCCTCGGCGGTCGCGACGTTGCCAAGCGGCGAGATGCTGACCTCGTTCGGCTACGCGATCTTCGGCTCGCCGCTGAAATGGCTGGTGATCTTCGCCCCGCTGGCAGCGGTGATGTTCCTGTCGTTCCGCGTCCAGTCGATGAGCGTTTCGGCCGCGCAGACGACATTCTGGGTCTACGCCGGCCTCGTCGGCCTGTCGCTGTCGTCGATCTTCCTGGTCTACACCACCGCCAGCATCTCGCAGACCTTCTTCGCCACCGCCGCCGCCTTTGGCGGGCTGTCGCTCTACGGCTACACGACCAAGCGCGATCTCTCGGCGTTCGGGTCATTCCTGGTCATGGGCCTGGTCGGCCTGATCATCGCGATGGTGATCAACATCTTCCTGCAGTCGTCGGCGCTTTCCTTCGCCGTTTCGGCGATCGGCGTGCTGATCTTCGCTGGCCTCACCGCCTACGACACGCAGAACATCAAGGAGATGTACTTCGAGGGCGACGAGACCGATGTCGCCGGCCGCAAGGCGATCATGGGCGCATTGAGGCTCTATCTCGACTTCATCAACCTGTTTATGTTTCTGCTGCAGTTCATGGGCGACCGTCGCTAAGTACGGTTTTCCTGGACCAGCGAGTTTGGAAAGGGCGGCCCAATGGCCGCCCTTTTCTTTTGTCCCGGCTTTTGCTGTGATATAGGGCAGATGAACGACGTGCCTAAATTATGAGCAGCATCACGATACGCGCCGCGACATTGGCCGACCTTGACCAGATCACGGAAATCTATGCCGACGCGGTGATAAACGGCACGGCGAGCTACGAACTCGAACCGCCGAGCCGCGCCGAGATGGGCACGCGCTTCGACACTCTGATGGCGGGCGGCTTTCCCTATCTCGTTGCGGAAAAGGCCGGCGCCGTGCTCGGCTATGCCTATGCCGGGGCGTTCCGGCCGCGCCCGGCCTACCGCTTCGTCGTCGAGGATTCCGTCTATGTCGCGCCCGAGGCCAAAGGGCAAGGCGTCGGGCTGCTCTTGATGCAAGGGCTGATCGAAGCGGCCAAGGCGGCGGGTTTTCGCCAGATCATCGCGGTGATCGGCGACGGCCGGCCCGACAGCGCCTCGGTAAGGTTGCACGAGAAGCTCGGCTTTCGTCATTCCGGCCGCCTGGAAGGCTCAGGCTATAAGCACGGACGCTGGCTGGACACGGTTTTCATGCAGCTGCCGATCAACGGCGGGGCGTCCATCCCGCCTGATCCGCAATCGCTGCCCGAGCGCAAGTTCCGCCTGCAAAAATAAAGGGTTACGCCTCGACCAGCTTCAGTGTTCGGTCGAACACGCCAAGCACCCGGCCGAGTTCCTGGCCGCGCTTGAGGATGCGCCCGCCGGCGGCGATGACGGCGAACGCGCCTTGCCGGCGCGCCAGCTTCGGATCCTTGACGATCTGGAAAAGCGGCACTTCGCTGGTGCGGCGGAAGACGGAAAAAACGGCGCGGTCGGCGAGATGGTCGATGGCATAGTCGCGCCACTCATTGGCGGCAACCATACGGCCGTAGAGCCTGAGGATCTGGTCCAGTTCGCGCCGGTCGAACCGCACCGGCTGGTCGAGGCGTTCGCGTCTTGCCTCATGCAGCGGGATCAATATTGCGGATGCGTCCCCATCCTCCGTCCCGCTGCTGCGATCAGTCATGCCTGGATCCTCGCAATGAATCGTACGCCGACCAAAGTTGGCGCTTTCGTTGCCGAATTGCAAGGCCCGGCCGGGCAACGGCAGCACCGCGCGGTTTCTCCAGCGTCCAGTCACGTTTGCGAAACGCCTGTTGAAATTGGTGATGCTTTGCCACAATCCTGCCCTTTTTTATCCGTGCTCATGCCCCAATGTCCGACGAATTTACCGGCGTTGCCTGAGACGGTTCGGTCCGGCACCGGCTCGTAAACCCCAAGCCCCCCGCCCACGGGTCTGCGTCGGATCGAACCAACCTCGGTTTTTCCTTGGAAAGATCGGGTGCGACGATCCCAAAACCTAAATGACCGGCGTCAGAAGCAAGCTGACGCCGGTTTTTTATTAGCCGTGGCGATGCGATCCATCCAGATAGGCTGTCGTCGGAGGCTTGAGCGCGGTTATCCCTTCTCCCACAACAAGGGGAGAACGGGGGGCGCCCTATCTAAGGCTTGCGGATAAAGGCTGCGCCCAGGATCGGCCCGGGCATGCCGTCCTTGCCGACCGACTGCAGCAGCACGGCGCAGCCGCCCTTCTTGGCGATCTCGCTCATCGGCAGTTCGTAGCGCTGCGCCTTGCCGTGCCACATGCCGGCGGTCTGGATGCTGGAGACGGCGTTCCAGTAGGTCATGCTGCGGCCGCTGTTTTCGCCCTTGCCGATCTTTATCGTCTGCGGCGGATTGAAATAGACGATGACGACATGCGCGTCGGTTGGGCCGGTCACAGCGTCGCCGGCATCGATCATGACGCGATCGCTGGTCCGGCTGACCTTGATGCCGACGCGCATGCCTTCGCCGACCCTCTCCATGCGGGCCAGCGCGCCGTCGACTTCCTTGCGGCTGGCGCCGTTGACATGGCTGCGGCCGTTTATGACGGCTTGCGGGGTGTAGACGGAACGACTGCCGAAGGCGCGCATATACTCGTATTGCCGCTCGGTATTTTCCTTGCGGCTCAGCGTGTCCTGCCAGCCGAGGTAATCCCAATAATCGACATGATAGGCGAGCGCGACGATGTCCTCTTTGGCGGCGAGCTCGGCGAAGAATTCATCTGCCGGCGGACAGGAGTTGCATCCCTGGCTGGTGAAGAGCTCGACGACGCCTAATGGCTTGTCGGTTGGCTCGGCAAGGGCCCTGCCGGCAAACGCCGAGAGGGCCAGCGCAAGGGCCGCAAGCCGCAATGGTCTTCGAGATGGCATAGCCGTTCCGATCCCGCCGGTGACGCCGGCTTTGTTCTGGTTGTCGAAATATGTGGCAGAAGCGGCAGTCAACGGGAAGTCACGTTGCGGTGAAATTTTGCCGTTGCAACCGCTGGCAAGGGCGCAATAGGTGGACTTGCACTTTACGATGGAAGCGATTCGGGCGGCAATCAGCATGTGGCAATCTCTCCTGGCGCCGGTCGACCTCTATTGCGAACGGACGGGGCCGGAATTCTGGGCCGAACCGCTAAATGCGCTGAGCAATCTGGCTTTTTTTGCCGCCGGGCTATGGGGTGTCTGGCAGGTGCGCAAGCGCGGCACCGGCACCTTCGCCGAAGTGCTGGCCTGGTGGGTGGTGGCGATCGGCGTCGGCTCGTCGCTGTTCCACACCTTTGCCAACCGTGGCACGGTCTGGGCCGACGTGCTGCCGATCGCCGGGTTCACGCTGGCCTACACGCTGTTCAACCTGCGGCGTTTTCTCGGCATGAAATGGGGCAAGGCGATCGCCATTTTCGTCGCCTTCTATGCCGTCGCCGGGCTGGTGACCTTTGCCGTGCCCGACTGGCTGCGCCAGGCGTCGAACGGGACGACCGGCTATCTGCCGCCCTTCCTGGCGCTCGCCTTCTTCGGGGCCATGGTGGCGGCCAGCGGCAACCGTGCCGGCTGGTACAATCTGGCGGGCTCGGCGATCTTCGTCGTGTCGGTCATCTGCCGGATGATCGATCCGCTGGTCTGCGGCGGCTTTCCGCTCGGCACGCATTTCCTGTGGCACATATTCAACGGGCTGATGCTCGGCGTGCTGCTGGCGGCGACAGCGCGGTTCGGAAAGCCGGGAATTAGGGCAGTAGGGCAGTAGGGCAGTAGGGCAGTAGGGCAGTAGGGGAATAAGTCGCTTCTCCTTGCTTCACCCTACTGCCCTACTGCCTTATTGCCCTACTCCCTTAAGCGGCCAGATCGCGCAGCACGTATTGCAGGATGCCGCCATTCTTGAAGTAGTCGAGCTCGTCCAGCGTATCGATGCGGCAGATGATCGGAACCTCTTTGACGCTGCCGTCGCCGTAGGTGATCCTGGCGATCATCTTCTGCCGAGGCTTGATGTTGCCCAGTCCGTCGATCTCGACCAGTTCGTCGCCCTTGAGGTTGAGCGAGGCCCATGAGGTGCCTTCCTCGAAGACGAAGGGGATCACGCCCATGCCGACAAGGTTGGAGCGGTGGATGCGCTCGAAGGACTGGGCGATGACCGCGCGGACGCCCAGCAAATTGGTGCCCTTGGCCGCCCAGTCACGCGACGAGCCGTTGCCATATTCGACGCCGGCGAAGATGACCAGCGGCACGCCTTCCTTCTTGTATCGCATGGCGGCGTCGTAGATCGATTCCTCTTCTTTCGACGGGTAATGGATGGTGTAGCCGCCCTCGCGGCCGTTCTCGCCCAGCATGTGGTTGCGGATGCGGATGTTGGCGAAGGTGCCGCGCATCATTACCTCATGATTGCCGCGGCGCGTGCCGTACTGGTTGAAATCGGCGACGCCGACGCCGTGGTCGGTGAGGTACTTGCCGGCCGGCGAGGCCGCCTTGATCGAACCGGCCGGCGAAATGTGGTCGGTGGTGATCTTGTCGCCGAACAGACCGAGCACGCGCGCGCCCTTGATATCGCCGATCTTGCCGAAGCCCGACGTCATGCCGGCGAAATAGGGCGGGTTTTGCACATAGGTGGAATTGTCGTCCCAGGCATAGGTCTGGCCTTCCGGCGCCTTGACGTTCTGCCAGTACTCGTCGCCCTTGAAGACGTCGGCATATTTGCGGGCGAACAATTCGCGCGTGACGTTCTTCTCGATGAATTCCTGGATCTCGACCGAACTCGGCCAGATATCCTTGAGATAGACCGGATTGCCGTTGCGATCCTCGCCGAGCGGTTCGGTGGTCAGATCCTTGGTCACGGTCCCGGCCAGCGCGTGGGCGACGACCAGTGGCGGCGAGGCGAGATAGTTCGCCTGCACGTCGGGCGAGACGCGGCCTTCGAAATTGCGGTTGCCGGACAAGACTGCTGCAGCAATCAGGCCCTTATCGTTGATGGTCTTGGAGATCGGCGCCGGCAACGGGCCGGAATTGCCGATGCAGGTGGTGCAGCCGAAGCCGACCAGGTTGAAGCCGATCTGGTCGAGCTCCTTCTGCAGGCCGGATTTCTCGAGATATTCGGCGACGACCTGACTGCCCGGCGCCAATGAGGTCTTGACCCACGGCTTCTGCTTGAGGCCGAGCCGGTTGGCATTGCGCGCCAACAGCCCGGCGCCGATCAGCACGCTCGGGTTCGAGGTGTTGGTGCAGGAGGTGATGGCGGCGATGACCACATCGCCATGGCCAAGATCGTAGTTCGTGCCGTCGACGGCATAGCGCTTGTCGATTTCGGCGGCCTTCCTGTATTCGGACTCCATGGCCTTGGCGAAGCCGGCCGGAATGTCTTCAAGTGCGACCCGGCCTTCCGGCCGCTTCGGCCCGGCCATCGACGGGACGACACTGCCGAGATCGAGCTCCAGCAGGTCGGTGAAGACCGGATCGGCCGAGCCGGCGTCGCGCCACAAGCCTTGCGCCTTCGAATAAGCCTCGACCAGGGCGATGCGGCTTTCGTCGCGACCGGACATGGTCAGATAGCGGATCGTTTCGCTGTCGACCGGGAAGAAGCCGCAGGTGGCGCCATATTCCGGCGCCATGTTGCCGATGGTGGCGCGGTCGGCCAGCGTCATGTTGGACAGGCCCGGCCCGAAGAATTCGACGAACTTGCCGACGACGCCCTTCTTGCGCAGCATCTGGGTGACGGTGAGCACCAGGTCGGTGGCGGTGACGCCTTCTCTCAGCCTGCCGGTGAGCCGGAAGCCGATGACTTCAGGCAGCAGCATGGAGACCGGCTGGCCAAGCATCGCGGCCTCCGCCTCGATGCCGCCGACGCCCCAGCCGAGAACGCCGAGGCCGTTGATCATCGTGGTATGTGAATCGGTGCCGACGCAGGTGTCGGGATAGGCGGTGGTCTCGCCGTCTTCGCTGTTGGTCCACACGACCTGACCGAGATATTCGAGATTGACCTGATGGCAGATGCCAGTGCCGGGCGGCACGACGCGGAAATTGCGGAACGCCTGCTGGCCCCATTTCAGGAATTTGTAGCGTTCCTCGTTGCGCTCATATTCAAGCTCGACATTGCGGGCGAAAGCCAGTGGCGTGCCGAATTCGTCGACGATGACCGAGTGGTCGATGACCAGATCGACCGGCACCAGCGGATTGATCTTTTGCGGGTCGCCGCCGAGCGAGGCCATGGCGTCGCGCATGGCGGCAAGGTCGACCACGGCTGGAACGCCGGTGAAATCCTGCATCAGCACGCGAGCCGGGCGATAGGCGATCTCGACGCCGGCGGTGCCCCGGTCAGTCAGCCAGCCGGCGACCGCCTGGATGCTCTCCTTGGTAACGGAACGGCCGTCCTCGTTGCGCAGCAGATTCTCCAGCAGCACCTTCATCGAATAGGGCAATTGGGCAATACCGGTGAGGCCGTTCTTTTCGGCCTCGACAAGGTCATAGTAAACGTACTCGGTGCCGCTGGCGGTCAGCGTGCGGCGGCAATTGAAGCTGTCGAGTGATTTGGACACGTGCGATCCCTAACTGTCGGTTGCCGGAAGGGAACGGACGCCAGTGGGCATGCAAATCACGCGCAAAGGTGCGGGTACGGCCATTTCCGCTATCCGTTCCCAAGCGTCCGGGCCGTTCAAGGCGGCACGCGCGCTGGTTCGGCGCAAATTCGGTTCCCGTGCCGACCGCTGGCACGGATGATGCGGATATAGAGAATTTTCTGGAATAGTTCTAGACACGGAATCGCCATTTTTGGTGCGGCGCACCGAAGCCGCGCCTGAACTTTCGGCGAAGGGGGACGGATGCGGCTGATCGCCGAAAATCTGGGCGGCGAACGCGGCGGCGAGACGGTATTTTCCGGCATCGAATTCGCGCTGGGGGATGGCCAGGCGCTGGTCGTCACCGGGCCGAACGGCGCCGGCAAATCGACGCTGCTCAGGATCGTCGCCGGACTGTTGCCGGTGGCGGCAGGCCGTGTGCGGCTCGAAGGTGGTGGCGAAGACTTTCCGTCGGCCGCCTCGGCGTGTCACTATCTCGGCCACCTCAACGCGATGAAGACGGCGCTGAGCGTTACGGAAAACCTGTGCTTCTGGCGCGATTTTTCGGGCGCCGGTTCCGCGGGTGTTGAAGAGGCGCTGGAAACCGTCGGGCTGGGCGGCATCGGCCATCTGCCTTTCGGCTATCTCTCGACCGGGCAACGTCGCCGCGCGGCGATTGCAAAACTGCTGGTAAGCCACCGGCCATTGTGGCTGCTCGATGAGCCGACGGCAGGACTGGACAAGGCTTCGGAGGAGAGATTCGGCGAATTGATGGGGAAACACCTCGAGAGTGGGGGGATCGTGGTTGCGGCGACGCATTTGCCGCTGGGGATCGAGGGAAAGGAATTGAGGATGACCGGCTGATGTTGGCATTCCTTCACGGGCGAAAGCATCTCACATCATGCTAGCCCTCTTCCTGCGCGACATCCGCCTGAGTATCCGCGCCGGCGGCGGGGCGCTTACCGGCGTGATTTTCTTTCTCGCCGTTATCGCGACCATCCCCTTCGGCGTCGGTCCCGAGCTGAAGCTGCTGGCCCGCATCGGCCCGGCGATCCTGTGGATCGCCGCATTGCTGGCCTGCCTGCTCGGCCTCGACCGGCTGTTCCAGGCCGACCGCGAGGACGGCTCGCTCGATCTTCTGGTGCTTGGCAACGACCGGCACATGCTGGCCTTGACCGTTCTGACGAAATGCCTGGCGCATTGGGCGGGAAGCGTGCTGCCGCTGGTCATCGCCGCTCCCTTGCTCGGCCTGTTCATGAACATGGAGCCCATCGGCATCGGTGCGACGGCGCTGACGCTTCTGGTCGGTACGCCGGCGATCACCTTCATCGGTGCCGCCGGTGCCGCGGTGGCGGTGGCGCTGCCGCGCGGGGGCCTGCTGATCTCGGTGCTGGTGCTGCCGCTAACCATTCCCGTGCTGATCTTCGGCGTATCAGCAAGCTATGGCGCGGTGGCGAACCCCGATCCTTTTCTGCAGCCCTTCCTCATTCTCGCCGCGCTGACCCTGTTCCTTGCCGTGCTCGGGCCGGTGGCGGCGGCGCTGGCGCTTCGGCACGGAACGGATTGATGTGGCCGCTGCGCATAGAGAACCCGATCTTTCTCCAGACAATCTACGGCAACTATCCGGACCTGTCTTCCGTCGAGGTAACCAAGGCCGAAATCAATCGTGAAGGGCCTAGCATGTACCTTTCCTTCATCTCGACCGTCCTCCCCTACCGGCCCCCCGCCAAATGGGCGGCGTTCAATGCCGTGTCTTTCGGGCTTGAGTTCATCGCGGTCGAATCGATTAGCCTTCGCAAGTTCCGGAGCCATGGCTGGAGTGCAATCAGGATGTGGGATGACGCCGGTAGAATCCTGCTTACCTGCGAAGGGGCTGTCAGGCTGTCTCTGACGTGCCAATACATGCGTATCAAAAACATATCAGGTGTTTTGCGTTCGCAGTGACCTTCGGCTTGCGATAACCGCAAATCTGCCGCAGACCCGTTCATTGCGACAAACAGCCGGTGAGGCTATGAATTCCGCCGTGAGAAGCCTTGGATCGGGAAAATGAGCGTTCACGCCCTTTATGTCACCGCCGCCTATGCGATCACGGCCGTGGTGCTGGGTGGGCTGATCGGCTGGATTCTGCTCGACCAGCGCGGCCGCAAGCGAGAGCTTGCCGAGCTGGAGGCATCCGGCGTGCGCCGGCGCTCCGACAAGGCAGTAAAATCATGAGCACGGAAACCCAAACACCGGCGCGCCGCCGCCTGATCGTGCTGCTGCCGCTGGTGGTCTTTCTCGGGCTGGCGGGATTGTTCCTGGCGCAGCTTTTGTCCGGGCGCGACGTGTCGGAAGTGCCGTCAGCGCTGATCGGCCTGCCGGCGCCGCAGACCAACCTGCCGGCGCTCGAAGGCACCAATTTGCCGGGCCTCGATTCAAAACAGTTCGCCGGCAAGGTGACGCTGGTCAACGTCTTCGCGTCCTGGTGCGCGCCGTGCCGCGAAGAGCATCCGGTGCTGCTGGCGCTGTCGCAGGACAGACGCTTCGTCATGGCGGCGCTGAACTACAAGGACCAGCCGGAAAACGCCCGTCGGTTCCTTGGCGATCTCGGCAATCCATTCCAGGCGATCGGCGTCGACCAAGCCGGACGCACGGCGATCGACTGGGGTGTCTACGGCGTGCCGGAAACCTTCGTCATCGGCAAGGATGGCAAGATCGCCTATAAGCATGTCGGGCCGCTGACGCCGGACTCGGCGCGGACGCTGCTGTTACCCGAAATCGAGAAGGCGCTCGCGGCTCCGGGCTGAGACACCTGAAACGCGATGGACGAACGAGACATCCGCGATCATTTTCTGGCACAGGCGAAAGCCTGCGATGGACTTGGCTCGCCTTTCACCGCGAATTTATGCCGTGCGCTCGCTAAGGTTCTCGACGCAAACACCAGGACCGGGCAGGCGGTGCTCGGTTGGCCGGGCGACGCGCGCGCCGACGCCCTCGCATTGCGGCTTTGCGGCGCGCTGCATGGGTTGGTCCTGACGGGTGCCAATGAGCGATTGGCACTGATCTATCCGCCCAACCAGACAAGCGAATCCGAGATCGCGGCGGTGCTGCCGGAGGCAATTGCGCGATCCGACGAGCGGATCGTCGCCGGCCTCGCCGGTGCGCCGCAGACCAATGAAATCGCCCGGTCGGCGATGCTGCTGCCTGGATTTCTGACGGTCGCGCGGGAAACCGGCCTGCCGCTGGACTTGTGCGAGATTGGCGCCAGCGCTGGGCTCAATTCCTGTTCGACAGCTTTCACTACCGCTACGGCGATGCCGAGTGGGGCGACCGGACCTCCACCGTTCGGTTGGCGCCGGAGGTGCGCGGACTCGCTGTTCCGCTTGGTGGAGCGATCGACGTCCGCCACCGCGCCGGCTGTGACATCGCGCCGGTAGATGTCGCCGACGCAGCCACACGGTTACGGCTTCGGTCTTACGTCTGGGCCGATCAGGCTACGCGGCTGGCCCGGCTCGACGCTGCGCTGTCACTTGCCGAAAAGTTTCGACCGCCACTTGTCAAAGCGGACGCGGCGGATTTTGTCGGGAAGGCGCTGGCCGCGCGGCGGGAGGGTGGCGCTTTTGTGCTCTATCATTCGATCATGTGGCAATACCTGCCGCGGGCGACCAAGGATGCGATCATCGTCGCCCTGGAGCAGGCGGGCAGACAGGCCACGGCCGCTGCGCCTATCGCAAGGCTGAGGATGGAGCCGCGCGATCCCACAAACAATTGGGCGGTACTCAGCCTGACTTTATGGCCGGGCGGCGAGACGCACCGCCTGGCCCATTGCGATTACCACGGCCGCTGGATCGAATGGGTGGGCTAAGCCCGATCCCATTCACTCAGCCGTAGATCTGCTTGTGGACCTGGTAGAGCATTTCTGAGCGGTCGGCGCGCATGTCGGCGAGGTCGCGGCTGCTGAAGCTGTCGATTTCGGCGACGAGGCGGTTGTAATGCCGGCGCTTGGCGATGCTGGCGCGAGCGCGGCCCATGAGGCTGTCGATGATCATAGCGAGTTTCCTTTTGCGCCGCATTTCGCGGCCAGTTGTTCCTCCCTTGATCGATACGGAGCATGACATAGTTATGGTGCGTTGCAAAAATAAGATGTTGCAATGCACCATTGCGCTGGGCGCATAGCCGGTTAACGGGATGTGACCTGCCGTCCGGGCCAGCATTCGCTTCCATAATGCTTCAGACGCATCATCGATCTTGCCATATCGATCGCAGGCTGGCTTGATCGCGCCCTTGCCAAGCGACTGCTACCGGGAGGAACCATGGCCAGCGAATTCTACGAAGTTCTCGATCCGCGCTTTTCGCGGCTTTTCAACGGCAATGCACAGGTGGACAGGCTGTTTACCGGCTGCCGATGGGCGGAAGGACCGGCCTGGTTTGCAGCCGGGCGCTATGTGGTTTGGTCCGACATCCCGAACAATCGCATGCTGCGTTACGACGAGACCGACGGCAGCGTCAGCGTGTTCCGTCAGCCGTCCGGCAATTCCAACGGCAACACCGTCGACCGGCAAGGCCGGCTGGTTACTTGCGAGCATTCCGGCCGCCGCGTCAGCCGCACCGAGCATGACGGCTCGGTCATCACCATCACCGACAAATGGCGCGGCAAGCGGCTGAACTCGCCCAATGACGCGGTGGTCAAGTCCGATGGCTCGATCTGGTTCACCGATCCGAGCTACGGCATCGATACCGATTACGAGGGCGACAAGGCCGAAAGCGAAATCGGCGCCTGCCATGTCTACCGGGTCGATCCCGGCACCGGCGAGACCGAGGCGGTGATCACCGACATGGTCAGGCCCAACGGGCTCGCCTTCTCGCTCGACGAGCGCCAACTCTATGTCGCGGATACCGGCCGCACGCATGGTGCGCAAAATCCGGCGCACATCCGGGTGTTCAATGTCGGCCAGGGCGGCAAGACGGTCTCAGGCGAAAAGGTCTTTGCAGACTGCACCGCCGGCCTGTTCGACGGTTTCAGGCTGGATGCGGACGGCCGCATCTGGACCAGTGCCGCCGACGGGGTCCATTGCTACGATCCGGACGGGACGCTGATCGGCAAGGTCAAGGTACCAGAAGTCGTTGCTAATTGCGTGTTCGGCGGCAACAAGCTGAACTGCCTCTACATCGCCGGCACCACATCGCTCTACATGGTCCGGCTCATGGTCAACGGCGCCAAAACCTACTGAGCGGCCGCCAAGCATATGCAAGGGAGGGAACCATGCCATTCGTGAATATCCGCCTGGTCAAGGAGGCGATTGCCGATGACCCGGCCGGCAAAAAGGCCGCGATCGCCGCCCAGGTGACAGCGGCCATCACCGGCGTCACCGGCCTGACCAACAACGATGTCTGGGTGGTTTTCGAGGAGGTCGCTGCACGCGACTGGTTCGTCGGCGAGACCGACGTCGAGACGCGGAGGAGCAAGGGATAGTTCCCGGCACAGATTGGCCGCAGCTCCTAGCGTCGTCATCCCGGGGCGGAGCAGGAGCGAAACTCCGTCGCGGAGACCCTGGGATGGCGAAAGCACGGTCCGGCGTTCACCGCGAGCGGATGAACTCCGCGAAGGCGGATAGGGCATCGCGCATCGTCAGCCGGTTTTCCGGCTGCGATAAGATATCCTCCACCTCCGGCGGCTTCTTGCCGAGCAGCGCTATTTCGAGGTTCCTCATGGAGCGCAAAAGACATTGTCCGCATGATCTCGATCAGTGCGGCGCGGGCAAACAGCGAGCGCGGCGAGGCATGCACCAGCATGGCTGGCTTGCCAACGGCGGCATCGCGCGACACCAGCCAGTCAAGCGCGTTCTTCAGGCCGCCTTGCACACCGTGAGCATATTCCGGGCAGGAGACGATGACGCCGTCAGCGGCGGTGACCGCATCGATCAGCACTGCTGGTTGCGGCGGCGTCCGCTCGCCTTCGTCGTCGGGGTTGAAGATCGGCAGCCGGCCAAGCCCATCATAGACGGAGACGCGACAGTCCGGCGGCGCGTTTTGCGCGAGTGCCGCGACCAGGGCCGAATTGGTCGAGGCGGCGCGCAGGCTGCCGGAGATGGCGAGGATGTTCAGCAAAGGAATGGAGACCGGCTTGGGCGATTCGTTGCCGGGCACGCTACCACATAGTCTCCCTGTATTCCTCATCCAGCCAGCGGTCGGTCGCCTCGGCCGAATCGGCGAGCGCCAGCTGGTCGCGCAGGATCTGGCCGAGCGTCGGCAGCGTCGCGCGGTCGTACCAGCTCTCCGGCTTCCACAGTTCGGAGCGCATGAAGGCCTTGGCGCAATGCATATAGGCGGCCTTGACCGTCACCACGACGACGCTTTGCGGCGCCTTGCCGTCGACCGCCAGCCGCTCGCGTAACGCCGCATCGACGGTGATGCGGGCATCGCCGTTGACACGCAGCGTCTCGTTCATGCCGGGAATGAGGAAGAGCAGCCCGACCGAGGGATTGAGAAGGATGTTCTCCAGCGTGTCGAGCCGGTTGTTGCCCGGCCGGTCGGGGATGGCGATGGTCTTCTCGTCGAGCACTGCCACAAAACCCGGCCTGTCGCCCTTGGGCGTCACATCGGCATTGCCGGCGCCGTCGGACGAGCCGATCAGCACGAACGGGCTCTTGCCGATGAATGAACGGCAGTGGCCGTCCAATGTCTTCAATTCCTTGCGGATCGAGCCGTCGGTCAGCCGAGGCGTCTTGTAGATCGTCCTCAACTCGTCGCGCGTGGTGATGAATTCCATGCCCCTCTCCCCTTATTCTGATGCAATTCCCTAGGGAAAACGCTACGCGCTTTTCCCGGGAAAACCGCTACACACTTTCCTGGAATTGCTCTATTTGCCGGCCTTCTCTTCCTTGCCGGCCTTGTCCTCGAGCGAATGGCGCAGGATCAACCGCATTTGGCTTAACGTGAAGACAAGGGTAATGGGAATCGTGCCCCAGACCTTGAAATAAAGCCAGGCTTCCTCAGAAAAGTTGCGCCACACGATCTCGTTCAGCGCAGCCAGAAAAAGGAAGAAGAGTCCCCATCGGAAAGTGAGCTTGCGCCAGCCTTCGGCGTCGAGATTGAAGGCGGAATCAAAGACATAGCCCAACAGCGATCTGCCAAACGCCAACCCGCCAAGCAACGTGATGCCGAACAGGCTGTTGATGATTGTCGGCTTCATGAAAGCGAAGGTCTTGTCCTGCAGCCACAGCGCCAGCGCGCCAAACACAAACACCACGATGGCCGAGACCAACGGCATGATCGGCCAGCTACGCGTCAAAATCCACGAAACGCTGAGCGACAGTGCCGTCGCCACCATAAAGAACGCTGTGGCAATCAGGATAGGCTCGCCGATATGGCCGAGGATCGGAAACTTCCCGACAAGCCACGCGCCGCGGATGGTGGTGAAAAAGAACACCAGGCCAGGCCCGAGTTCGAGCAGGAATTTCAGGCCGGGGTTCAACGCCCTGCGTCGCGGATCGGACGGGTCGCCTTCGAGGATGGGTGGGTTCATAGCGTCCTTCTTACGCATGATCCAATCCAAAGAGCCTGCAACTTTTCGGAATCATGCTCGTCAAGCCACTCCAGCGATCGCCCTGGCGAATTCGCTTGCGGAAAAGGGTTCGAGGTCGTCGACCTGTTCGCCGACGCCGATGAAATAGACCGGCAATTTGTGCTTTGCCGCGATCGCCACCAGAATACCGCCGCGCGCCGTGCCGTCCAGCTTGGTCATCACCAGGCCGTTGACGCCGGCGACATTGCGGAAGATCTCGACCTGGTTGAGCGCATTCTGGCCGGTGGTGGCATCGACCGTCTGCAGCACGGTGTGCGGCGCTTCCGGATCGAGCTTGCCCAGCACCCGGACGATCTTTTCCAGTTCCGCCATCAGTTCGGTCTTGTTCTGCAGCCGCCCGGCGGTGTCGATGATCAGCACGTCGGAGCCGGCCTCCTTCGCGCGCTCGAATGCATCGTAGGCGAGGCCGGCGGCATCGGCGCCGAGCTTCGAGGCAATGACCGGCGAGTTGGTGCGCTCGCCCCAGATCTTCAGCTGCTCGATCGCGGCGGCGCGAAAAGTGTCGCCGGCGGCGAGCATCACCGAGAGGCCGCCATCGGTCAGCTTTGCCGCCAGCTTGCCGATGGTTGTGGTCTTCCCCGTGCCGTTGACACCGACGACCAGGATGACATGCGGCTTGTGGCTGAGATCGAGTTCTAGCGGCATGGCGACATGGGTCAGTACCTTCTCCACCTCGGCCGCCATGATGGCGCGGACTTCGGTGTCGGAGACGTCCTTGCCGTAGCGGCTGGCGGAGAGCGCGTCGGTAACGCGCAAAGCCGTCTCCATGCCGAGATCGGCGCGGATCAGCACGTCCTCCAGGTCCTGCAGCGTGTCCTCGTCAAGCTTCCGCTTGGTGAAGACGCCGGCGATGTTGCCCGACAGCTCCCGGGACGAGCGGGCAAGCCCGTCTCGCATGCGCTGGAACCAGGAACGCCTCGGCGCCGGTTCGGGCGCCTTCTGCGGCTCGGCTTTCTGCTCGACCTTCTTGGTTACGGTGACTTTGCCGGGGGCGGGCTTTGGCTCCGGCGCTGGTTGCGGAACGGCTTCCGGCTCGGGCTTTACCTCCCCCTCGATGGGAGGGTGGGGCGCCGGCAGGACCTCCGGTTCGGGCGCGATCTCGCTCAAGATCGGTTTCGTCTCGGCCGGCGCTGGCTGGCGGATCGGGGGCGGTATTTCGGCGGGCGGGACTTCGCGCGCTGGCGCTGCTGAGGGAGCCTCGGTGGGCACTACCGGCACTTCGACGGGTGCAGGTTCCGGCTGGGAGGGGACGATTTCTGGCTGCTGCGGCTCGGCCCGGATCTCCTCCGGTTCCTCAGCAGGCGTTTCCGGCTCGGGTGGAATGGTCGGCGGCGGCTCAGGCTTCTGCTCTTCCGGCGCCGGTTGCGGTGCCGGAGGCAACTCTGGTTCGACTGGCGGTGGAGGTACGGCTTCGACTTCGGGTCGCGACTCGTCGCGTTTCAAAAACTCCGGGACGGCCTGCTCGGCGGCCGGTTTCAGCGCCTCCAGTTCGTCCCATTTGATCGGCGGCAGCGGCGCGGCCTCGTCGGGCCGCTCCTCGACGACTTCCTTCTTGCCGAACGAAAATATCTTCTTGAAAAACCCAGCCATGTCTTGCGCTCTCAGGCGGCGCGGGCGGCAAGCGGCGCGGCGATCAGTCGGATACCGTCATGGCCGGCGATATCAGCCTCGACAATGTCGCCCGGAGCGCCGGCAGAGACCGCGGCCAGCGTAAACCCTTCGGTGCGGCCAAGGCCGTCACGCTCGACCAGGATCGACTGATGCGTTCCAGCGAGCGAGGCAAGATGGCGGCGATAGGCGGCCTCGCCGGCGGCGCGCAGGCGTGCCGCGCGTTGCTTGACGACGTCGCGGCGGAGCTGCGGCATGCGCGCGGCGGGCGTGCCCTGGCGCGGCGAAAACGGGAAGACGTGGAGATGCGTCAGGCCGCATTCCTCGACGATCTCCAGCGAGTTTTCGAACATGGCGTCCGTCTCGGTCGGGAAGCCGGCGATGATGTCGGCGCCGAAAACAATGCCGGGGCGCAGTTTGCGCACATCCTCGCAAAAGCGGATCGACTGGTCGCGGCTGTGCCGGCGCTTCATCCGCTTCAGGATCATGTCGTCACCCGATTGCAGCGACAGATGCAGATGCGGCATCAGCCTCGGCTCGGTGGCGATGGCGTCCAGCAGATCGTCGTCGGCTTCGATCGAGTCGATCGAGGAAAGCCGCAGGCGTTTCACGTCTGGCACCTGCTTCAGGATGGTCTTGACCAATTTGCCGAGCTTCGGTGCGCCCGGCAGATCGGCGCCAAAACTGGTCATGTCGACGCCGGTCAGCACGATCTCGGCATAACCATTGCCGACGAGTCGCTTGATCTGCTCGACCACGGCGCCCATCGGCACCGAGCGCGAATTGCCGCGACCGTACGGAATGATGCAGAAGGTGCAGCGATGGTCGCAGCCGTTCTGCACCTGGACAAAAGCGCGCGCCCGGCCCTCGATGGCGTCGACCATGTGGGCGGCCGTCTCGCGCACCGAAAAGATATCGTTGACGCGCGCCTTCTCAGTGTCGTTGATGCCGAAATCCGGCAGCGCGCGATAGGAATGCGCCTTCAGCTTTTCCTCATTGCCGAGGACGAGATCGACCTCGTCCATGGCGACGAAATCCTGCGGGCCGGTCTGCGCGGCGCAGCCGGTGACGATGATGCGGGCGGCCGGGTTCTCACGGCGGGCTTTTCTGATCGACTGCTTGGCCTGGCGTACAGCCTCGCCGGTGACGGCGCAGGTGTTGAAGATGATGGCACCGCCTTCGAGGCCGCCGAGGCCCGCACTTTCGGCTTCACGCCGCATCACCTCGGATTCATAGGTGTTCAGCCGGCAGCCGAAGGTGACGACCTCGATACCCTTGTTGCCAAGAGGAGCCATCAGGCGGCGCTTTCGGTGTCGCGCGCCCACGCCCCGGTCGACGGATCGAAGCTGCCGGAAAATTCCCATTCGGCGGCACCGGTGAGGATGACGTGGTCGTCGTCGCGCCACAAAACATGCAGCGAGCCGCCGCCGGGCGTCATCAGCGTGACGCCGCGGCCGGTACGCCGGGTGCGGGACGCGGCGACCACAGCGGCGCAAGCAGCCGTGCCGCAGGCCTTGGTCAGACCGGCGCCGCGCTCCCAGGTGCGGATGGCCATGGTCTCCGGCGAGGTCACCTGCGCGATGGTGATGTTGGCGCGCTCGGGGAAGATCGGATGGTTTTCGAGCAGCGGGCCGAAGCGCTCGAGCTCGTACGACCAGACGTCGCGGTCGACCCAGAAGATGGCGTGCGGATTGCCCATCGAGACGACCGACGGCGAATGCAGCACCGGAGCATCGATCGGACCGATCTGCAGCTCGATCATGCGGGTGTCGCGGAATTCCTCGGTCAGCGGGATGTCCTGCCAGCCAAAGCGCGGCCTGCCCATGTCGACCGAGATCATTCCGTCGGCATGTTCCTCGGCATTGAGGATGCCGGCGACTGTTTCAAAGGCAAATGTCTTCTGGCCGGTCTCGGCGGCGAGCGCCTGGACGACACAACGCATGCCGTTGCCGCAGGCTTGCGCCCTGGTTCCGTCGGAATTCAAGATGTCGATGAAAAAGGCGGTGCCCGGCGTCCTGGGGTCGTGGATCGCCATGATCTGGTCGAACCTGGTCGCCGCATCGGCATTAAGCGCGACGGCTGCCGCAGGCGTCACGCGATCGGCACGGCCACGCATATCGGCAACGATGATTTCGTTGCCGATGCCGTTCATCTTGGCGAAAGGGGCCGCGCTTGCCATCGATCGAAAGGTCTCTTGCCGTTTGGCGCCTATATGGCGGATAGCGGCAGAAATTACCAGCGCGGCGTGATTTTCAAGTCACCGCGAAGACGCCAAGCACGATCAGCAGGAAGATAATCAGCACGATGCCGATGAGGATGCGTGCGCCGGTGGCAGCGGCTCCGGCCAGTGCCGGCATGCCGAGCAGGCTCGCCGCGGCCGCGATAATCAAAAGAATGATGATCCACCTGATCATGAGAGACACCTCGCAGGCGACAGGTTTGAACACCTACAAACGTCTATGTGATGCCTTAGGTTCCGCCGCGCTAGACCGCCGGCACGTCCCAGACTTCGCCCGGCCGCAAGGCGCGAAAACGTTGCCGCGGCAGGCCGGCAGCATCGAGCGCTTCGCCGAGCTTTCTGGGCGGCTCGTCGATCGGCTCGTTGGTGAGCCGGAACGTGCCCCAGTGACAGCCGGCTGCATAGGCGGCGTTGCACAAAAGCATGCCTTGCACCGCCTCCTCCGGATCCTGGTGATGTGGCGCCATGAACCAGCGCGGCTCGTAGGCGCCGATCGGCAGGATGGCGAGGCGGAAGCCGCCGTGCTTTTGCGCCATCAGCCGGTAATTGATGCCACCGTGGAAGCCGGTATCGCCGGCGAAATAGATCTTTGCGTCGGTTGTTTCGACGACGAAACCCGCCCACAGCGCCATGCGCCGGTCGCGAGTACCGCGGGCCGACCAGTGGTGCACCGGCTCGACATGGACGGCGACGCCATCGCCGATATCGACCCGGTCGCCCCAGTCATGCGCGGAAAGCCTCATACGGGGCACGGCAGGGCCGATGATCGTGTCGTTGCCGAGCGGCGTCAGCAGCAGCGGGTCGTGTCTTGTCTTCAGGCGCTTCAGCGTGGCGAGGTCGAGATGGTCGTAATGGTTGTGACTGACCAGCACGAGGTCGATCGGCGGCAAATGCGAAAACGCGATGCCCGGCGGATTGACGCGTTTCGGCCCGGCGAAGGAGAGCGGCGAGACGCGTCGCGACCAGACCGGGTCGGTCAGGATGTTCAGGCCGGCTGTCTGGACGAGCAGCGAGGAATGACCGACCATGGTGAGGCGCAGCGCAGAACCATCGATGCGCTCGACCGGTCTTGCCGGTGGAAACGGGCTCGGATCCGCCGCCGGCCATTTCGAGCGCTCGCGGCTCAATTGCCATTTCAACAGATCGGCAAAGCGACCGGGCGGCCGTCCGTCGGGATTGAAGAACAAGGTGCCGTCGAAATGATCGCTGGGCGGCCCGCTGTAGTAGCGGTTGGCGGCTCTCTTTCTCGCGGCCAAGAAATCGGCTCCCTGCAGTTTGCTGATCGCCAAGAGATAATGCCGGCGCCGGCCCGCACAAGCATTTGAGGTGAACGCCAGGGATTTGGCGCCAGCGCGCCGTATCGAAATCAACCGGAGGTGTCGGCCAAACGGCCAAGGCGTAACGCAATTTCAGGCAATGTGAATTTTGCGACAAATTTGCAACATTACCGGCGCAAACCGTATTTTAACCATATCGGGTTGAAATTTCGCCACCTTCTCCATCTTGGTGAGGGGGACATTGCGCGGACGGCATCCCCAGCCCGATCCGACGGAGGTTGAAGAATGAAATTTTCGAAAACCGGCCCGCTGGCCGTATCGCTGGCCGTGCTCGTTGCGAGCGGCTGTTCAACCTCACGGTTCACATCGATGGACGAGCAGCAGCCGGCGCCGCTGGAAGCTGCGCCCGCCGGCAAGGTGACTGCAAACCAGCTGCCGCCACCGGCGACACCCGGCCCGGCCGACCCGTCGAAATTTCCGACCGCGCCGCAGAACACGCAGGTCGCCTCGCTGCCGCCCGACGGGACGGCGCCGGCCGGTGCGGCCGACCTGACCGCGTCCAGCGTCGCCGGCGTGTGGAAGGCAAGCGTGTCCGGCCAGAGCTGTCAGGTGGCGACGCCGCAGACCAAATTCGGTTCGGGCTACCGCGCCGGACCGCTGCATTGCCCGGCGCCGCTCGACGGCATCAAATCCTGGAACGTCGCCGGCAAACAGCTGACGCTCTTTGACGAGAATGGCGGCACGCTGGCACGGCTCTATTCTTCGGGCGGCGAGAAATTCGACGGCCAGACTTCCAACGGCCTGCCGATCTCGCTTACAAGGTAAGTGAACGGCCCCCCATTGTTACGCAATTCCGGACAGAAAACCGCTGCACACTTTTCTTGGAATTGCTCTCTTTTGTTTTTTACGCAATTCCGGACAGAAAACCGCTGCACACTTTTCTTGGAATTGCTCCGGAACGACGTGACCAATGCATCTGCGTGACGGCCTCCAGACTCATGCGACCGTCAAGCAGCGCTATGACCATCTAGTCGAGACGGGCGCCATCGGGCGCGATCCGGCGCAGGAGCGGATCGCCGCTGCGCTCGACCGGCTGATCGAAGAGATATCGGCAAAGCGGCTGGCGCAGAAATCAAGCGCGCTGGGGTGGTTGTTCGCCCGCAAGCGCGAGGTGCACGAGGCGGTCAAGGGCCTTTATATCCATGGCGGCGTCGGCCGCGGCAAGACCATGCTGATGGACATGTTTTTCGAGCTGCTGCCGGTGCGGCGCAAGCGCCGGGTGCATTTCAACGACTTCATGGCCGACGTGCAGGACCGCATCCAGAAGCACCGACAGGCTCGCAAGAACGGCACGGCCAAGGAGGACGATCCGATCCCGCCGGTGGCGCGCGCGCTGGCCGAGGAAGCCTGGGTGCTATGCTTCGACGAGTTCTCCGTCACCGACATCGCCGATGCGATGATCCTGTCAAGGTTGTTTTCGGCGTTGTTTGCCAATGGCGTGGTGCTGGTTGCCACTTCCAATGTTGCGCCGCAGGATCTCTACCGCGACGGCCTGAACCGTCAGTTGTTTTTGCCGTTTGTCGCTATCCTGGAGCGCCACGCGCAGGTGCTGGCGCTGGACGCCGATAAAGATTACCGCCTCGACAAGCTCAGCCGCATGCCGGTCTACATCACCGCGGCCGATGCCGCCGCCGACCATGCGCTCGACGACGCGTGGGCGGTGATGACGCATGGCAGGCCGACGGCCGAGACGATGCTGACGGTGAAGGGCCGGCACGTCGTGGTGCCGCGTTCTGCCGGCGAGGCGGCGCGGTTTTCCTTCGCCGATCTCTGCGAGAGGCCGCTCGGCGCCCGCGACTATCTTGCCATTGCCAGCCGTTTCTCGACCATCTTCATCGACCGTGTGCCGGTGCTCGGCGAAGGCAAGCGCAACGAAGCCAAGCGCTTCATCCTGCTGGTCGATACGCTCTACGATCATCATGTACGGCTGGTGCTGAGCGCCGCGGCACCGCCGGCGCAGCTCTATACGGCCAAGCGCGGCAACGAAGTCTTCGAGTTCGAGCGCACCGCATCGCGGCTGATCGAGATGCAGAGCCATGACTGGCTCGAGAACTGGGCGGAGAGGCAGGGGGCGCAGGGATCATCGACCGAGGCACGGCAGGCTCAGGCGTGAGGGATAGTACAGAAGGGGTCGCTGCCGCCGGCTATAACCGATAAACATACATGACGAACCCCTCCGCCGGCCCATGCGGCTCTTTTCGCGACTCGTAAAGTGCGCGAGCAGCAACATTGTCCGGCTCGGTGCAGACCCACGCCTCCTCACAGCCATGCTCGCGACCGAGTGCCAACATGGCGCCGAGCATCCTCGTCGCAATGCCCAGGCGTTGAAAGGCCGGCGCCACGCCGACCTCGTCTATGTAGAGTTCGCTCACCTTGTCCGGGTGGCGGTGGATGACGGCTGCGCATTGGCCAACGACGATGCCGTCGGCGAGGGCCACGACCATGAAATGACCGGGCTCCGCGAGATAGGCGGAGAGCCGATCCGGCCTGACCGGCTCGTCGAAGACTTCGCCGGCAACCCGCATCACAAGGGCGTCATCGCCAGGAAACAGCCTTCTGATTTCCAGTGCCATTGTGTAGAATTCCTCTAGTCGGCTTCAAAATTTTGACGTTTACGTAAGTCCCATTGTTTCTAACCGATTGAAATTACTCACTCCAAAATAATCGTTTGAATTTTTGTGCGGCCGGGGCTATTGCGTGCGGCGAATTTCGCGGTTCCGCAGCATTCCGGCCTCTTCCTCCGACGCCGTCATCAAATCGTCAAGGATTTGGGCGCCGTCATAGTCAAAGGGAAAACATCCTGACATGGCACGCAACAAGATAGCGCTCATCGGCTCGGGCATGATCGGCGGCACCCTCGCCCACATGGTCGGCCTCAAGGATCTCGGCGACGTCGTGCTGTTCGATATCGCCGAAGGCATCCCGCAAGGCAAGGGACTGGACATCGCGCAGTCGTCGCCGGTCGATGGGTTCGACTCGAGGCTGACCGGCGTCAACGACTATGCCGGCATCGAGGGCGCCGATGTCTGCATCGTCACCGCCGGCGTGCCGCGTAAGCCCGGCATGAGCCGCGACGATCTTCTAGGCATCAATCTGAAGGTGATGGAGCAGGTCGGCGCCGGCCTCAAGAAATACGCGCCGAAAGCCTTCGTCATCTGCATCACCAATCCGCTCGACGCCATGGTCTGGGCGCTGCAGAAGTTTTCCGGCCTGCCCAAGAGCCATGTCGTCGGCATGGCCGGCGTGCTCGACAGTTCGCGCTTTCGTTATTTCCTGGCCGAGGAATTCAAGGTCTCGGTCGAGGACGTCACCGCCTTCGTGCTCGGCGGCCATGGCGATTCCATGGTGCCGATGATCCGCTATTCGACGGTTGCCGGCATCCCGCTGCCCGACCTCATCAAGATGGGCTGGACCTCGAAAGAGCGGCTCGACCAGATCGTGCAGCGCACCCGCGACGGCGGCGCCGAGATCGTCGGCCTGCTCAAGACCGGCTCTGCCTTTTATGCGCCGGCCGCCTCAGCCATCGCCATGGCCGAAGCCTATCTCAAGGACAAGAAGCGGGTGCTGCCCTGTGCGGCGTACCTCTCCGGCCAATATGGCGTCAAGAACACCTATGTCGGCGTTCCCGTGGTAATCGGCGCCGGCGGCGTCGAGCGGATCATCGAGATCGAGCTCGCGAAGAGCGAGCAGAAGATGTTCGACAATTCGGTCGCGGCGGTGCAGGGCCTGTGCGACGCCTGCGTCAAGATCGCTCCGCATCTCGCGGCCAAGTAAGCCGGTAACCGAGCCCGCCAAGCAAGCTGGAGACATAGCGCATGAACATCCATGAGTATCAGGGCAAGGCGCTGCTGAAAGGCTTTGGCGCACCCGTGGCCGAGGGCGTGCCGGTGTTCAAGGCGAGCGAGGCGGAAGCTGCCGCCAAGGCGCTGCCCGGCCCACTCTATGTAGTCAAGAGCCAGATCCATGCCGGCGGCCGCGGCAAGGGCAAGTTCAAGGAGCTCGGGCCCGATGCCAAGGGCGGCGTCAGGCTGGCGAAGTCGGTGGCCGAGGTCGTCGCCAACGCCAAGGAGATGCTCGGCCATACGCTGGTCACCAAGCAGACCGGCCCGGCCGGCAAGCAGGTCAACCGGCTCTACGTCGAGGACGGCGCCGACATCGACCGCGAGCTCTATCTGTCGATCCTGGTCGACCGCTCGGTCGGGCGCGTCGCCTTCGTCGTCTCGACCGAGGGCGGCATGGACATCGAGGCGGTCGCCCACGACACGCCGGAAAAGATCATTACCGTCGCCATCGACCCGGAAAAGGGCGTGACGGCCGACGATGCGAAGAAGCTCAACGCCGCACTGAGGCTCGACGGCGACGCCGCCAAGGATGGCGCGACCCTGTTTCCGATCCTCTACAAGGCGTTTGTCGAGAAGGACATGAGCCTGCTCGAGGTCAACCCTTTGATCGTCATGAAGAACGGCCGGCTGCGCGTGCTCGACGCAAAAGTGTCGTTCGACAACAATGCGCTGTTCCGCCACCCGGACGTGCTCGAATTGCGCGACACCACCGAAGAGGACGAGAAGGAGATCGAGGCGTCGAAATACGACCTCGCCTATGTCGCGCTCGACGGCAATATCGGCTGCATGGTCAACGGCGCCGGCCTCGCCATGGCAACGATGGACATCATCAAGCTTTATGGCGCCGAGCCGGCCAACTTCCTCGATGTCGGCGGCGGCGCGTCGAAAGAAAAGGTGACGGCGGCGTTCAAGATCATCACCAAGGATCCGGCGGTCAAAGGCATTCTGATCAACATCTTCGGCGGCATCATGAAATGCGACATCATCGCCGAGGGCGTCATCGCAGCGGTCAAGGAGGTCGGCCTGCAGGTGCCGCTGGTTGTGCGGCTGGAAGGCACCAATGCCGAGCTCGGCAAGAAGATCATCAACGACAGCGGGCTAAACGTGGTGTCGGCCGATGACCTCGATGACGCAGCCAAGAAGATTGTCGCGGCGGTGAAGGGCGACTGATGCATCGGTTGCTGGCCATAGCGCTCTGCGGCATGGCCTTTTGGGCCAGCGCTGCTGCGGCCGCGGATAGTTCGAAGTCGCCCGCCTGGATCGGCAAGAGGGTCAATCTCTTCATGAACTTATGTCCGGCAACGGCGCCCAGCTTCGGCCGGTTCAACGCGGTTGCCCGGCAAAGCGGGTTCAAGGCCGGATCCGACGGGCTACAAGTCTACAAGGCTACGGAAATCGTTGCCTCAATCAAGAGTTCGAACGGTCGCTGCGACTGCCTGGTCTCCTTCGGCACCAACGATCCGAAGCTGGCCGCCAACATGATCCTGAAAAGGCTTCTGACCAAATATGGCAGCAGTTTCCAAGCCGATGATGACCCCAAGTCCCTTGGTGAATTGAGAACGTCTGGCGGCAATTTATCGGTGCAGATCGTGACGATCCGGCGCGCCGGGGGCCGATGGATCGGTGCTGTCGTTCACGGAAACCAAAAATGCCCAGCTTGAAAACAGAACTTCAGGGTCAAGGTTGATAGGCGATGCCTCCGCACAAGATAAACCTCGTCGAGGCGGCGGATCAGAAGATCAAGAAGGTCTTCGATCCGCATATCGCCGGCGACGTGAACGACAGCCAGGTCAAGATCGCCAAATTCGGCGATGTCTTCGACTGGCACGCGCATGACAATGAAGACGAAGCATTCTTGGTGCTGCGCGGCCGCATCGCCATCGATTTCCGCGACGGCACGGTTGAGCTTGGCAGCGGCGAGTTCATCGTTGTGCCGCGCGCCGTCGAGCACCGGCCGCGCTCGCTCAGCGAACAGCCGGTGGTGCTGATGTTCGAGCCGGCGACGACGCTCAACACCGGCAACGCTAAGAGCGACCTCACCGTCGCCGATCTCAAGCGGCTCTGACCATGAACGCTGCGCCCTTCTCCTCACTCTCGGCCGATCACCAGCGCCTGCGGGCGCTGGTCGGAGCGTGGCGCGGCGAGGAAGAGGTGTCGGCCACGAAATGGGCCGACGGCGGAACAGCGAGTTCGGAAATACTGGCAGAGGCACAGTTCGGCGGCCTGTTCGTAGTGCAGCGCTATCGCCAGCGCCGCGACGGCACGGTTTCGTTCGGCGCGTACAGCGTGTTCGGCTTCGACCAGCAAAACAAAATCGTCACCATGCACCAGTTCGATTCGATGGGTTTCGTGCCGATGTCGCCGGCCAAAGGCAGCTGGAACGGCACGGAGCTGGTTCTGGAGCGGTCGTCGCAGCGCGGCTCCGCGCGTGTGACTTATATTTTCGACAATGCCGATGCCTTCGGCATGCGACTGCATTTCAAACCTGCCGGCGGCGATGGCTGGCAAGACATGGTGAGCGGCGTCTACCGGCGCGTCTCGCCTTCCTCGATCAATGGTTTTTAGAAAAGGGCTCCGATGTCCATTCTCGTCGACAAGAACACCAAGGTGCTGGTGCAGGGCCTGACCGGCAAGACCGGCACGTTCCATACCGAACAGGCGCTCGCCTATCACGGCACAAAGATGGTCGGCGGCATCCACCCCAAGAAGGGCGGCGAAACCTGGACCGGCGCCAAGGGCGAGGCGCTTCCGATCTTCGCCACCGTAGCCGAAGGCAAGGCCAGGACCGGCGCCAACGCTTCGGTCGTCTACGTGCCGCCGGCGGGTGCTGCCGAAGCGATCCTGGAAGCGATCGAGGCCGAGATCCCGCTGATCGTCTGCATCACCGAGGGCATACCGGTGATGGACATGATCAAAGTCAAGGCAAGGCTCGACCGTTCGACATCGCGGCTTATCGGCCCCAACTGCCCCGGCGTGCTGACCCCCGATGAATGCAAGATCGGCATCATGCCCGGCAACATCTTCCGCAAGGGCTCGGTCGGCGTTGTTTCCCGCTCGGGAACGCTTACCTATGAGGCGGTGTTCCAGACCACGAATGTCGGCCTCGGCCAGACCACTGCCGTCGGCATCGGCGGCGATCCGGTCAAAGGCACGGAGTTCATCGACGTGCTGGAGATGTTCCTCGCCGACGACGAGACCAAGTCGATCATCATGATCGGTGAAATCGGCGGTTCGGCCGAGGAAGACGCCGCGCAATTCCTCAAGGACGAGGCAAAGCGCGGCCGCAGCAAGCCGATGGCCGGCTTCATCGCCGGGCGCACCGCACCGGCGGGCCGCACTATGGGCCATGCGGGCGCGGTCATCTCCGGCGGCAAGGGCGGCGCGGAAGACAAGATCGCGGCGATGGAATCGGCCGGCATCAAGGTTTCGCCGTCGCCGGCCCGGCTCGGCACGACGCTGGTCGAGGCGATCAAGGGTTAGGGGAGTAAGGGAGTACGGGAATAGGGGAGTAGGGAACAAGACGAGGGCATTTGCCCTACTCCCTTACTCCCCTATTCCCTTACTCCCCTCCAACAAAGGAGACGAAGCAAAGGCTTCGACAGTGACATGGCAAGACAAGATCAGGCCAACGACCAATTTTCGCTTACCTCTTTCCTCTATGGCGGCAATGCCGATTATATCGACGCGCTCTATGCCGCCTATGAGGACGATCCCGCTTCGGTCGATCCCGAATGGCAGGACTTCTTCGCGGCGCTGAAGGATGACGCCGGCGACGTGCGCAGGAACGCCAAGGGCGCCTCTTGGGCCAAGCCCACCTGGCCGATGCAGGCCAATGGCGAGCTGGTCTCGGCGCTGGACGGCAATTGGGGCCTGATCGAAAAGCACATCGAAAAAAAGGTCAAGGACAGGGCGGCCGGCAACGGCGCAGCGCTTTCCGACGCCGACGTGCATCAGGCGACGCGCGATTCCGTCCGCGCCATCATGATGATCCGCGCCTTCCGCATGCGCGGTCATTTGCACGCCAATCTCGATCCGCTCGGCATCGCCAAGCCGCTCGAGGACTATAACGAGCTGTCGCCGGAGAATTACGGCTTCACCGAAGCCGATTACGACCGGCCGATCTTCCTCGACAATGTACTCGGGCTGGAATTCGGCACCATCCGGCAGATGCTCGATATCCTGACCCGGACCTATTGCTCGACGCTCGGCGTCGAATTCATGCATATTTCCGATCCCGAGGAGAAGGCCTGGATCCAGGCGCGCATCGAGGGTACCGACAAGGAGATCTCCTTCACCGCCGCCGGCAAGAAGGCGATCCTGCAGAAGCTTGTCGAGGCGGAAGGCTTCGAGCAATTCATCGATGTCAAGTACAAGGGCACCAAGCGCTTCGGCCTTGATGGCGGCGAGTCGCTGATCCCGGCGCTGGAGCAGATCATCAAGCGCGGCGGCCAGCTCGGCATGAAGGAGATCGTGCTCGGCATGGCGCATCGCGGCCGGCTGAACGTGCTGTCGCAGGTGATGGCCAAGCCGCACCGCGCCATTTTCCATGAGTTCAAGGGCGGCTCCGCTGCGCCCGACGAGGTCGAGGGCTCGGGCGATGTGAAGTACCATCTCGGTGCCTCGTCGGATCGCGAGTTCGACGGCAACAAGGTGCATCTGTCGCTGACCGCCAATCCCTCGCATCTGGAAATCGTCGACCCGGTGGTGATGGGCAAGGCGCGCGCCAAACAGGACTATCTGTTCGGCCGCAGCCGCGAGGAGATCGTGCCGCTGGAAGAGCGTGCTAAGGTGCTGCCCTTGCTGCTGCATGGCGACGCCGCCTTTGCCGGCCAGGGCGTGATTGCCGAAATCCTCGGCCTGTCGGGCCTGCGCGGCCACCGCGTCGCCGGCACGCTGCATTTCATCATCAACAACCAGATCGGCTTCACCACCAACCCGCGCTTCTCGCGCTCGTCGCCCTATCCGTCCGACGTGGCCAAGATGATCGAGGCGCCGATCTTCCACGTCAATGGCGACGATCCGGAAGCCGTGGTCCATGCGACCAAGGTGGCGATCGAATTCCGCATGAAGTTCCACAAGCCTGTCGTGGTGGACATGTTCTGCTACCGCCGCTTCGGCCACAATGAGGGCGACGAGCCCGCCTTCACCCAACCGATCATGTATCGCAAGATCCGCAACCAGAAGACGACGGTGCAGATCTATGCCGACCGGCTGATTTCCGAAGGCCACATCACCCAGGCCGAGTTCGAAAAGATGAAGGCCGATTGGCGGGCGCATCTCGAGCAGGAATTCGAGGTGGGCCAGCATTACAAGCCGAACAAGGCGGACTGGCTGGACGGCGCGTGGTCCGGCCTGCGCTCGGCCGACAACCAGGACGAACAGCGGCGCGGCAAGACCGCCGTGCCGGTCAAGATGCTGAAGGAGATCGGCAAGAAACTGACCGAGGTGCCGAAGGATTTCGAGGCGCACAGGACGATCATCCGCTTCCTCGACAACCGCCGCCAGGCGATCGAGTCCGGCGAAGGCATCGACTGGTCGACGGCCGAGGCGCTGGCCTTCGGCGCCATCCTGCTCGACGGCAATCCGATCCGGCTGTCCGGACAGGATTCGGAGCGCGGCACCTTCTCGCAGCGCCATTCCGTGCTCTACGACCAGCGCGACGAGACACGCTACATTCCGCTCAACAATCTGTCGGCGGCGCAGGCCGGCTTCGAGGTCATCAACTCGATGCTGTCGGAAGAGGCCGTGCTCGGCTTTGAATATGGCTACTCGCTGGCCGAGCCGAAGGCGCTGACGCTGTGGGAAGCGCAGTTCGGCGACTTCGCCAACGGCGCCCAGGTGGTGTTCGACCAGTTCATCTCGTCGGGCGAGCGCAAATGGCTCAGAATGTCGGGCCTCGTCTGCCTGCTGCCGCATGGCTATGAAGGCCAGGGGCCGGAGCACTCGTCGGCCCGGCTCGAGCGCTTCCTGCAGCTTTGCGCCGAAGACAATATGCAGGTCGCCAACGTCACGACGCCGGCCAATTACTTCCACATCTTGCGCCGGCAATTGAAGCGGGACTTCCGTAAGCCGCTGATCCTGATGACGCCGAAGTCGCTGCTGCGCCACAAGCGGGCGGTATCGACGCTGCCGGAGATGTCGGGCGAAAGCGCCTTTCACCGGCTGTTGTGGGACGATGCCCAGCTGCTGTCGGGCCAGGCCATCAAGCTCACCAAGGATTCGAAGATCCGCCGTGTCGTGATCTGTTCGGGCAAGGTCTATTACGACCTCTACGAGGAGCGCGAGAAGCGCGGCATCAACGACATCTATTTGCTGCGCGTCGAGCAGCTCTATCCGTTCCCGGCCAAGGCGCTGATCACCGAACTGTCGCGCTTTCGCAATGCCGAGATGGTGTGGTGCCAGGAGGAGCCCAAGAACATGGGCGCATGGTCGTTCATCGACCCGTATCTCGAATGGGTGCTGGCGCATATCGACGCCAAGCATCAGCGGGTGCGCTATACCGGCCGGCCAGCCGCCGCCTCGCCGGCGACCGGATTGATGTCGAAGCATCTCGCCCAGCTTGCCGCCTTGCTCGACGACGCGCTTGGTGAATAGAACAGAACCGAAAGAAACGGACAGGCACAATGGCAACCGAAATCCGCGTCCCGACACTTGGTGAATCCGTCACCGAGGCGACCATCGGCAAATGGTTCAAGAAGGTCGGCGACGCGATCGCCGCCGATGAGCCGCTGGTCGAGCTCGAAACCGACAAGGTGACGGTGGAAGTGCCGGCCGCCGCCGCGGGCACGCTCGCCGAGATCGCCGTCAAGGAAGGCGAGACGGTCGGCGTCGGCGCACTGCTCGGCACGATTTCGGCGGGCGCCGGCGCGGCAGCCAATGCCGCCGCCGCTCCGGCGGACAAACAGGATGCGGTATCGCAGGCTTCGGCTCCCACCGCAGCCTCGAGCGTCAAGCAGGCCGCTGCCGAGACGGCCAAGATCGCCGGCGACGCCGGCGCGATCGAGACGCGCACCATGCCGCCGGCGCCGTCGGCGGCAAAGCTGCTGGCCGAGCACAATCTCGCGGTCGACCAGGTGTCGGGCTCGGGCAAGCGCGGCCAGGTGCTGAAAGGCGACGTGCTCGACCTTATCGCCAGGGGCGCGCCGTCGCAGCCGGCCGAAATGCCGAAGGCAGCGCCTGTACCGGCACCCGTTGCCGCGCGCGCGCCGTCCCCGGCCGACGATGCGTCGCGCGAGGAGCGCGTGCGCATGACCAAGCTGCGCCAGACCATCGCGCGCCGCCTCAAGGAAGCGCAATCGACCGCCGCCATGCTGACCACATTCAACGAGGTCGACATGAGCGCGGTGATGGCGCTGAGGGGCAAATACAAGGACGTGTTCGAGAAGAAGCACGGCGTGAAGCTCGGCTTCATGGGCTTCTTCACCAAGGCCGTCACCCATGCGCTGAAGGAGATCCCGTCGGTCAATGCCGAGATCGACGGCACCGACATCATCTTCAAGAACTACGCTCATATCGGCGTTGCCGTCGGTACAGAGAAAGGCCTTGTCGTGCCGGTTGTGCGCAATGCCGACCAGATGTCCATCGCCGAAATCGAGAAGGACATCGGCAGGCTGGGGCTTGCGGCGCGCGACGGCAAGCTCTCCGTCGCCGATATGCAAGGCGGCACGTTCACGATTTCCAACGGTGGCGTTTACGGGTCGCTGATGTCGACGCCGATCCTCAATGCGCCGCAGTCGGGCATTTTGGGCATGCACAAGATCCAGGAGCGGCCGGTGGTGGTCGGCGGCCAGATCGTGATCCGGCCGATGATGTATCTGGCGCTCTCCTACGACCACCGCATCGTCGACGGCAAGGAAGCGGTGACCTTCCTGGTCCGCGTCAAGGAAAGCCTGGAGGACCCTGAGCGGCTGGTGCTCGACCTCTAGGGGGGCTCCGGTGGCTGAGCCGATCGACCCGATAGATCTGTTCGAACTATTGTCGACAGGCCGTGCTGGCCCAATCGAGCTCGGCAAGAGCGACCGCGAGACGGTTCGCAGCTTGATAGATCCGGAGGATCTGCGGGCGGACAATCATTATCGCCACGGAGACGCCGGATCGGCGTGGTGCATCTATGGTGCCAATTGCGAGTTCTTCTTCAGTCCCGATTTTCGTCTGAGGTCGATTAGTGTCGAGCCTGTCTTCGGAAGACTGGAATCGGGTGGAACGATTGCGACTTGGTACGGCCATCTTAACGTCGATGTGGGCCGGCATCCCGTGACTTTTGCAGGCACACAACCGATTGCCATACATACCTTGCCCAAGGCACTGCAGTTCCTGAACAAGAGCGAGTTCAAGTGGGCAATCGGCGGCGGTCGTGAGCGCGACGTCTATATTGAGCTGGCGGAGAGTTCTCGCATCTTGACCCTCAAATACGAGGTGAACGCGGTTCCGGTCGACAGGAATGAAAACGTAGCGTTTGAGATAGACTATTTTCTTTCGACGGTCTTCATCCTCGATCAAGCTGTTCAAGGCGGATAGCAGTGACGATCCGTTCTTTCTTGTCCGAAAGCCTGTCGACCGCATCGATAGCGGTCGGCGCGGCGATGATCCCGGCGGCCGCGCACGCCGCCTGCCCGCTCGAGCTCGCCGTCTATGGCGATCCTGAAGACGCCGCCGAGATCGATTTCAGGCCGACCGGCGAGTCGGCCGCCGTCACCAACAGCTTCAAGATGGTGCTCGACAAGCGCATCGTGCTCGACGGCATCGTCATGTGGACCGAGAGCGCGGCGCGGCCGCATGGCTCGCTGATGTACAAATGCCCGGCCGGCGACGTCACCGGCGACGAGCTCGCCGCCTGCACCGTGTGGGAGGGCGTCATCTACACTGCCGACGACCAGGGCAATATCGCGTTGCTGCCGGGCGAAGGAAAGGATGCGCCGAAGAAGCTGATCCTGCCCGATCTGGGAGCGTCGTTGCAGATGTCGGCGGCCTACGGCGCCAACGGCTTTTCCAAGGTGCCCTGGGACGTCTTTGCCCTGAAAGGATGTCAGGAATGAGCGCGAGCGGAAAGATCCTGCTGGTGACTGGCGGCAGCCGCGGCATCGGCGCCGCTACATGCAGGCTTGCCGCCAGGGCCGGTTATCGCATTGCGGTCAATTACATGTCGAATGCAAAAGCCGCCGAAACGGTGGTCGCCGACATCGAGGCTGCTGGCGGAGAAGCCTTTGCGGTCAAGGGCGATGTCGGCAGCGAGACGGACGTGTTGGCCATGTTCGAGGCTGTCGATGCCCGTTTCGGTCGGCTCGACGCGCTCGTCAACAATGCCGGCGTGGTCGACCAGAGCGCGCGCGTCGACGAGCTGAGCGCTGCGAGGCTGGAGCGCATGATGCGCATCAATGTGATCGCGCCGATGCTTTGCGCCCGCGAGGCGGTGAAGCGGATGTCGACCAGGCATGGCGGCAAGGGCGGTGCCATCGCCAATGTTTCTTCGATCGCGGCAAGGCTTGGCGGGCCGGGTCAATATGTCGACCACGCCGCCTCCAAGGGCGCGGTCGATTCCTTCACCGTCGGGCTTGCCCGCGAAGTGGCCGGCGAAGGCATTCGTGTCAACGCGGTCAGCCCGGGCATCATCGACACCGAAATTCATGCCTCCGGCGGTCAGCCGGATCGGGCCGAGAGAATGCGCAAGGTGGTGCCCATGCAGCGCGTCGGCACCGCCGAGGAAGTCGCAGCCGCAATTCTCTGGCTGCTGTCGGACGAGGCGTCCTACACAACCGGCGCCAATCTGGAAATCGGCGGCGGCCGCTAAAGCAAAAGGGACAGTATCATGGCCTATGACGTCGTTATCATCGGATCGGGACCAGGCGGCTATGTCTGCGCCGTCAAGGCGGCGCAGCTCGGTCTGAAGACTGCGGTGGTCGAAAAGAACCCGACCTTCGGCGGCACCTGCCTCAACATCGGCTGCATCCCGTCAAAGGCGCTGCTGCATGCGTCCGAGATGTTTGCCGAGGCCGGCCATTCCTTCGAGGCGCTCGGCGTCGAGATCGGCGCGCCCAAGCTCAACCTTGGGAAGATGATGGCACACAAGGATGCGACGGTGACGGCCAACGTCAATGGCGTCGCCTTCCTGTTCAAGAAGAACAAGATCGACAGTTTTCGTGGCACCGGCAAGGTGGTTGCGGCCGGCAAGGTGTCGGTGACCTCCGATGACGGCAAGGTCGAGGAGATCGAGACCAAGAACATCGTCATCGCCACCGGCTCCGACGTCGCCGGCATTCCCGGCGTCAAGGTCGATTTCGATGAGAAGGTGATCGTCTCGTCGACCGGCGCGCTGTCGCTGGACAAGGTGCCGGGCCATCTGGTGGTGGTCGGTGGTGGTGTCATCGGTCTGGAGCTCGGCTCGGTATGGGCGCGGCTCGGCGCCAAGGTCACCGTGGTCGAGTTCCTCGACACCATCCTGGGCGGCATGGATGGCGATGTCTCCAAGCAGTTCCAGCGCCTGCTGTCGAAGCAGGGCTTTGAATTCAGGCTGGGCGCCAAGGTGACCGGCGTCGCCAAGGCCAAGAAGGGGGCGACGGTTACCTTCGAGCCGGTCAAGGGCGGAGCAGCCGAGACGATCGAGGCGGACGCGGTGCTGATTGCGACGGGACGACGGGCCTATTCGGACGCTCTCGGGCTGAAGGAGGCCGGCGTCGACGTCGACGAGCGCGGCCGGGTCAAGACCGACGGCCATCTCAGGACCAACGTGCCCGGCATCTACGCCATCGGCGATGTCATCGCCGGGCCGATGCTTGCCCACAAGGCCGAAGACGAGGGCGTGGCGGTGGCCGAGACCATCGCCGGCCAGGCCGGTCATGTGAACTATGACGTGATTCCGAGCGTCGTCTACACCACGCCGGAAATCGCCACGATCGGCAAGACCGAAGAAGAATTGAAGAAGGCCGGCATCGACTACAAGGCCGGAAAATTCCCGTTCAGCGCCAATGGCCGCGCGCGCGCCATGCTGCACACCGACGGCTTTGTGAAAATCCTGGCCGACAAGGCCAGCGACCGTGTGCTCGGCGTCCACATCGTCGGCTTCGGGGCCGGCGAGATGATCCATGAGGCGGCCGTGCTGATGGAATTTGGCGGCTCGTCGGAAGACCTAGCCCGCACCTGTCACGCCCATCCGACAATGTCGGAAGCGGTAAAGGAGGCGGCATTGGCGACGTTCTTCAAGCCGATCCATATCTGAGCGGTTGAATCGCAGGCGACGGTGGCGATTGGCGAAATAGCCAATCTCGCCCCAAGTGGCCCCAAGTGGGGAGATGTCCGGCAGGACAGAGAGGGGCGCGAAGGATCACCACAGACGGCTTCCATTCTCAACCGCAGATGGATTCCAGGGTCTCCGCGATGTCGCTTCGCTCCTGCTCCGCGCTGGATGACGAAGATGAAGTTAGCCCATGGCTAATCGCAGCTCAGAGCATCGACGGCTGCTCTCAAAAAAACGGCCCGCCTTTCAGCGGACCGTTCATATATTAAATCAGCAGTCTGATCACTGAGCCGGTGCCGGCGCTGGTGCTGGTGCCGGGGCCGGGGCCGGGGCCGGGGCGGGCGCAGGGGCCGGAGCCGGAGCCGGAGCGGGTGTTGCCGGAGCTGGCGCAGGAGCCGGTTCGGCTGGTTTCATCGGCTCGGCGGGCGCTGGGGCGGGAGCCGGTGTGCTGGCTGCGGGCGGTTCGGCAGGCGTAGGTGCCTCGCTACGTCTTCCAAAAACATAATAGGCGACAATTGCCAGGATAACGACGACCAGGGCAATCAGCCAGCCGCTGCCGCCGCCGCTTGGCCGTGCGGAGCCCGGCGAGGTGAATGGGTCGTTCGGATTGGGTGTGTTCGCCATAAAAGTGTCCTCCGTGGATGAAAAACATCAAGTAATAGCCATCAACGTACAATCGTTGAATCGGTTTCACATTAGGCGTTGAAAACGCCGAAAACAGGGCAATTCTGATCCGGAATCGCTCGCAGGCATGCATTTCCACCGCAAAATGGGTTCGATCGAGCCAAACCGAACCTTTTTCGGTTTCTTGGCACGAAGCGCGGCTGGTCCGCCGTCGCGCCACGCGTAAGGGCTGATCCCGCCTCGGCAATGATTCGGTGTGCAACTCCGCCGTGTCGTTCAGTTGACGGCGGTCACCGTATAGCCGGTCTTGCGGAAACCCTCGACCAAGCCTTGCGCTCCGGGAAGGTGCATGGCGCCGACCGCCATGAAGACATTGCCGTGGGCGAGGATCGGCGCTGCACGATCGACCATCACCTTGTTGCGGCTGGTGATCATGGTCTGCTCGAATTCGGCGTAACCCGATTCGTCGTCGACCTGATCGGGGACGACAGCCCGAAACAGCGGTACATACATGCCAGTGTCGCCACGCCGGTAAAGCACGATCATGGTTTCGTTGACGTCGTTCACCTTGTCGCCAAGCTTCAGCGTATCGACCAGCCCCTTCAGGTGAAAGGCGATCGGCAGCGAAGCCATGGCGCGCAGCTGGTCGGCGATTGTCTCCAGCCCCTCGACCGATTTGCCCGAAGCCTCGGCGTCCTTGGCAAGCTTGACGTCGAGCACCGGCGCACCGCCAGCCTGGCGAGCTACTTCGCATGCAGGTAGCGCGACCATCGCCGACAGCAACCAAGGTTTCATCTTGGCGACGGTCGCTGGCGGGATGCCACGCGCATCGAGCGCCTTGTTGACCACCGCCGCATCCTCCGGCGACAGCAGCGACGAAAGCGTCGTCTTGTCGGTGAACATCATCAGATCCGGCTCTTTCAGCATTGCTGCCATCATCTTCTGCTTGTCGAGCACTTCGGTGGTCTCGATGATGACGGTGCCAGCCGCATCGAATGCCTTCTGCGCGGCGGGTGGCAGCGTGGTGACGCGCGGGTCGGTAACGTGCATGGTGCCGAACAGGAAGGACGGTTTTTCGCCCGATTTTTCGAGCTTCCACAGCAGGCCCTTGCCGTTCGGCGTCGCTGCCGCCTCCGCCTCGATCTTGCGGTAGGCAGCCGGGTCGTCCTTTTGCAGCGCGCTCAGCATATCGCTACCGGTGCAGGCCGAAGTCTCGGCGCGTGCCTTGCCCGCCGCGAGCAGCGCGACGATGAGGAAAGAGAGGAAAAACAGGGCGTTCAGCGCGACGAGCAGCTTCAGCGACACATGGGTCGCGCGGTCGGCGATGGCGATGAGGCGTTTCATGCTGCGGTTCTAGGCGCAAAAAGCGGCAAAACGGTTAACCGGCGCATCAAAATTGTTGCGAGATGGCCACCGACACATGCATCGATCACGCACGAGGATGAGCTGCTTCGTAAATCTCGAGCAGCCTGGCGGTGTCGACGCCGGTGTATATCTGGGTTGTCGACAGGCTGGCGTGGCCGAGCAACTCCTGGATGGTGCGCAGGTCGCCGCCGCGCCCTAGCAGATGCGTGGCGAAGGAATGGCGCAGCGCATGCGGCGTCGCCGTGTCGGGCAGGTTGAGCGCCGAGCGCAGCTTGGCCATGTCGCGCTGGACGATTGCCGGGTTGAGTGGGCCGCCGCGGGCACCGCGAAACAGCAGGCCCTTGGGATCGAGATGCCAAGGGCAGAGGCGGCGGTATTCGGCAATCGCCCGCAGCGCCACCGGCAGCACCGGCACAAGCCGGGTCTTGCCACCCTTGCCGGTGACGCGCAGCACGGTATCACCAGGTGAGGAAAGATCGGCGCTCGACAGGCCGAGCGCCTCGGAAATCCGCAAACCGGACCCATAGAGCAGGGTCAGCACGGCGGCGTTGCGCGCGGCAATCCACGGCTCCTCCGCCAGTTGGCCTTCCACCGAGACGACGTGTTTTGCATCGCTTGCGGTCAGCGGCTTGGGCAGCGATTTCGGCTGCCGCGGCGCGCGCAAGGCTGTCGCACCTGCCGCATTGGCGAGGCCGCGCCTTTCCAGGAAACGCAACAGCGAGCGGATGCCGGCCAGCCCGCGCCCGAGCGTACGGGCGCCGGCGCCCTCGGCACGGCGGGCAGCGAGAAAGCCGCGCAAATCGGCGGGGCGCAGATCGGCGATGTCGGAAATGCCGGGCGAGCCGCCGCAATGGCCGGTCAGGAAATGCAGGAACTGGCGTGTGTCGCGCTCATAAGCCTCGACGGTTTCGGGCGATAGCCGGCGTTCGCGCGCCAGCATCTTCAGCCAGGCCTCGCGCGCCGCCTGCAGGTCGGGTTTTGCCGATATGAGGAATTCCTGCATTGCACTCTTCCAGTTCCCCGCCATCTTCCGGCACGCGGGTTAGGAAGCGGTGAAGAGCGGCGTCATTGAAATGACGACGGGCTGGGGTTAGAGCAAAGCAAAGGATTTTCCGCAGATGAGCAAGCCGCAAAACCCCGTCCAGATGGCCGTGATCGGTGCCGCGCACGGCATCAAGGGCGAATTGCGCGTCAAGAGCTTTACCGGCGACCCGCTGGCGCTGGCCGATTACGGTCCCCTCTACGCCAGGGACGGCCGCGCCTTCCAGATCGTTGACATCAGGCCCGCCAACACCGTGGTGGTGGTGCGCTTCAAAGGCGTCAACGACCGCAATGCCGCCGAGGCGCTGGCCGGCACCGAATTGTTCGTCGATCGTTCGGTGTTGCCCGATGAGGGCGAAGAGGATGAATTCTACCATGCCGACCTCGTCGGACTGGAGGTCAAGGACGACACCGGTGCGGTCGTCGGCAAGGTCGTCGCCGTGCACAATTTCGGCGGCGGCGACATTCTCGACGTGACGCTGGCGGGGCGCAAGGGCGTGCTCATCCCGTTCACTCAGGCCGCCGTTCCGGAAGTGTCGATCGCCGGCGGCTTTGTCCGCGTTGATCCAGCCGCCGCAGGTTTGGTCGAGGATGAGGACGGCGAGCCTCCCGCTGACGACGGTTTCGACCCCAGGGGCAGGCCGCGCGGGCCGAGGGACGCCGGAGGCAACCGGTGAGTTTTTCGGCTTCGGTGCTGACGCTCTATCCCGAGATGTTTCCCGGCGCGCTTGGCCTGTCGCTGGCCGGCCGCGCCCTCGAGACCGGCATTTGGTCGCTCGAAACGATCCAGATCCGCGACTTTGCCAGCGATCGTCACCGTACCGTCGATGACACGCCGGCCGGCGGCGGCGCCGGCATGGTGATGCGGGCAGACGTGCTGGCCAGCGCCATTGACCATGCCTCGCCGGCAGCCGATCCACGTCCGCGCCTGCTGATGAGCCCGCGCGGCAAGCCGCTGAACCAGGCACGCGTGCGCGAACTCGCCGCTGGGCCGGGTGCGGTGATCGTCTGCGGCCGCTTCGAAGGCGTCGACCAGCGGGTCATTGAGGCGCGCGGCCTCGAAGAAGTTTCGATCGGCGACTTCATCCTGTCCGGCGGCGAGCCGGCGGCACTGGTGCTGCTCGACGCCGTGGTGCGCCTGCTGCCCGGCGTCATGGGCAATGCGGTATCGGGCGAGGAAGAGAGCTTTGAAAACGGCCTGCTCGAACATCCGCATTATACGCGGCCGCAGGAGTTCGAGGGCCGGCCGATTCCCGAAGTGCTGATTTCGGGCAATCACAGGAAGATCGCGGCGTGGCGGCGGGCCGAAGCGGAGAGGCTGACGAAGGAGCGACGACCGGATCTTTCAGCCGCTCAGCCCTTATCGAAATAGTAGAAAGCCAGGAACAGGCCGACGGCGATGACGAAGCCGCGCACCGCGTTCTGCGGCACGCGCCTGGCGATCCAGACGCCGGCATAGCCGCCCAGCGCGCCACCCGGGATCATGATGATCGCCTGCAGCCAGGCAATGACGCCGCCCGAGACGAAGACGAGGATGGCAACCGCAGCGATGACTACGGCCAGCATGTTCTTCAGTGCGTTCAGCCGGTGATAGTCGCCGGACTGGGTGAGACCGAGCGTCGCCAGCATCATGACGCCCATGCCGGCGCCGAAGAAGCCGCCATAGACGGCGGTGGCGAACTGCGCCAGCGACCCGACCAGCGAACCTACCGCGGCCTCATGCCCCGGCTTGGGCGCCGGCTTCAGCCATGGCCCGGCAGCGAACAATGCGGTTGCCGCCAGCAGCAGCCACGGCACCAAGGCGCGGAACGACGGGTTGTCGAGCCCTAGAAGGATGAGCGCGCCAGACAGCGCACCGAGAGCCGAAATGAGGCTGAGCAGCAGTGCGCCACGCCAGAAATGCTTGATGTCGTGCCAATAGGCGAGCGTCGAGGTGATGTAGCCAGGAAATTGCGTCACCGACGATGTCGCATTGGCGACGATCGGCGGCAGGCCGGCCAGGGTCATGGCGCCAAAGGTTATGAACGTGCCGCCGCCGGCAACGGCATTGACCGCGCCTGATAGAAAGCCGGCGAGAAAGAGCAGGACCGCGTCCAAGATTGGCATGAGGGTGTCGTCGCTGGAGGAAAATGCTTATCTTCCGGCTTAGGAAGCTTGACGCGCGGGCGCAACCCCCTGGACCACAAGCGATCACGGGATTGCCACAGCGGCCTCAGCCAAAAAGAAACAGCGCCAAAAAAGAAACAGCGAAGACGTGACAAAGCGCCGAAATAGCTGTATGTGCGCGCCGAACCGGAAGAAAATATGCCAAGAGCGATCTTCTGGCCCGTCAACAATGACGGTGTAGTCGCCCCTGCCCGATGTTCTCGAACAGACGTTCTCGAACGAAGGGCATAGCCGAGCGGTCGATGCGACTGCAAGGCGAGTGTCGGACGCTCTGACTGTCGGAAGAACAAGAAGTGGATTATTGAGATGGACATCCTCCGTCAGCTCGAGGCCGAGCAGGCCGCCAAGATCGAAGCCAAGCGCAAGCTCCCCGAATTCCAGCCCGGCGATACCGTGCGCGTCCAGGTCCGTGTGACCGAAGGCACCCGCACCCGCGTCCAGGCCTATGAGGGCGTCGTCATCGCCCGCGCCGGCGCCGGCTTCCAGGAAAACTTCACCGTCCGCAAGATCTCCTACGGCGAAGGCGTGGAGCGGGTGTTCCCGGTCTATTCACCGATGGTCGAAGGCGTCGAGATCGTGCGCCGCGGCAAGGTGCGTCGCGCCAAGCTGTACTATTTGCGTGACCGTCGCGGCAAATCGGCCCGCATTTCGGAAAACACCGGCGTGCGCGCCCGCAAGCTGAACGACGAAGAGCGCGATGCGCTGAACGCCGAGAAGGCGCGCATCGAGGCCGAGAAAGTGGCCGCCGCCCAGGCGCTGGCCGCCGAGAAGGCCGCGCAGGACGCCGCCGAGAAGAAGGCCGCCGACGAGGCCGCCAAGGCCGCGGAAGCAGCTGCCGCCGAATAAGGCTCTTCAAGAACGTATTTTCGGAAAGGCGGCTTCGGCCGCCTTTTTGTTTCGCGAGGCGGATTCTATTTTGCCGGGCTGCATCGGCCGCAATCGATACGGATCGTTCCGTAATGCCGCCGTTGAAAGCATTGAAATCCATTTTCGTGCCGAACGCCGCATCGGAGCGGCTTGCAAGGCGCCGGCGGAAAGCTAAAGTCGGCGCCGGATTTCCTGCATGCCTCGGCCGATCGAGGCGGTTCAGTTCCTGGGGAGCATCGTCATGATCAATTCGAAACTGCTGCTGGCCGGCCTGCTGGCTTGCCTTCTCGTGCCTGTCGCGGCTCTGGCGCAGGCGCTGCCCGACCTCGGCGGCAAGAAAGTGGTGGTGGTGACCGAAAACGCCTATCCGCCGCTGCAGTTCATCGATGCCAAGACCGGCAAGCAGATCGGTTGGGAATATGACGCGATGAACGAGATCGCCAAACGGCTGAATTTCAAGGTCGAGTACCAGAATACCTCCTGGGACGCGATGATCCAGGCGGTTTCCGACAATCAGTACAACATCGGCATGACCGGCATCACCATCAAGGACGACCGCAAGCAGAAGGTCGATTTCTCCGATCCGTATATGCGCTCGGAACAGTTCATGCTGGTGCGCGGCGACGAGAAGCGCTTCACCGATGCAAAGACGTTCGCCGCCTTCAAGGACGGGCTGATCGGCGCGCAGGCCGGCACCACGCCCTTCTACACCGCCGTCTACAGCGTGCTCGACGGCAACGAGCAGAACCCGCGCATCAAGCTGTTCGAGACATTCGGCGCGACGGTGCAGGCGCTGAAGGCCGGCGACGTCGACGTCGTGCTCACCGACGGCACTGCCGGCAAGGGCTATGTCGATGCGTCCAATGGCGGCCTTAAGCTGATCGGCGGCCCACTCGGCACCGAGGATTTCGGCTTCATCTTCCCCAAGGGCTCCGACCTGGTGAAGCCGGTCAACGCGGCAATCGCCGCGCTCAAGGCCGACGGTACGCTCGACGCGCTCAACAAGAAGTGGTTCCTTGATTACAAGATGGGGCAGTAGGCCCGCTTGTTGCGCGCATTTCATGACGATTGTGCGCGGGAACTCGCGCTGACTCTGCGCTCGTACACCCCCCTCTGTCCTGCCGGACATCTCCCCCTCAAGGGGGGAGATCGGATTTCGCATCGGCTTTCGCCAATTTTCAGTGTTGCAGAACGGGCCGCGAGGTCAAAGCTGCCGATCTCCCCCCTTGAGGGGGAGATGGCCGGCAGGCCAGAGGGGGGTGTGACAGAACGCTGCCTTCGTGACTCTGTTATCGGTACCGCTTGATGCCGTCGGCGCCTCTCGCCTCAGCCAAATCCGACTTCCCGTGGTGGCTTGCCGTGGCCGTGGCGATCGCCTTGGCCGCCGCCATCTTCATCGCTGCCAGCGACCTCTATGCCCAGGTCTTCGCAACCGTCGCCAAGGGCATCGGCGTCACCATCTTCGTCACGGTGGTCGCCTTCGCGCTGGCTTGCGCGATCGGGCTCGGCGTCGCGCTGATGGGTCTGTCGGGCTCACGCTGGCTCAGCCAGATCGGCCGCTTCTACGTCGAGATCATCCGCGGCGTGCCGATGCTGGTGCTGTTGTTCTGGATCGCCTTTGCCGGGGCGCCGGCCTTCGTCGCGGCATGGAACGCGCTGACGGCGCCGCTGCAAAGCGCCGGCCTCGTCGGTGAGCTGCTGGTACGCGACGTGTCGTTGCTTTGGCGCGCCGTCATGGCGCTGACCATCGGCTATTCCGCCTTCATCTCGGAGGTGTTCCGCGCCGGTATCCAGGCGGTCGAGAAGGGGCAGATCGAGGCGGCCAAGGCGCTCGGGCTGACGCGCACCCAGCGCTTCCGGCTGGTCATCTTTCCGCAGGCGATCCGCACCATCCTGCCGCCGCTCGGCAATGATTTCGTCGCCATGGTCAAGGATTCCTCGCTGGTCTCGGTGCTGGGCGTCGCCGACATCACCCAGATGGGCAAGATCTACGCCGCCGGCTCGTTCCGCTTCTTCGAAACCTATTCGATCGTCGCCTATATCTATCTCATCCTGACCGTTGGCCTGTCGTTGGCCTTGCGGGCGCTGGAGAAGCGGCTCCGCCACCAGCATGGGGAATAGAAGGCAGGCGAAAACGGCGCTACCATCGAGCGGACGCGACCGGGGAGGACCCATGATCATCGACAAGGCCAATGCGGCGCTGGAAGCGGTCTATACGGCCGACACGCCCGAGACGCTCGCCAAGGCCTATGCGCAATGGGCCGCGACCTATGACGGCGAAACCGCGGCGCTCGGCTATCTCCTGCCGTTCCTGATCACCGCCTGGGTGGCGCGCCATGTGCCGCCGGGCGAAGGGCCGCTGCTCGACGCCGGTTGCGGCACCGGCCTGTCGGGGCCGTCGCTCAAGGCACTCGGCTACCACGATATTGCCGGGCTCGACCTGTCGCAGGACATGCTGAAAATCGCCGGCAGCCGGCAGGCCTACAGCGAGCTGAAACAGGCGATGCTCGGCGGGCCATTGCCTTGGGCGGACGGGTATTTCCGCGCCTTTTTCTCGACCGGCGTGTTCACCATCAGCCACGCACCGGCGTCGGGCCTGCATGAACTGATACGCATCACCAGGACGGGCGGCCACGCCATCTTCACGGTCCGCGACCAGGTGTTTGAAAACGGCGGGTTCAAGGCCGTGTTTGGCGAACTGGAGCAGGCGAAAAAATGGCGGCCGGTCGAGGAGAGCCCGTGGTTCCGCTGCTATGCAATCGCCGAGCCCGACGCGCTGGTGAAGACCTTCGTGTTCAAGGTGCTGTGAAGCGCCTGCGAAGGCAGACGCGATTGCTGAAAAGCCAAAACATTGATATGAGCAGCGCCATGGAAGAGCTTTTTGGCGATCCGGCCTATAAAGGTTTCGTGCTGCAGGACAGGAAACGCCTGCCGTCGCGATTTTCCGCGCGCGTTTCCGGCGCTCTGACCAGCCGACTTCGCTAGGGCAGACTCGCCAGGCTGCTTCGCCGGGCCGACCGGCGTCCTTTTCCCTTTTTAAATCGACGGATTTACGCACATGAGCGCACCGCGCACCCTCTACGACAAGATTTTCGACGACCATGTCGTCGACCGCCAGGACGACGGCACCTGCCTGCTCTATATCGACCGCCATCTGGTCCACGAAGTCACCAGCCCGCAGGCTTTCGAAGGCCTGCGCATGACCGGCCGCAAGGTTCGGCATCCGGAAAAGACGCTGGCCGTGGTCGACCACAATGTGTCGACCTCGCCCGAGCGCAAGTTCGGCATCAAGAACGAGGAAAGCCGCATCCAGGTCGAGGCGCTGGCCAAGAACGCCAAGGATTTCGGTATCGAATATTATTCCGAGAAGGATATCCGCCAGGGCATCGTCCACATCATCGGTCCCGAGCAAGGCTTTACGCTGCCCGGCATGACCATCGTCTGCGGCGACAGCCACACCTCGACGCATGGCGCGTTCGGGGCGCTGGCGCATGGCATCGGCACCTCGGAAGTCGAGCATGTGCTGGCGACGCAGACGCTGATCCAGCGCAAGGCCAAGAACATGCTGGTGCGCGTCGACGGCGCACTGCCGGAAGGCGTCACCGCCAAGGACATCATCCTTGCCATCATCGGCGAGATAGGCACGGCCGGCGGCACCGGCTATGTCATCGAATATGCCGGCGAGGCAATCCGTGCGCTGTCGATGGAAGGCCGCATGACGATCTGCAACATGTCGATCGAAGCCGGCGCGCGCGCCGGCCTGATCGCGCCCGACGAGACCACCTTCGCCTATGTCAAGGACAAGCCGCGCGCCCCCAAGGACGAAGCCTGGGACGCCGCGCTCGCCTACTGGAAGACGCTGCAGTCCGACGAAGGCGCGCATTTCGATAAGGTGGTCGTGCTCGACGCGGCAAAGCTGCCGCCGATCGTCTCCTGGGGCTCCTCGCCCGAGGACGTGGTCTCGGTGCAAGGCATCGTGCCGAACCCGGACGACATCACTGATGAGAACAAGCGCACCTCCAAGCAGCGCGCACTCGACTATATGGGCCTGAAGCCGGGCACCAAGATCACCGATATCGAACTCGATCGCGTCTTCATCGGCTCCTGCACCAATGGCCGCATCGAGGATCTGCGCGCCGCCGCCAAGGTGATCGAGGGCAGACAAGTCAATCCGCGGGTCAGTGCGATGATCGTGCCGGGCTCCGGCCTGGTCAAGGAACAGGCAGAGGCCGAAGGCCTCGACAAGATCTTTGTCGCCGCCGGCTTTGACTGGCGTGAGCCGGGCTGCTCGATGTGCCTTGCCATGAACGACGACCGGCTGAAGCCGCATGAACGCTGCGCCTCGACCTCGAATCGCAATTTCGAGGGGCGCCAAGGCTTCAAGGGCCGGACGCATCTGGTGTCGCCGGCAATGGCCGCGGCGGCGGCGATCGCCGGCCATTTCGTCGACATCCGCGAGTGGAAATAGGGCAGGCGCGCGCAGTCGGATATGAGGAGCCCGAGCCGCAATGCGGTTCGGGCATTCTTCAGTCGGGCCGCCTGACGAATTCGTGGAATCCCTCACGGCGGCCGGGTTGGTCCTTTGCGACGACCAGCGCCAGTTGGCGCTCGTCGAAGAGTTTGAACCATTCGTCCCATTCGACCAGTTCGTAGCCGCCGGCATTGACCGGGCGTTCGGCCTCATCCTGGTCCTGGTAGGCATGCTGGCCGAAGACCAGCCTCAGCATGGGCTGCGTTCCGGCTTCGGGCGACACGTCGACGATCGCCGGAAAGCCGGCGCGTGCCGCGGCCCATGAGCGAATTGCATCGTGATCGGTCAGCATGATCGTGTCGGCCATCGGAGCGTCTCCTGGTTGCCGTCGTGAAACGCCGCTCGCCGTTCGCGGTTCCGCCCAGCGGCTTTGTCGACGCACCTGTCGTATATTCGCTTTCGCTTAACCGCTTGTTTGGGCTTCCGCTCTAAGGTCCTCCAAGGGAAGCGAGGGGAAATTACAGCGCTTGGACACCGGCCTGCTCATAGCGCTGCTCAATCCAGGCATCGCCCTCACACTCGGCGCGGCATTTCTCGTGCTGTGGTTCTATCAGCGCCACCGTCCCTATCTGGCTGTGCTGGCGGCGGGCTACTCGGCCTCGGCCGCAGGCTTCCTGCTCCAGTATTTCACGCTGCCGGTCGGCATGGCACCGACCAAGCTCATCTCGATCCTGTGCTTCACCTTTGCCACCTGCTGTCTTGCCGGCGCGGTCATTGCGCGCTATGGGCGGCGCGTGCCTTACCCGGCGGTCGGCATTCTGGCCTGCGGCGGCCTGGCCGCGTTCTCGTGGTTTCTTTTTGCCCGGCCGGATCTCACCTGGCGCATCCTTGCCATCAATTTCAGCTTCGGCGGCATCAGCCTGGTTGTCGCCGCCGAGTTGCGCGTGGTGCGCAACAACGGCCCGACAGAAATGATCCTGTTCGTGCTGTCGCTGCTTTCCGGCCTGAACTTCCTGGGGCGGACGCTTGCCGTCGTCATCGCGCATGGGCCGTTCACCAGCTATGAAGGGCTTTACTCCTCGTCCTACTGGACGACGGCTCTGCTGTCGCATGCATTGCTGTCGCTGCTTATTGCGCTTTGCCTGTTCGGCGCCGCCGCGCTCGATGTGATGAAGGCCCTGAAGACCGAAACCCTGACAGACCCGCTGTCGGGCCTGCTCAACCGCCGCGGCTTCGAGGAGCGCGCCATGCTTGTCCTGCAGCACTGTGCCACGGCGCAATTGCCGGTTGCTCTGGTGCTGTCCGATCTCGATCATTTCAAGGCGCTCAACGATCAACATGGCCACGCGGCCGGCGATCGCGTCATCGCCGATTTCGCCGCCAAGCTTCTGTCGGCTGCAGGTACGCGCGGCGTTGCCGGCCGCATCGGCGGCGAAGAGTTCGCCGTGCTTTTGCCGCTCAGCGACCTTGGCGCGGCAAGACTGTTTGCCGAAACCATTCGCACGCTCTATTCGGCGGACAGAATCGACGGGCTTCCGCCCGAGACAAGAGTGACCGCCAGCTTCGGCGTGGCCGCCCGCGCCAGCGACGAAGGGCTGGACCCGCTGATGCGCCGCGCCGACGAAGCGCTCTACAGAGCCAAAAGGAGTGGCCGCGACAGCGTATGCCTGTCCTATCAGCGGCCTGAGACGGTCGTCCTTCCCAATAGGACCAGTGCTGGCTGAGCGTCAGCGACGGCTTCGAATTAACGTCTTTTTCGCGCGTTGGTGATTTGCTGTTCGGGGGAGTGCCAAAACGCCATGGGCAGCGCTAATTTCATCCTGCTGATCAACCTGTTCGTTGCCGGGCTGCTGGCGGCGGCCTTCATGACGATCGCGGTCTATGACGCCGGCCGGGTGTCGGCACGCTGGCTGGCGTTCGGCTATGTGCTCGGCACGGCTTATTTCGCGATCGAGTTCAGCATTCCTGCCTTCGACAATGCGCGCCCCGTGGTTGTCGCCGCCTTTGCCGCCTTCCTTGGCGCTACCGTCGCCTTCAATGGCGGGCTTGCCCATAAATACCGCGTTTCGCCGCCTTGGCCGCCGATGCTGTTCTTCCTGGTCTTCGCCACCCTCGCGGTCTACTTCGTGCAGGACCTGCCACGCCAATCGTTCGTGCGAATGGCGGCCTACCAGCTTCCCTATGCGGCCATGCAGTTCACCGGGCTGGCGATCGTCTTGTCGTCCAGGCAAAGACGCGAGCGGCTCGACTATATGCTGATGGCTGTCCTTGCGGCCAGCACCTTGCAGTTCGCCAGCAAACCCTTCATCGCCCATGCGCTTGGTGGCTGGGGCGCCAACCCGCAATCTTATGCGCAGACCAGCTATGCGTTGGTGTCGCAGTCGGTCGGCACCGTGTTCGGCCTGGCGCTTGCGCTGGTGACATTGGCTATCCTGGTCCGCGACGTGCTCGCCGAGGCGACGTCGAAATCGGAAACCGACACGCTTTCGCGGCTGCTCAACCGTGGGGGCTTCGAGCGCCATGCCGAGATCGCACTGCGTGACGCCATGCGGCGCGCCGTTCCAGCGGCACTGGTCATTGCCGATCTCGACCATTTCAAGCGCATCAACGATACTTACGGCCACGCGTCGGGCGATCGGGTCATCGAGACCTTTGCCGGTTTTCTCCGCGATGCCGCGGCCGACCATCATGTCGCCGGCCGCATCGGCGGCGAGGAATTCGCGATTTTCCTGCCGGGGACCAATCTAGCCGCCGCCCGGCTCTTTGCCGAGGGTACGCGGAGCGCCTTCGGTGCCACGCCGATCGACTGCCTGCCCGCGGATCACCGCTGCAGCGCCAGCTTCGGCGTTGCCGAGCTTGGTCCGGGCGAAAGCTTTTCCGACCTGTTGCGGCGCGCCGACAAAGCGCTCTATCAGGCGAAGGGCAGCGGTCGCGATTGCGTGCGTGTCTCGGTGGGGCCGGCTGTTGCCCTGCCGGCGCCGTCAACCAAGGGCGGCGTGGCCGTCAGCGGCAGGGGCTGAGCTCCGGCATTTCGCCGTCGGAGAGGCCGTACATATAGCTGCGGCCCTTGACGAAAACCGGCGGCCTATAGCAGTCGCCGCCGCGGACATCGTCCGATTCGTTTTCGTAGATCACGTCGGGCTGGCCGGCGCTGGTGTAGTCGGACAATTCCTTGGCCAGCTTGCCCTCGCCAACGAGGATACGCTTGTAGCCGGCGGCGCTGTCGATGACGAGATTGCCGAAGGAATCGGCATAGACGCGGTCATGATGGCGCGTCCCGGCGAATGCCGGTGCGACGACGCCGACGGCGAGCGCCGCCAATAGGAACCAGGGAAGGCGCGATCCTGCTGAATTCGAATGCATGGCGTGCTGCTCCAGTTGCTGAGAGGCAAGCCTCCTCGAATCAGAAGTTAACCTTTTATTAACCTTTGTTAAGAGGGCAACCGCAGCACGGGCGAGGTCTCGGAAAATATGGTTAATACCCGATCGCCCACCGGCCATCATTCGGCCATGCCTTGTTCCCACCATCCCCAGCATCGGGCGCGACTCAAAAAGCATGAAATCCGGTGGCTTGCCGGAGCATCGCGGCGGGCTCGATGCGCGGGGAAAGCAGCATGAGATTACGCCGCACGTTTCGGATGGCGCTGGCCATTCCGCCGCTGCTGGCTGCAGCCGCCTGCGCGCCGCAGACCAGCGCGCCCAAGCTCGGCAACACGGCCGCCGCTTCCGTGTCGCTTGCTCCCGCCGCTAGTGAACCGACGGCACCGCAGCCGCGCACAGCTACTTACAACTGCGCCGACGGTAGCGTGATGACCATCGAGAATCTCGGCACGTCGGTGCGCGTCGTCGGCCAGAACGGCGCCAGCGCCGAGCTGCCGGCGTCACCGGCCAATCAGACCAGCCGTTACGGCGAGGCGCATGACGCAATCGTGATCGATGGGCGTGAGGCGCTGGTGATGAAGGGCGGTGCACCACCGCTGGCCTGCAAGCGCTGATCCGCCCCTTGCGCCAGCCATATTTTGCAGTGCGGCGACATTGTGCCGGCGCAAGGCGACAGCCCTAATCGATTGAAGCTGAAAGCCTCGCTTTCATCAGACTAAATTACGTTTTCGAAACGGTTTTCCGGCTTTGACGCGGTGCAAAAAGAGCATTAGAAACCGGCTGTCCGAAGTCGCAACCGGAAGCGGTAATGCCGCATTCCCACCTGAGGCTCCAGAGACGCCGAACTGGGGGAGCCATGAGCAAATCACCAGCCACCCGCGAATTTGCCAGGCGTGAACGGCCGCTTTCGCCGCATCTGACCGTCTATCGGCCGCCGATCACCATGACGATGTCGATCGTCCACCGCATCACCGGCGGGGCGCTCTATTTCGGCACGCTGCTGGTCGCGCTGTGGCTGATGGCGGCGGCGAGCTCGGAGGCGACCTTCAACGCCGTCAACTGGGCCTTCGGCTCGTGGCTGGGACGGCTGGTGCTGTTCGGCTACAGCTGGGCGCTGATGCACCACATGCTGGGCGGTGTGCGCCATCTTATCTGGGACACTGGGGCAGGGCTGGAAAAGCATACGGCATCGAGGATCGCCTGGGCGACGCTTGCCGGCTCGGTCGCGCTGACGCTGCTGATCTGGATCGCCGGCTACATGGCGCGGGGAGCCTGACATGAACGGCAAGAACCCCGACATGCGCACGCCGCTGGCCAAGGTCCGTGGCCTCGGTTCCGCCCGCGAGGGCACCGGCCATTTCTGGCGCCAGCGGCTGACGGCGATCTCCAACATCCCGCTGGTCCTGTTCTTCGTCGGCTTCCTGATCGCACTCAACGGCGCCAGCTATCTCGAGGTGCGCGCCGCACTTGCCAATCCGTTCGTTGCACTGGTGCTGGCGCTGGTGCTGTTGTCGGTGCTCTACCACATGCGGCTCGGCATGCAGGCGATCATCGAAGACTATGTGCATGGCGAAGGCACCAGGCTGGCGCTGCTCGCCCTCAACACATTCTTTCCCGTAGTCGTCGGCGTCGCTTCGGTCTTCGCCCTGCTTAAACTGGCATTTGGAGGCTGATTTTTTGGCCAAGGACGCGAAGAACGCCAACACGGCTTCCGCCTATAGCTATGTCGATCACAAATTCGACGTCGTGGTCGTCGGCGCTGGCGGCGCCGGCCTGCGCGCCGCGCTCGGCATGGCCGAGCAGGGCCTGCGCACCGCCTGCATCACCAAAGTGTTCCCGACGCGCTCGCATACGGTTGCGGCGCAGGGCGGCATCGCCGCCTCGCTCGCCAATATGGGTCCCGACAACTGGCAGTGGCATCTCTTCGACACCGTCAAAGGCTCAGATTGGCTGGGCGACACCGACGCTCAAGAATACATGGTGCGCGAAGCGCCGGCGGCGGTCTACGAGCTCGAGCACTACGGCGTTCCCTTCAGCCGCACCGAGGACGGGAAAATCTACCAGCGGCCGTTCGGCGGCATGATGATGAATTTCGGCGAGGGGCCGCCGGTGCAGCGCACCTGTGCGGCCGCCGACCGCACCGGCCACGCCATGCTGCACACGCTCTACGGCCAGTCGCTGAAGCACAATGCGCAGTTCTTCATCGAGTATTTCGCGCTCGACCTGATCATGGAGCCGGACGGCACCTGCACCGGCGTCGTCGCCTGGAACCTCGACGACGGCACCATCCACCGTTTTTCGGCCAAGATGGTGGTGCTGGCGACCGGCGGCTATGGCCGCGCCTATTTCTCGGCCACCTCGGCGCATACCTGCACCGGCGATGGCGGCGGCATGGCCGCACGCGCAGGCCTGGCGCTGCAGGACATGGAGTTCGTGCAGTTCCACCCGACCGGCATCTACGGCGCCGGCTGCCTGATCACCGAGGGCGCGCGCGGCGAGGGCGGCTATCTCGTCAATTCCGAGGGCGAGCGCTTCATGGAACGCTACGCGCCGTCGGCCAAGGATCTGGCTTCGCGCGACGTGGTCTCGCGCTGCATGACGCTGGAAATCCGCGAGGGCCGCGGCGTCGGCCCGAAGAAGGATCACATTTTCCTGCATCTCGACCATCTCGACCCGGCCGTTCTGCACGAGAGGCTTCCGGGTATTTCGGAATCGGCAAAGATCTTTGCCGGCGTGGACCTGACCAAGGAGCCGATCCCGGTGCTGCCGACGGTCCACTACAATATGGGCGGCGTGCCGACCAATTACTGGGGCGAGGTGCTGAACCCGACGGCGTCGAATCCGGACCAGGTGTCGCCCGGGCTGATGGCGGTCGGCGAAGCCGGCTGCGCCTCGGTGCACGGCGCCAACCGGCTTGGTTCGAACTCGCTGATCGACCTGGTGGTGTTCGGCCGCGCGGCGGCAATCCGGGCCGGCCAGGTGATCGACCGCACATCGGCGATCCCTTCGCCCAACGAGACCGCCGTCGAAAAGATAATGGACCGCTTCGACCGGCTGCGTCACGCCAACGGCTCGACGCCGACAGCGGTTTTGCGCGAAAAGATGCAGAAGGCGATGCAGGAGGACGCGGCGGTGTTCCGCACCCAGGAATCGCTGGAAAGCGGCTGCAGGCGCATTTCGCAGATCTGGGGTGAACTCGGCGACGTCAAGGTGTTCGACCGCTCGATGATCTGGAACTCCGACCTGGTCGAGACGCTGGAGCTGGAAAACCTGATGGCCAACGCCATCACCACCGTCTACGGCGCCGAGGCGCGCAAGGAAAGCCGCGGCGCGCACGCGCGGGAGGACTTTTCGGCCCGCGACGACGCCAACTGGCGCAAGCATACGCTGGCCCGGCTCAACGAGGCCGGCGAGGTGGCGCTCACCTACCGGCCGGTGCACACCGAAACGCTGCTCAAGGAAGCAGACGGCGGCATCAACCCGGCCAAGATCGCGCCGAAGGCCAGGGTGTATTGAGATGAGGCTGCTGGCGGTTGCGGGATATTCCGGCACGCCCCTTCCGGCCAAGCTCGGCCTGAAGGACGGGATGATTGCCGCTTTCGTCGCCTTGCCGGCCGAACTCGAGGATTTGGCCGAAGCCGTGGATTTTGCCGAGCTCGATCGGCTGGCCAACTGGTCGGCGATTTCGGGCGTTCATGAGAAATACGATGCCGTACATGCTTTCACCCGGCAGCGTGTCGAGATCGAGGACCGTCTTGGCGACGTCGAAGCGGCAATCAAGCGGGACGGCATGGTCTGGGTGTCATGGCCGAAGAAGGCATCGAAAGTGCCGACCGACGTCACCGAGGACGTTATCCGCACAGAGGCGCTGAAGCTCGACCTTGTCGACGTCAAGGTCGCCGCCGTGAACGAGATCTGGTCCGGGCTGAAGCTCGTCATCCGAAAGGACCTGAGGTAATGGTCGAACTCACGCTTCCGAAAAACTCGAAGATCATGGCCGGAAAAACTTGGCCGAAGCCGGAGGGCGCGACCAACCTGCGCGAATATCGCATCTACCGCTGGTCGCCGGACGATGACGAGAACCCGCGCATGGATACGTATTTCGTCGACATGGACGATTGCGGGCCGATGGTGCTCGACGCGCTGCTCTGGATCAAGAACAAGATCGATCCGACGCTGACGCTGCGCCGCTCCTGCCGCGAAGGCATTTGCGGCTCGTGCGCCATGAACATCGACGGGTCGAACACGCTGGCCTGCACCAAGGGCTGCGACGACATTTCCGGCGCGATCAAGGTCTATCCGCTACCGCACATGGCCGTGGTCAAGGACCTGGTGCCCGACCTCACCAATTTCTACGCCCAGCACGCCTCGATCGAGCCGTGGCTGAAGACGGTGTCGCCCGAGCCGGCCAAGGAATGGCTGCAGAGCCATGAGGACCGCGAAAAGCTCGACGGGCTCTACGAGTGCATATTGTGCGCCTGCTGCTCGACCTCCTGCCCGAGCTACTGGTGGAACGGCGAGCGCTATCTCGGCCCGGCGACGCTGCTGCAGGCCTATCGCTGGCTGATCGATTCCAGGGACGAGGCGACGGGCGAGCGGCTCGACAATCTCGAAGACCCGTTCCGGCTCTATCGCTGCCACACCATCATGAACTGCGCCCAGACTTGCCCCAAGGGGCTCAACCCGGCCAAGGCGATCGCCGAGATCAAGAAGATGATGGTGGAGCGACGGGTTTAGGCGGCGGGCGGGTTGCAGCCGAGATCGTCTCGTCCGCAGCGATCCTTCGCGCCCCCCTCTGTCCTGCCGGACATCTCCCCCCTTGAGGCCCCTTGAGGGGGGAGATTAGCAGCTTGGAGGACAGCGCCCTTTCTGCAGCCTTGAAAAGTGGCGAAGCGGTGATGACAGCCAATCTCCCCACTAGAGGGGGAGATGTCCGGCAGGACAGAGGGGGGCGCTGTCCCGCCGAGTTCGAAAGGATAGCAAACTTATGACCGATTCCGACCTTCCCATCCTCTCTCCCATCGAAGCCCGCGTGCTCGGCTGCCTGATCGAGAAGAAGGAGCTGACGCCGGACGTCTATCCGCTGACGCTCAATGCGGCACATGCGGCGGCCAACCAGAAGACGGCGCGCGAGCCGGTAATGTCGGTCGAGCTTGCCGAGGTCAGGCGGGCGCTTGGCCAGCTGGAGCAGAAGGGCCTCGTCAGGCAAGTGTTCGCGTCGCGCGTCGAGCGCTACGAGCATGTGGTGGCGCAGCGCTTTTCCATGACCTCGGCGCAGATCGCGCTGCTCGGCCTGTTGCTGCTGCGCGGCCCGCAGACGGCCTATGAATTGCTGGCGCGAAGCGAGCGCATGGCGCGGCTGCCGTCGATCGACGAGCTTCGCGGCAATCTCGATCTGCTGATCGGCCGCCGGCCACCGCTGGTGCAGCAGATCGATCGCGGCCCAGGCCAGCGCGAGGATCGCTACGTCCATCTGCTCAGCGGGCCGCCGCAGCTGTCGGCTGCCGCAGCACCCCTGCAGTCGTCCTCGCCGGCGTCGGATATGGAAATGCGCGTGCGGGCCCTCGAGGAGGAGGTCGCGGCATTGCGCGCCCGCCTCGACGCGCTCGTTGGCGAAAAAAGCCAATAATCATTCGAGAGGGGGCGCGAAGGATCGCCCGCTTTTCGCAGACCAGCTCTCACCCGAGCCTGGCGTCGAGCGATACTTTGATGGCGCCGAGCGCTTTCGAGACCGGGCATTCGGCCTTGGCCTTCTCGGCCAATTCCTTGAACTTGGCGGCATCGATGCCCGGTACCTTGCCGACCAGCGTGATCGCGCTGCCGGTGATGCCGGTGCCGGGGACCAGCGTTACTACGGCCTTGGCGTCGAGCTCGGCAGCCGGAGTGCCGTTCTCGGCGAGAAAATGCGAAAGCTGCATGGCGTAGCAGCCGGCATGAGCGGCGGCGATCAGCTCTTCCGGGTTTGTGCCGGATTTGCCGCTTTCATCCTCGAAACGCGTCTTGGCCGAATAGGGTGTGCCCTTCAGCACCCCGCTCTGGGTTTCGAGCGTGCCCTTGCCTTCCTTGAAACTGCCTTTCCAAACGGCGTTGGCGGTGCGGTCCATCAATTCCTCCTTGATTGTCGTGGCTGAGCCCGTGATCGGCATCCAGTCGACTATAGCGCGCGCGGGAGCGAAGGCCACCCGCGCTTTCGTATCGGCCGCAGCGTGACACATCGTGGTCAGGCAAAAAATCGCTCGGGAAAAAAATCGCGAAAAAAATATGCGTGCAAAAATGTCGACTTCCATCTGTCCCGGCCGTCCTGCGGGCGGCCATGGAATTGGTGGCCGGATGGAGGACCACATGAACAATCTGTTTTCTGCTCACTGGACAAGCACCGGCCACAGGGCCGGTGAACAGCAAGCCGACTGGTCGCGCCTGCAGCCTTCCGGCTTTGGCCGGCTGCTTGCGGCGATTGCCATCATTGGGATTGCGGTATCTCTTCTCGACTATGCTGCGGCCGGTCTCGATTCTGCGGCAGGCAAGGGCTCCGCGGAGATTTCCGTAGCCTCGTCTTCGGCTTCAAGCCAGGAATGGAGATAGAAATGAAGTATGTTTGCCTGGTCTATGGTGCAGAAAAAGATCTCTACGCAATGACCCCCGAGAGGCTGGCCAAGCTCGACGCCGATTCGATGGCCCATGACCGGTCATTGGACCAACGCGGGATGCTGATCATCGCGCAGGCGCTGCAATCGGTGAAAACGTCGAAAACCGTTCGCAGGCGCAAGGGCAAGCGGCTGGTCACCGACGGCCCCTTCGCCGAAACCAAGGAGCAGTTGCTCGGTTTCGTCATGATCGAGGCCGAGAGCCTCGACGAGGCGCTGGGGATCGCGGGCGAGATTCCGCTCGCCGAAATCGGCACGATCGAGGTGCGGGCGATCTACAAGGTGCCCGGGTCATAGAGATGTCTCGATAAGTTCCTCCGCGGAGCGGTGGCGACCAACGACTGGCGCAGGCTGTCGTTTTCTTCAATCGGCGCAACTTTTGCGTGTTGAAGCGAAGCAATACTTCTCCTATCGTCGCCCGAGATTGGGGGATCTTGGGCATGCATATATTGATTGCTGCAATCGGCCTGCTGGGGGCGGCGGCGTTCTGGTGGTACCGGCTGAAGACCATGAACGACGCGGCGCGTGAGGTTGCCGACGTGGTTGGCCGCGTCCAGGGCAACGTCCGCCGCAAGAAACTACGCAAGCAGGCGGCGCTCTCGCCGCTGACGGCGATCGACGATCCGGTCGTCGCCGCCGCGACGCTGATCACCGCCATCGTTTCCGAACATGGTCCTGTGCTGCCGCAACGCGAAGCTGCCATTCGATCGGTGATCTCGGAGATTGCCGACAAAAAACAGACCAATGAAGCGGTGATCTACGCCAAATGGGCGGCATCGCAAATCGACGACGCCACGGTGGTCATCGACAAGCTGGCACCGTTCCTGCGCGAACGGCTCGACGCGGCCGAAAGGAGCGATCTGCTGCGGATGGTCAGCCGTGCGGCGGAAGCCGGCGGTCAAAACCTGCAAATTCCCGACCAGCGCATGCTGCGGCTGCGCCAGAAGCTGGGCTTCGAGGTCAACTAAGTTCCCTGACACGGAAATTTGGCAGACCGCATGGCGATCAAGCCGAGACGCCTGATCGCTTCGTCATCCTGGGTTCTTCTCTCCGCTTCGCGTCGCTACGCCCAGGGATGACGAAGTTGGGGAAGCTTCAGGGCCTGTTTAGATCGCCTCGCCCTTCAACAGTTTCGGCGTGTCGCCGGACAGACCCGACGCCTGGCGGATGAAAAACCCCTTCAGCCGGGGCATGCGCTCGACGAGGCCGAGGCCGATGTCGCGCAAAGTGCGCAGCGGGCCGAAATCGTTGGAAAACATCCGGTTCAGCACATCGGTGGTGATGCCCATCTGCACCGTGTCGAAACGCCGCCATTGCTGGTAGCGCTCGAGCACGTCGAGCGCGCCGATGTCCTGGCCGAGCCGGTCGGCCTCGACCACCACTTCGGCCAGCGCCGCCACGTCCTTGAAGCCGAGATTGAGACCCTGGCCGGCGATCGGGTGGATGCCGTGGGCGGCGTCGCCGGCCAAGGCGATGCGCGGCGCGACGAAGGCGCGCGCAATGATCAGCCCGAGCGGCCAGGCACGCGGCTTGTCGGCGAGATGGATTTCGCCGAGTTTCAGGCCAAAGCGCTGCTCGAGCTCATATTCCAGGACCAGCGTGTCGCCACTGACCAGTTTCTCGGCATCCTGCGACCGTTCGACCCAGACGATCGACGAGCGGTTGGTGCCGTCCTTGCCCGGCTTGAGCGGCAGCGTGGCAAACGGGCCTGCGGGGAGGAAATGCTCTTCGGCGCGGCCGTTGTGCGGCCGCTCGTGCGCCACCGTGCAGACGATGCCGGACTGGCCATACTCCCATTTCACCGTCTTGATGCCGGCCATGTCGCGCAGCTTCGAATTGACGCCGTCGGCGGCAACCAGCAGCCGCGCCTTCAGCGTCGCGCCGTCGGCAAGATGCACGGTGATGCCGGCGCCGTTGATGTCGAAGGCGCTGACGGCGACGCCTTCGATGATGCCGATGCCGAGTTGTTCGGCGCGCCGGCGCAAGGCGCCGTTCAAATCCTTGTTGGCGACCATATGCGCAAAGGGTTCGCCGGGCGCGACCTCGCCGTCGAAGGTGAGGAACACCGGGCGGACCGGATCGGATGTGCGCGAATCGGTGACGATCATTTCGGTGATCGCCTGCGCCCCCGGCGCGATCTCGTTCCAGACGCCGAGCTGGTCGAGCATGCGGCACGCGGCGGCGGCAATCGCCGAGGCGCGGCCGTCCTTCTGCCAGACCCTGGCGGGTGCCGCATCGACGACGGCGACGGCGAGGCTCGGCCGCGCCTGCTTCAGCGACACGGCGGCGGCTAGGCCGACATAACCGGCGCCGGCGACCAGAACGTCGAGCGAATTCTTGCTGTCGACCATGGCAATTCCTTTCGCAGCCTGACTGTTGCCGGGCATTCCGCCCTTGACTGCCCGCTGTTCCTGTCGGAAACCGCCATGGTAATTTTGCGGCGAGGTCAAGATGACGGCAGCCATGGACGAGCTTCTCGGCATTCTCGACCTCGAGCAGCTGGAACACAACCTGTATCGTGGTCGCAGCCCCAAGCTCGATTGGCAGCGCATCTTCGGCGGCCAGACCATCGCCCAGGCGCTGGTCGCCGCGCAGCGAACGGTCGAGCCCGAGCGCCACGTGCATTCGCTGCATGGCTATTTCATGCGGCCGGGCGACACCAAGGTGCCTATCATCTACGAGGTCGACCGCATCCGTGACGGCGGCTCCTTCACCACGCGCCGCGTCGTGGCGATCCAGCACGGCCAGGCGATCTTTTCGCTGGAAGCCTCGTTCCAGCAGGATGAGGTCGGCCTGGAACATCAGGTGCCGATGCCGCAGGACGTGCCGGCGCCCGACACGTTGCTGTCGCAGCGCGAATTGCTGGGCAAGTTCGGCGAAGCGGTGCCCGACGGCATCAAGCGCTATTGGGAGCGCGACCGGCCGATCGAGATGAAGCCGGTGATGCTGAAGCATTATACCAGCCGGGAAAAGCTCGAGCCGAAGCAGAACATCTGGATCCGCACCACCGGCCCGGTGCCGGCCGACCGCGCCACGCAGGCGGCCGTGCTCGCTTACCTCTCGGATATGACGCTGCTCGACACCTCGACCTTTGCTCATGGCCGCGCTATTTTCGATCGTGATATCCAGGCAGCCAGCCTCGACCACGCCATGTGGTTCCACCGCAGCCATCCGCTCGACGACTGGATGCTATACACGCAAGACAGCCCGTCGACGCAAGGATCGCGTGGCTTTACCCGCGGCTCGCTGTTTGCCCGCGACGGCACCTTGATCGCCTCGGTTGCCCAAGAAGGACTCATCCGGCTGAAGCGGCCGCCTGCGGAGTAGGCATTTTTCGAAATTTGCCTATTTTTTAAGCATATGCACTGCCGCGCCTGTGAACAGGCAGCTGCCAGACCTTCTCGATTTCGTTGTTTAACAACAGCTTAACACCCTGCTTCGGCAATTGGCACGGAGCTTGAATCCTAGCGGGCACTCTCCGGCTCTCATGGGGATCGGCGAAGTCGTGCAAACGCGGGGACCCGCAACAGCAAAGGGTGAAACCTTATGAAGATCGTGATGGCAATCATAAAGCCGTTCAAGCTCGACGAGGTGCGCGAGGCGCTCACCGCAGTCGGCATCCAGGGCCTGACCGTCACCGAAGTAAAAGGCTACGGACGTCAGAAGGGTCACACGGAAATCTATCGCGGGGCGGAATACGCGGTCAGCTTCCTGCCGAAGATCAAGATCGAAGTCGCGGTCGCTGTCGACATGGTCGACAAGGCCGTCGAAGCCATCACCGCGGCGGCCAAGACCGGCCAGATCGGTGACGGCAAGATCTTCGTTTTCGGCATCGACCAGGCGGTGCGCATTCGCACCGGCGAAACAGACACCGACGCGCTTTGAGCTGCGGATACGCATTCCAATGGAGAGTTCAATGAATATTCCTTCCACCTTGAAGATAACGGGACGCACGGCCGTTTTAGGTTCGCTCGCTCTCGCTGCACTGGGCACGGTTGCTGCGTTCGCGCAGGAAGCGGCACCGGCTGCCCCTGCGCCCGCGCTCGACACCGGCAACACAGCCTGGATGCTGACCTCGACGGCGCTGGTGCTGATGATGACCGTACCGGGCCTGGCGCTGTTTTATGGCGGCATGGTGCGCAAAAAGAACGTGCTCGCCACCATCATGCAGAGCTTTGCCATCACCTGCCTGGTGACGGTGCTGTGGTTCATGTTCGGCTACTCGCTGGCCTTCTCGGATGGCGGCGGCATGAATGCCTATCTCGGCGGCTTCTCGAAGTTCTTCCACAACGGCATCACCACCTCCTCGCTGTGGCTGCCGGGCGTGGCGAACATTCCTGAGTTCGTCTTCTCGATGTTCCAGATGACCTTCGCCATCATCACGCCGGCGCTGATTGCCGGCGCCTTCGCCGAACGCATGAAGTTCTCGGCGCTGCTCATCTTCATGGGCGCGTGGCTGCTGGTGGTCTACGCCCCGATCGCGCACTGGGTGTGGGGCGGCGGCTTCCTCGGCACAGCCGGCGTTCTCGATTTCGCCGGCGGCACGGTCGTTCACATCAATGCCGGTGTTGCCGGCCTGGTCTGCGCGCTGGTTCTCGGCAAACGTGAAGGCTACGGCACCACCAACATGGCGCCGCACAACCTCGTCTACTCCGTCATCGGCGCTTCGCTGCTGTGGGTCGGCTGGTTCGGCTTCAACGCCGGCTCGGAACTGGCCGCCGACGGCCTTGCCGGTGCCGCGATGCTGAACACCCAGGTTGCCGCTGCCGCTGCGGCGCTCGCCTGGATGTTCGCCGAATGGATCGTCGCCAAGAAGCCGAGCGTGCTTGGCATCATCTCGGGCGCCGTCGCCGGCCTGGTCGCGGTGACGCCGGCTTCCGGTTTCGTCAATCCGACCGGCGCCTTCATCGTCGGCATCGTCGCCGGCGTGCTCTGCTACGTCTCGGCCGTCAAGCTCAAGCACGCGTTCGGCTATGACGACTCGCTCGATGCATTCGGCGTGCACGGCATCGGCGGCATCATCGGTGCATTGCTGACCGGCGTGCTCGCCGATCCGGCGATCAACAGCCTTGGCTCGGGTGCCTCTGTCGGCAAGCAGCTCTACGGTATCGTCTTCACCATCCTGTGGACGGCGATCGCGAGCTTCGTGATCCTCTATATCGTCAAGGCGCTGGTCGGCCTGCGTCCTTCCACCCAGGAAGAGGTCGAAGGCCTCGACATCAGCCAGCACGGCGAAGTGGTGCCGTGAGGTTTATTGGCTGGCACCGGCGTTTTGCCGGTGCCGGGAAGATCCCGTCGTGATGCTCCCGAAAGGGCTCACGCCTTGAGGCCCGGAAACCTTCCGGGCCTCTTTTTTGTGTGCAGGCGGCCGTTATGGCTCGATCATACAATCGCTTGATCAAGGTGGCTCGATCCGCCGGCGGCGTGAAACAGCGGCCGCAACGCTCCGAACTGTGGTGGCGGTCGCCCGTTCCGGTGACGCAGAATGCCCATGGTTAATGCGCCCTTAACCTCCCGCCGCTAGTCTGACAGCCGAATCTGCCGTGTTGCGCGTCCGCGCCCGGCCGGGCAACGACAGACGAGGAAAAGCATGCGTTCAGGGGCTTCAGCACCGCTTGCGCTGGCCGATACGGAGCACGGCATCCGGTCGTTCGCGAGGCGCCAGGTCGGGCGGCTGGTCGGTGCCGGGCTGTTTGCTCTGGTTGGTTTCGGCGTCGCCGCCCTAGCCACCTGGAACGTCGCCGATCCGAGCTTTTCGCACGCCACCGACAATATCGTCACCAATGCAATGGGTTATGCCGGCGCCGTCTTTTCCGACATTGCCATGCAGTTCTTCGGACTTGCCGCCGTTGCGGCGCTGGTGCCGGCGGTGATCTGGGGATTTCTGCTGTTTACCGCGCGCGGCGTCGACCGGCTGCCGAAACGGGCACTGGCCTGGTTCGGGTTTTCGCTGCTTGGCGCGGCAATTGCCGGCTGCGTGGTGCCGCCCAAGACCTGGCCGCTGCCGACCGGCCTCGGCGGCGTCTTCGGCGACATGGTGCTCAATGTCCCGGGCCTGGTCATCGGCGGCTATCCGACCGGCCTCGTCGCCAGCGTGCTCGCCGTGCTCCTGGCAGCGCCGGCGCTGTGGGTATTCTTGTATGGCTCGGCGCTGATTTCGCGCAAGAACGGCTTTGCCGTCCTCGAACAGCCCGCAGTGCCCGATCCGCAGGACGACCTGCTTTTCGACAATGAAGAGGACGAGGGCGACGAAGGTATATTGGCGCTTGGCGCCATCACCCACTGGTGGCTGTCGCTGCGGGCCTATCTGCGCCGCCGCGCCGCGCGCCGGCGCGAGCGCGACGATTTCGAGCCGGAGATGGAACCGCGCCCCAGCGCCTGGCGGCGGGCGGCCGAACGGGTCGAATCGGCCGAGTTCGCCGAGGCGCGGATGAGCCCGGGCGGGCGCGCCCGCGTCGAGCCGGAATTCTTCGCCGCCATGGTCAACGACCGCAGTGCCTCGATCGACCCTGACGATGCCGACGTCTTCGATAACGACGACAATGACGACGACATGGATTTCGCGCCCGAGCCGGCCGGCCAGCGCCGCGCTGCGCCAACCGCCAAGGTGCAGAACTTCCGTTCCGACGCCGCGACGCGCGTCGAGGCGCCGGCGCCGCGGCCGGCCCCCGGCGCCCGCGTCCAGCGCGAGGCGCAGACTTCGCTGATCGGCTCGGAAAAATTCGAGATGCCGTCGCTGCACTTCCTGTCGGAACCAAAGAACGTGGTGCGCGACGCCAGCCTGTCCAAGGACGCGCTGGAGCAGAACGCCCGCCTGCTTGAGGGCGTGCTGGAGGATTTCGGCGTCAAGGGCGAAATCATCCATGTGCGTCCGGGTCCGGTCGTCACGCTCTACGAGCTGGAACCGGCGCCCGGCATCAAATCGTCGCGGGTCATCGGCCTGTCCGACGACATCGCCCGCTCGATGAGCGCCATCGCCTGCCGTGTCGCCGTGGTGCCCGGCCGCAACGCGATCGGCATCGAATTGCCGAACGCCAGGCGCGAGACGGTCTATTTGCGCGAGATCATGGCCAGCCGCGATTTCGAAACCACCAAGGCCAAGCTGGCGCTGGCGCTGGGCAAGACCATCAATGGCGAGGCGGTGATCGTCGACATCGCCAAGATGCCGCACGTGTTGGTCGCCGGCACCACCGGCTCGGGCAAGTCCGTCGCCATCAACACCATGATCCTGTCGCTGCTCTACCGGCTGACGCCGGAGGACTGCCGGCTGATCATGATCGATCCAAAGATGCTGGAGCTCTCGGTCTATGACGGCATTCCGCATCTTCTGACGCCGGTCGTCACCGATCCGAAGAAGGCGGTGGTGGCGCTGAAATGGACCGTGCGGGAGATGGAGGACCGCTACCGCAAGATGTCCAAGGTCGGCGTCCGCAACATCGACGGCTTCAACGCGCGCGTGCAGCAGGCCGAGAAAAAGGGCGAAAGGATCTCGCGCACCGTGCAGACCGGCTTCGACCGCCAAACCGGCGAGGCGATCTACGAGACGGAGAACCTCGACCTCGAGCCGATGCCCTACATCGTCGTCATCATCGACGAGATGGCCGATTTGATGATGGTCGCCGGCAAGGACATCGAAGGCGCGGTGCAGCGCCTGGCGCAGATGGCGCGCGCCGCCGGCATCCATGTCATCATGGCGACGCAGCGGCCGTCGGTCGACGTCATCACCGGCACCATCAAGGCGAATTTCCCGACCCGCATCTCCTTCCAGGTGACATCGAAGATCGACAGCCGCACCATCCTGGGCGAGCAGGGCGCCGAACAGCTGCTCGGCATGGGCGACATGCTCTACATGGCCGGCGGCGGCCGCATCCAGCGCGTGCACGGTCCCTTCGTCTCCGACGACGAGGTGGAGAAGATTGTCGCGCATCTGAAATTGCAGGGCGTGCCGGAATATCTCGACGCCATCACCGAGGACGACGACAAGGATGACGATGAGCCGACGGGCAAAGGCAGTGGCGGCGGCGACGGCGGTAATTTCGAGGATTCCGACGATCCCTACGACCAGGCGGTCGCGGTGGTGCTGCGCGACGGCAAGGCCTCGACCAGCTACATCCAGCGCCGGCTCGGCATCGGCTACAATCGCGCCGCCTCGATCATCGAGAAGATGGAGAAGGAAGGCATTGTCGGCCCGGCCAACCATGCCGGAAAACGCGAAATCCTGGTGCCGACGGAGGACGACAAGTTCTAGAGCGCGTCCGCGCCGGCAACTTTGAACCTTTTGGCGCGTTGCAACGACGGGCGCCGTGCGGCCGCCAAACTTAAGCCCAACTGGGGGGCCAGACCAATATAACGAGCAAGCAATCAGATGATGGTGACCGGCATGAAAAACGCAACTCTCGCCCCAAGCAGGGATTTCGCCCCAACCCGCCGGCAGGTCCTCGGCCTCGGCCTGGTCCTGGCCGGTGCGGCGGCCGCCAACCTCGTGCCCGGCGTCCAGTTGCTGGCGTCGGCGCAAGCAGCGGTTCCGGCGACGGCGCAGAAGATCGCCGATCATTTCTCCTCGGTCAAATCGATGAGCGGCGAGTTCGTGCAGTTCGGACCCAAGGGCGAGCAGACCGGCGGCAAGTTCTTTCTGGAACGGCCGGGCAAGATCCGCTTCAATTACGACGGCGCCTCGAATTTCAGGGTGATTTCCGACGGCAAGTCGGTGGTCATCCTCAACAAGAAGCTGCGGACCTCCGACCTCTATCCGCTGTCGAAGACGCCGCTGAAGCTGCTGCTCGACGACAAGATCGATCTGTCCGGCGGGCGCGTCAGAAGCGTCAAGGAAGAGGACGATCTCACCACCATCCAGCTTGCCGACAAATCGGTGTTCGGCAATTCGAAGATCACCATGATGTTCGATCCGAAATCTTATGAATTGCGGCAGTGGACCATCACCGATGCGCAAGGCAAGGACACGACGGTGATGATCTTCAACACCAAGGAGGGCGTCAGCTTCGCCCCCGACACCTTCGCCATCGACTATACGGCGAACCGCGAGCTGAACACCAAGACGCGGTAACTTCTACCGTTGGAGGCCTTCCGCGCTGGTGCCGGCGGCTTGTTTTTGCGATGCGCGGCTGGCAGTAGTTTCCGCGATTGACTTCCGTCGGAGGACATCCGGCGGATCTCGCGTTATCCGGAACCCACATGCCGTTTTCCGTCGCTACCTGGAACATCAACTCCGTCCGGCTGCGCATGCCGATCGTCGAGCGCCTGCTGGTCGAGCAGGCGCCGGACGTGCTCTGCCTGCAGGAAACCAAGGTTCCGGACGAATTGTTTCCGGAGAAGGCGTTCCGCAAGCTCGGCTACGAGCACATCGCCTTCCATGGCCAGAAGGGCTATCACGGCGTTGCCACCATAGCGCGGCGGCCGATCGAGGTGGTCGAAAAGCGCCGCTTCTGCGAGATCGACGACAGCCGGCATCTGTCGGTCACCGTCAACGCCGGCGGCAAAACGATCCTGCTGCACAATTTCTACGTTCCGGCCGGCGGCGACGAGCCCGACCCGGCCGTCAACCGCAAGTTCAAGCACAAGCTCGATTTCGTTGCCGAGATGAACGCCGTGCGGGCCGAGCATGACGAGCACTCCGGCTCGATCCTGGTCGGCGACCTCAACATCGCGCCGCTCGAGCACGATGTCTGGTCGCACAAGCAGCTCCTCAATGTCGTCAGCCATACGCCGGTCGAGACGGAAAACTTCGAGGCAATGCGGCTCGCCGGCGACTGGATCGACCTGATGCGGCTCAATGTGCCTTACGAGGAGAAACTCTACACCTGGTGGAGCTATCGCGCCCAGGATTGGCAGGCCTCAAATCGCGGCCGCCGCCTCGACCATGTCTGGTCGTCGCCAAACCTGGTGCCGCATTTTGCCGGCTATGAAATCCTGCGGCCGGCGCGCGGCTGGGAACGGCCCTCGGACCATGTGCCGGTGATCGGGCGTTTCAACCTGGATTAGCTTTGTCTCGCCTCAGCGAAACCTGAAGCTATCCGCGATGTAGTCGGGACGGGCGTTCAGCGTGGCGAAAACGTCCTCCAGGTCAGGCGCCCCCGCCAATATGCCCGACAGGACCAGCGTCGTCGCGACACCGACGCCGTTGCCGCCGGCGATGTCGTGCTCGACGCTGTCGCCGACGCAGACCACGCTGTCGCGCTCCGGGTGGCCCGCCAGTGCCAGCGCTGCCTCGAATATCTGCGGATTGGGCTTGCCAATGCGCACCACGCTGCCGCCGAGGCTCTCATAGAGATCGGCGAGCCGGCCGGCGCCGAAGCGAGGGCCGACGGCAGTCAGCATGATCTTGTCGGGATTGGTGCAGAAGCATGGCACCCGCCGCGCCGCCGCCGGACCAAGAAGCCGGCGATAATGGTCGAGGTCGTAGCGATCGCCCTCGCTGGCGGAAATCAGCACCAGTTCGGCATCGTCGCCGTCCTTGGCCAGGACGAAGGGCAGGCCGTCGACAGCCGAACGGTCATTGTCGCGGCGGATCAGCAGGCATTTTGTCTGCGGGCGCAGGGCTCCGGAGGCTGCCATTTGGTGGAAGGAGCGCCACGCCACCTCGCCGGAGGAGACAAAGTGGTCCCAGCTTCCCGGTTCGAAGCCGAGCTTCAGCAGGCGGTGCTCATTGGGTTGCGCCCGCTTGCCGGAATTCGAGATCAGTACGATGGTCTTGCCGGCGCGCTTGAGTGCCGACAACGCTTCGACAGCACCTGGATAGGCGCTGGTGCCGTCGTGCAGCACACCAAATTGGTCGAGCAGGAACACCTGATAGCGGTCGGTCAGCGCGGCGATGCCGTCGAGGTGTTGAATTGCCTTGGCCGTCATAAAAGCCCCGCTGCGCTTGCGCCCATCAGCGCCAGCCGCGCCGTGCCGGCAGCGGCCTCCTCCGAAAGAGCCGGCACGAGAGCGACGCCAAGCTTGCGCTGCCGGATCGCTGTCCAGGCCGGATTGGCCGCACCGCCGCCGACGCTCCTGACCGATGTCAGCCGGGGGGCGCCGAGTTCGGCAAGCCGGCGATAGCCGAGCGCTTCGATCGCCGCAATACCCTCGAACATCGCTTTCAGATAGTCGGCATCGTCGGCGGGCCGCGGCTCGAGGCACGGCGACAGCGCCGGATCGGCTATGGGGAAGCGTTCGCCTGGCGCTGGCAGCGGGTAATAATCGAGGCCGGTCTTCGTCGCCGGGTCGATTTTTTTGCTGAGTTCGACAATGCGGGCGACGGGGAAATGCTGGGCCAGCACCTTGCCGCCGGAGTTCGAGGCGCCGCCCGCCAGATAGATGTCTCCCAGCCGATGGCTGTAGATGCCGAATTGCGGCGCCGAGATCGGCCGGTCGCAGAGGATCTTGATGGTCAGCGACGAGCCGAGCGCGGTGACGCCGTCGCCCGCGGCACTCGCGCCGGTCGCCAGGAACGACGCACAGCCATCGGTGGTGCCGGCGACCACGGCCACGTCACGCGGCAGGCCGAACATTTTCGCGGCGCTGGCGGTGAGCGTGCCCGTGACACCGCCCGGCCGCACGACGCGGGGCAGGAATTCCATGCGCATGCCGGTCGCCGCGATCCAGTCCGGCCAGCGCCGGGCCTCGACGTCGTAGCCGGTCTTCAGGGCGTTGTTCTCGTCGCTGACATCGAAGCGGCCGGAAAACTGTCCGGCGATCCAGTCTGCCTGGTGCAGCACAGTGGCGACGCCGGGCAGGTGCTGGAAAGACAGCGCCTTGGCGAGACCGGAGGTCGCCCCGAGTGCAGCGCTCGTTGCCGGTGCCGCGCCGGCTATTGCTGTCAGGAGAGTGTCGTCAGCGACCTTGTCGTTGTACATCAGCGGTTCGGCCAGCGGCCGCCCGGCGCCGTCGACCGGCAGCAGCGTGCCCGACGTACCGTCGACGGCGATCGAGCGCACTGCCGCGCGATCGATACATTTGAGCAGTTCCGCCAACGTCGCGCCGACCGCCTCCCACCATATTGCGGGGTCACGGCCGTTCGGCCCAAATCGCTCGAGGGCAATAGCGGAATGCGCGGCAACGGAAAAATCCGGACGCATGGCGACGGCGCGCGCGCCGGATGTGCCGATGTCGATGCCGATGGCAAGCGGACCAGACGAACGCGGCATGTCAGCTGCCTCCGGCATTGAGCTTCTGGCGATATTTTTCGGCGTCCCAGTTGATCAGTTCGTCATTCTCCGCCGCTGTCAGATAATTCAGCTTCGCCGCGACATCGATCCGCGCCGTCACGTCGGAAAGGCAGCGCTGCATGGCGTCGGCACCGGCGCCGGCGTCGCCGCGCATCAGCACGCCGAGTCCAGGAAACAGGATCGCCACGGGTGCGGCGCCGCAGCGCTCGATGACGCGCTTCACACCCTCGTCCGGTCTCGCCACGACCGAGCCTTCGCCGAGAAAGATGACGTGGTCGGGGTAGAGGCTGCCACCCGAAGCCATGCGGCAGCTTTCGGGGTCGATCGCCACCGCATGCGCCTCAACGTCCGCCGGCAATCTGTAGTCGCTGTCGCCGGCGCGCGCCGTCAATGCCGCGATGTCCGGTTCGGCCACCTGGCGCGGCGGCCGCGCCAACAGTCGTGTCACGCGCCGCAGCAGCATGTCGGCCGCGGCGACGGTCTCGGCTGCAACGACCAGGCCGTGATTGCCGAGGATCAGGATATCCACGCCTGGCCGAAGGCGCTCGGCGATACCCTGCGCGAGCGGCAGTCCCGGCCGGCGATAGGGAATATACGCCCATTGATGGCCGTCAAGCCGCCTGGCCGCCTCGGCCTCGCAGTCGGCCTGCACGGCCAGCGAAATGGTCTCGACGCAGTGAACATGCAGAACGATGCGCTGCGGCATCAGCGCATGCACGGTGGTCTCGATCGACGGGCGCAAGCCGCGCGCGTTGAGGGCGTCGACAGTGAAGGCCTGCGGCTGTTCGGCGGCCGGGTCGCGCCGTTCGATGGCGTCGAGCAGTGGCGGGATGCCGACCGGCACCATGATGTCGGCGATGAGCGCGTCCTTCAGCCAGGTGCCGGAGGCCTTGATCCAGAGCGTGTCGCCGGCTTTCAGCGAGGTGTTGCCGCCGGCGGCCTGGGTCAGATGCGGGTCGCTGCCGATGGCGGCCGAAAGCGACCGCAGCGCTGCCAGTTCCTGCGCATCCGCACTGATCGTCATCGAAATTCCTCTACAATCCGGCCGCGTGGCCACGGCTTTGGACGTCCCGGTGCCGGGACGAAGACCCATGCTGGTATCGCAGATGCGAGTAAGTTACGTCAACAGTGATGTTATCGCGTCAAATCAGGCTTGCAATCCGAGGGCCGCTGAGTAAGTTGCACCAACTGCCATGCAAAACGGCAATGCCGTGCAAAATGCTTGGGAGGCAAGCGCATTGGGAGGTAAGGGTTGAGCGACTCCGGCCGCCAGCGTCAGATTGTCGAGCTTTTGCGGGACCGGCCTTTCGCATCGGTGCGCGAGCTGCAGGAGCGGCTTGGCGTATCGGCGGCGACGGTGCGGCGCGACATCGACAAGATCGACGAGGCCGGCGAAGCGCGCAAGGTCTATGGCGGCATCTCGGCGCTCGATGGCGCTTCGCAAGCCGGCGTCGCCTATGCCAGGCCCTATGACGAGAACCGCGACCTCGCCGTCGAGGCCAAGCGGCAGATCGCCGCTCTCGCCGCCACCATGGTGCGCGACGGCGACGCGGTCATCGTGCATGGCGGTTCGACCTGCTTCCATCTCGGCGTCAAGCTCGCCGACCGCAACATCCGGCTCTACACCAACTCGATGCCGCTCGCGGCCTATCTCAGCGACCACGGCCATTGCAGCCTCACCGTCGCCGGCGGCGAACTGCACCGCGAGCCGGGCATCATCCATTCGCTGACGCAGACGGTGCCGTTCTACGCCTCGAAGTTCTTTCTCGGCGCGCAAGGCATCGGCCAGGAAGGCCTTCTGGAATCGCACCCGCTGCTGGTCCGCTCGATCGTCGAGCTCAGCCTCTGCGCCGACCAGATCGTCGTGCTGGCCGACAGCCGAAAACTGTCGATCCACGCGCGCAATGTGGCACTGCCGCTGTCGCGGATCGGCACGCTGGTCACCGATGACGGCCTGTCCGAGACAGATGCCCGCATGCTCGAAGATGCCGGCGTCATGGTGCGGATCGCGGCTTCCTCGGGAGGCGCCCAGTGAACATCGCCGTCCTCGATTTCGGCAAGACCAATTCGAAGCTGTTCGTCTTCGGCCAGGACGGACAGATCCTCGACGAGCGCCGCAGCCAGCCGAGCTGGATCCGCAAAGGCGGCTTCAGCGTGCTTGACGAGCCAGCGCTGCACGACTGGGCGGCTCGCGCCATCGATGCTGCAGTCGACACGCATGGCGTGGAAGGGCTGATGGTATCCGGCCATGGCTGTACCTTCGCGTTGGTCGACGAAGCCGCGCTGACGCATCCGATCCTCGATTACGAGCAGGAACCGCCAGCTGAAATCGCCGCGCAGATCGACCGCCGCATTCCGGATTTTGCCGAGACCTTTTCGCCGCGCCTCCCGCTTGGCTTCAACTACGGCCGCCACATGTTGTGGCTGAACGAGGTGGAGCCCGGTGCCTTCGCCGCAGCGAAATCGATCCTCGGCTACCCCCAATATTGGAGCTGGCGGTTTGGCGGCCGGCCGGTATCGGAAGTGTCGTATCTTGGCTGCCACTCGCATTTATGGGCACCGCGCAAACGCGATTTCAGCTCGCTGGTCGATGCCGAGGGCTGGCGCGGCCAGATGCCCGCCTTCGAGCGTGCCGGCGCGGTGATCGGTGAGCAGCGCTTCGGCCAGGCCGCGAAGCCAGTCGCCATCCATAATGGCGTCCACGACAGCAATGCCGCGCTCCATGCCTACCGCCAGCAGCAGCTCGGGCCGGTGACCGTGGTCTCGACCGGCACCTGGGTGGTCGTGCTCAATCCGGACTGCCCGCTCGACGCACTCGACGGCGAGCGCGACATGCTGGTCAATGTCGATGTCGATGGCGGCCCGGTGCCAACCGTCCGCTTCATGGGCGGGCGCGAATTCGCCACGATCAGCGCCGGCTGGCAGGGCGCAATCGCGCCGTCATCGATACAACGGGTGATCGACGCTGGCATTATGGCGCTGCCGAGCTTCGCGCCCGGCGGCCCGATGCCGCACCGCCGCGGCGAACTGGTCGGGCGTACGCCCAATGCCGAGGAACGCGCGGCCATGGCGCTGCTCTATGTCGCGCTGATGGTCGATCTGTGCCTCGAGCTGATCCATTCGGACAACACAGTGATCGTCGACGGCGGCCTGAACAATGGCGGGCTGCTTGCCGCGTTGCTGGCGCAGTTGCGGCCCGGGCAGGCTTTCCTGCAGGGCGCAACGCTTGAGGGCAGCGCCACCGGTGCTGCCGCACTTGCCTTCGAAAGCGTCGGACGCGAGTTTGCCACCGAAGCGCCGGAGGCGGTGCATACGGCAAGTTTCAGCGGCCTTGCCGGCTATCGCAACGACTGGCGCGGCCTTGCCGCCGACCGGGCTGTGGCCAGCGCAACTGCAGGAGGTGCGCGATGAGCGCCGCCGCCCGGATCGAGACGGTGCGCCAGCCGGTGCTGGAGATGCGCCACATCTCCAAGACGTTCGGTGTGATCCGCGCCTTGCACGATGTGTCGCTGACCGTTCATGCCGGCGAGCTGCACGCGCTGATGGGCGAAAACGGTGCCGGCAAGTCGACGCTGATGAAGGTGCTGTCCGGCGCCTACCGGCCGGACCTCGGCGGCGAAATCCTGATCGACGGCGTGCCGGCCGCGACTGGCGACCCGATCAAGGCGCGAGCCGCCGGCATTGCGGTCATCTATCAGGAGCTGTCGCTGGCGCCTAATCTGTCGGTAGCGCAGAACATTTTTCTCGGCAACGAGCCGCGACGGTTCGGCATTGTCGACCGCGAGCAGTGCAATCGGCGCGCCAGCGAGATCATCGCGCGGCTCGGCGTGACCTTCTCGGCGCGCACTCCGGTCGCAAGCCTGTCGCTCGGCGAGCGACAGCTGGTGGAAATCGCCCGCGCGCTGTCGACCAATGCGCGCATCATCGTCATGGACGAGCCGACCACGTCGCTGACCTCGCGTGAGACCGACCGGCTGTTCGACGTGATCGCGACGCTGAAGTCGCAAGGCATCGCCATTATCTACATCAGCCACCGCATGGAAGAGGTCTACCAGCTCGCCGACCGCGTCAGCGTGCTACGCGACAGCGGCTATGTCGGCACGCTCGACCGCGCCGACCTGAACGCCTCGCGCCTGGTATCGATGATGGTCGGGCGCGATCTGTCGACGTTCTACAAGAAGGATCACCGTCCGCCGGACAGCAAGCGCGCCATCGCGCTGTCGGTGCGCGGCATGTCGGACGGCAATCTCATAAAGAATTGTTCCTTCGACCTCCACAAGGGCGAGGTGCTGGCACTGGCCGGCCTGGTCGGCTCGGGCCGCACCGAACTGGCACGGTTGATCTTCGGCGCCGACAGGCACACATCAGGCACGCTGGAGCTCGGCGGCAAACCGATATCCATCGGTTCGCCGAGCGAGGCGCTCGATGCCGGCATCGCCTACCTGACCGAGGACCGCAAGCAACTTGGCCTGTTTCTCGACATGTCGATCTCCGACAATATCAGCATGGGCGTGCTGGCAAAGGACGCGAAGGCCGGCGGTTTGCGCGACTTCACGGCTGCCGAAAAGCGCGCCGCCAAGGCGGTGTCAGACCTCTCCATCCGCACCAGCTCGGTGCAGGCCAATGCCGGCTCGCTGTCGGGCGGCAACCAGCAGAAGGTGCTGCTCGCCCGCCTGCTGGAAACCGAGCCGCAGGTCGTCATCCTCGATGAGCCGACCCGCGGCGTCGATGTCGGGGCCAAGTCGGAAATCTATCGGCTGATCGACAACCTGGCCAAGAAAGGCATCGCCATCCTGATGATCTCCAGCGAACTGCCGGAGGTGATCGGCATCGCCGACCGCGTGCTGGTGATGCGCGACGGCACCATTGCCGGCGAGGTGACGGCGTCGGAGGGCGAGCCGCTGCGGCAGGAAGCGATCATGGAACTTGCAACGGGAGCGGCTCAGCGATGACCGACAAGGTGGCCGACACGATGAAAGCGGACGACCGGGCGGTCGGCAGGAGTACGAGGTGGCGTACCGCCATTGCCGCACTCGGCATGCTGCCGATCCTGATCCTGCTGGCGGTCGGCTTCCAGTTCATCAATCCGCGCTTTTTCACCCAGACCAATCTGCTGATCGTCATGCAGCAATCGTCGATCAACATCGTGCTGGCCGCCGGTATGACCTTCGTCATCCTGACCGGCGGCATCGACCTGTCCGTCGGCTCGATCCTTGCCGCCTCGGCGATGGTGGCAGTGATGGTGTCGCTGGTGCCCGATTGGGGACTGCTGGGGGTGCCCGCGGCCATTCTCGTCGGGCTCGGTTTCGGCGTCATCAACGGGCTGCTGATCGCCTATATCAAGCTGCCGCCCTTCATCGTCACGCTGGGATCGCTGACCGCCGTGCGCGGCGTCGCCCGCCTGCTCGGCCAGGACACGACGGTGTTCAACGCGGACCTGCCGTTCGACTTCATCGGCAACGGTTCGCTGTTCGGCATTCCGTGGCTGGTAATCATCGCGCTGGCGGTCGTCGTCCTGTCCTGGCTGGTGCTCAAGCGCACCGTGCTCGGCACCTGGATCTACGCCGTCGGCGGCAACGCCGAGGCCGCCAGGCTGACCGGCATCAAGGTGCCGCTGGTGCTGCTCGTCGTCTACGGCGTTTCCGGCCTTCTGGCCGGCCTTGGCGGCGCCATGTCGGCGGCCCGGCTCTATGCCGCCAACGGGCTTCAGCTCGGCCAGTCCTACGAACTCGACGCCATTGCCGCAGTCATCCTCGGCGGCACCAGTTTCGTCGGCGGTGTCGGCTCGATCTGGGGCACGCTGATCGGCGGCCTGATCATCGCCGTGCTGTCCAACGGGCTCATCCTCGCCGGTGTTTCGGACATCTGGCAGTACATCATCAAGGGATTGGTCATCATCGTGGCGGTCGCCCTCGACCGTTACCGGCTCCAGGCAGGAGCAAGAACGTGATGGCCCTTAGTCGCCGGCATCCAACGAGCCGGTTTCATGTGTAACGCACCGTGAGAGGCGCGGGGCATCAGGAGGAAAATAAAACAATGAAGACCATCGCTAAACTGCTCTGCGGCGTCGCCCTTGCGGCCGCCGTCATCGCGCCGGCATCGGCAAAGGATCTGAACAAAGTCGGCATCTCGGTCGGACTGCTCGGCAACCCGTTCTTCGTCGCCACCATCAAGGGCATCGAGGACGCGGCCAAGAAGATCAACCCGAATGTGCAGGTGACCTCGGTATCGGCCGACTACGATCTCAACAAGCAGGTATCGCAGGTCGATTCCTTCATCGCTGCCGGTGTCGACGTCATCATGCTCAACGCAGTCGATGCCAAGGCGATCGCGCCGGCGGTGAAGAAGGCGCAGGCGGCCGGCATTGTCGTTGCCGCTTTCGACGTTTCGGCGCCCGGCGCCGACGTCACCGTGATGACCAACAACGTCAAGGCCGGCGAAGAGGCCTGCCAGTATCTGGTCGATAATACCGGCGGCAAGGGCGACTATGTCATCCTCAATGGCCCGGCCTCGTCGTCGATCCTGGAGCGGGTCAAGGGCTGCAAGGACGTGCTGGCAAAGCACCCCGACATCAAGATCCTTTCCGACGACCAGAACGCCGAAGGCTCGCGTGACGGCGGCCTGAAAGTGTTCCAGTCGCTGCTGACGCGTTTCGACAAGATCGACGCGGTCTTCGCGATCAACGATCCGACGGCGATCGGCGCCCAGCTTGCGGCCAAGCAGCTCAACCGCTCGGAGTTCATCTTCACCGCGGTCGACGGTGCACCCGATATCGAGAAGGAACTCGCCTCCGGCACGTCGATGATCAAGGCCTCGGCCTCGCAGGATCCCTATGTGATGGCCGGCCAGTCGCTGACGATGGCGGCTGACCTGCTTGCCGGCAAGAAGCCGGCCGAGCCGACTGTGCTGCTCGACCCGAAGCTGATCACGGCCGACAATTTGAAGGATTACAAGGGCTGGACCGCGGCTCGCTAAGCCTCCCAAGCGGGGTGCGGCGGGTATGACCGCCCGCACCTTTTTGTCCGAGCATCGGATTGCCAAAACCGCTTTGGACTTGGGTCAGCTGGAAATAACCGGAGACGATCATGTCGCGCATCGGAATCCACTCATTCGTCTGGTCGGCGAGCTCGGCGCAGGGCGACCTCGAGCGGACGCTGGCCAACACCAGGGAAGCCGGCTTCGACCTGATCGAATTCTCCTATCTCGACCCCGCCAATGTCGACATTGACGGCCTGGCCAAGCGGATCGCCGATCTCGGCCTCGGCGTTGCGATCAGCATTGGATTGCCGGCCGACGGCGATATTTCGAGCGCCGACAAAACGATTGCCGCGCACGGCGTCGAAATCCTGGAACGCACGATCGCGCTGACCCGCGATCTCGGCGGCCAGAAGGTTGCCGGCATCCTCAGCACCAGCCACGGCTTGCAGAGCGAGGCGCCGACGCGTGACCAGTGGAACCGCAGCGCCGGCACGCTGGCCGAGGTGGCGGACACGGCAAAATCAGCCGGCGTCACCCTCAACCTCGAAATCGTCAACCGCTTCGAAAGCAATCTGCTCAACACCGCCGCGCAAGGCATGGCCTTCATCGCGGACAGCGGCTCCGACAATATCTTCCTGCATCTCGACAGCTTCCACATGAACATCGAGGAGGCCGATGTCGGCTTGGCCATTCGCAATGCGGTCGGGAAGATCGGCTATGTGCATATCGGCGAGAGCCATCGCGGCTTCCTCGGCACCGGCAATATCGATTTTGCCGGGATATTCGATGCGCTGACCGCCATCGGCTACAGCGACGACCTCAGCTTCGAATCCTTCTCCTCGGAAATCGTCGACGAGAACCTGTCGCGGAAAACCGCGATCTGGCGCAATCTGTGGACCGACAATTTGGAGCTGGCCAAACATGCGCGCCGCTTCATTGCGCTGGGACTGGAGACGGCACGGCGCAAGGCCGAGCTTGTTTCCGCAACGCACCGGCCCTGAGCCCTCGCAGTTCCGAAGTCGATCTGGTTAGGCCAGAGGCGCTATATTAGCCGGCAAAACGCGGCCCAAGTTCCTCGATGCGGCGAATCATCGCCTGGAAATCCTCCAAAATGCGCTGGTGCAGGTGAACCGCCAGTTCCGGGTATTCCTCGAGGATGCGGCGGAACATCTTGCGGCTGAGCCGCAGCACTTCCGAATCGATTTCGGCGGAGGCGCTGGTCAGCCGGTTGGTGTCGGCGATCAGCGCCAGTTCGCTGAGCATGGTGCCGGGGCCGACGGTGCCGATCGGGATGCGCTCGCCGTCGTGCTCGCGGTAGAGGACGATGCGGCCGCTGACCACGATGTAGGCCGAATCAGCCTCGTCGTCCTCGCGGTAAAGCTTGTGGTCGGCTTTCAACATGGTGGTTTCGGCGCCGAAGGCGAGCAGACGCAGCTGTTCCTGCGTAAAGCCCTCGAAGAGCCTCACGGTGGACAGGATGCGGATGTCGTCATCCAGCGCCATCTAGCTATGTCCCCGAACCGTCAGTCCGACTCCTCCCCTACGAGGCCGATCCAAAACCACCTCCAGCCTCAGGACCGTACCCGAAAAGCGCCCCGCCCGGATCGCTTATTTGAATAATGAAATGTTTAAGGAACCAGCTTGTAGCCGCCGCTTTCTGTCACGAGAATTTCCGCGTTGGAAGGATCGCGCTCGATCTTCTGGCGCAGCCGGTAGACGTGAGTTTCGAGCGTATGCGTGGTGACGCCGGAATTGTAGCCCCAGACTTCCTCCAGCAGCACGTCGCGGGTCACCACCTTCTGGTCGGCACGGTAGAGATATTTGATGATCGAGGCTTCCTTTTCGGTCAGCCGCACCTTGGCGCCCCGCGGGTCGATCAGAAGCTTCTGGCTGGGCTTGAACGTGTAGGGGCCGACCGAGAAAGTGGCGTCCTCGCTCTGTTCGTGCTGGCGCAACTGCGCGCGGATGCGGGCCAGCAGCACGGCAAAACGGAACGGCTTCGTCACATAGTCGTTGGCGCCGGCCTCGAGGCCAAGGATGGTGTCGGAATCGGTATCATGGCCGGTCAGCATGATGATCGGCGCCTTGTAGCCGCCCTTGCGCAATATCTTTACCGCCTCGCGGCCATCCATGTCGGGCAGGCCGACATCCATGATGAGCAGGTCGATGAGCCCGCCACGCGCCGTGGCGACGCCTTTGGCGGCGGTCGCTTCCTGCAGGACATCGAATTCCTCATAAAGCGACAATTGCTCGACAAGGGTGCCGCGCAGGTCGTCATCGTCATCGACGATCAGAATGGTGCGTGAAGTCATGGATCAATCCGTTGTTTTGAAAAGAGATTTCAGTTGACCGCTGCCTGTTTATGCGGAAGCTGACCGGCACAACAGCCGTTCACAGTGATTTGTTCCGTGGCACGATCATACAAGAAAAAACACGATCGCAATGCAGTCGGCGCAATTTTGCCGAAAGGGCTCACCGTGCTCACCGTGCGCGCGCGCCCCGGCCAACCCAGCCAGGGCTTTCTGCAGGCCGGCAAACTGGTGTTTCCATGTGCGCTGGGGCATGGCGGCATCTCGGCCGGCAAGCGCGAGGGCGACGGCGCCACGCCGCTTGCCTCGATGCGGATATTGTCGGGATATTTTCGCGGCGACCGTTTTGCCGGCGGCCGCCGGACGCGGCTGGCGATGACGCCGATCGGCCGCGACCTCGGCTGGTGCGAAGTGCCTGGGGACCGCAACTACAACCGCCCGGTCAAAATCCCCTATGGCGCCAGCCATGAGCGGATGCTGCGCACCGACGATCTCTATGACGCCTGCCTGGTGCTGGACTGGAACATTGTGCCGCGCCGGCGCGGGCGCGGCAGCGCCATCTTCTTCCACCTGGCGCGCCCCGGCTTCACGCCGACGCAAGGCTGCGTCGCGGTAACGGCCCGCACCATGGCACGGCTGCTGCCGCTGCTGTCGGAGCGGACGGTGGTAAGGGTGGTAAGGTAAGGGAGTAGGGGAATAAGGGGGTAGGGGAATAGGGCAGTAAGGGTAAGGCAGGCGCGGGCGCGCCGCTTAGCTTTCCTACTCCCCTACTCCCCTACTCCTTTGCCACCCGATGTCGAGAAGGCCGAGCCGGCCGCGTTCGCGGTCCATGGCGCGTGCGATGTCCTTGCGTTCGCCGCCGATGTCGCGAAGCTGGCGATCGGAGAGATCCTCGACATTCTCGCAGGGGAGATTGACCGCGATTTTTGCGTGCCGAAGCCATTCAAGCACGGCGCGCAGCCAGGCCGGGCGGAGGGTTACCGAGCGCAAGGCGATGTCAGACATGGTGCAATCCGCTTCTCCGGACATCAAATCCGGTTTGATGTTTCTTCGATGCTCAGATCATGGCGGATTGAAATTCAAACGGGAAACGAGTAGTTTTTTCTGTATCTTCAAGTTCTGTTTGATGATTGGAATGCTCGACCGAACCCTCCTCGTCTGGCACTGATGGCGCGCCTGCTGCCTGGAACTCGTGCGCTGCGGACGCTGGAGGCAGCGGCGCGGCACCTCAATTTCACCCGCGCCGCCGACGAGCTCGGCCTGACGCCGGCAGCGGTCAGCCATCAGATCAAGGAAATCGAGGATCAGCTCGGCATCGTGCTGTTCACACGCACCAGCCGCACGATCCGGCTGACCGAGGCGGGCGCGGTGCTGTTCGAAGCTTCGACCGATGCGCTCGACCTGCTTGGCCGGGCCGTCTCACGGGCGCAGAAGACGGCGCGCGGATCGGCGCTGCTGAAGGTCACCCTCGATGCGCAATTCGCGACGAAGTGGCTGATGCGGCGCGTCGACGATTTTCGCAAACAGCATCCGGCAATCGAGCTGCGTTTCGACATCAGTTACGAGGTGCGCGACTTCGATCGCGACGACGTCGATCTCGGCATCCGTTTCGGCACCGGCAAATATCCGGGGCTTCGCTCGCACCGGCTGTTCGAAAACGTCATCATCCCCGTCTGCAGCCCGGCCTTGCTGCGGTCAGGGCCGCCGCTCAAGGAGCCGCGCGACCTGTTCCACCATACGCTGGCCCATATCGAGTGGTCGCGCCAGGGCGTCACCTGGCCGAACTGGAGCATGTGGATGGCGGCGGCGGGCGTCGACGATTTCGACGACAGCCGGACCATCGTGTTCGGCAATTCGACGGATGCCGTCCAGGCCGCGCTCGACGGCAACGCGGTCGCGCTCGCCGATTTCGCCATGGTGGCAAACGACCTTTCGGAAGGTAGGCTGATCCGGCCGTTCGAACTCGGCATCAAGGTCGCGCCCGAATTCGCCTATTTCCTGGTCTATCCCGAAAGTGCGGCGAATGATCCGCGCATTGCCGCCTTTCGCGATTGGCTTCTCGACGAAATCGCCAGGACCCCGACCTGACGTTCAGCCCGCCGCCGCGCCGAACCAGCCGATCACCGCGCCGATGAGAAGCAGCACGCCGAGCCAGTGACCAACATCGATCAGCGTCAGATCCCAGCCGAAACCTTCGTAGCGATGGTTGACCGAAAGCGTGGTGGCGACGAACCCCAGCCAGAGAACGAAGCCGAAGATCACCCCGGCAAGCAGGCTCGGCTCGCCGCCGGTTACGGCGCCGATGATCAGCGACATGACCAGCGCCATGACGAGCTCCGCGATGAAGGAGACGACGAAGGGCAGCATCGATTTGCTCATCGTCGCCGGATCAAGCTTGGCGGCCTTCAGCCACGGCTTGCTCAAGCCCATGTACCAGGCCGCGCCGAACAACCACGCCACGACGGCGGCGACGATTACTGCCAGCCAATTGATTGCTGAAAAATCCATGGTTCCCTCCGGTCGATTGCGCGATGGAACGCCTGTTCGGCGATGCCGTCAAGCAAGGCGCCAGACGGTGGTGCGCTTGACCTCGGCGTCCTCCAGCGCCCGGGTCACCGCCACTTCGTAGACGGCAAGCGGCTCCAGCCCGGTCTTCGGCAGATAGGAGCGGCCGGGATCGCCGACGAGGATGTTGGCGCCACTCGCCTTCAGCGCGAGGAACCACGGCATCAGCCTGTCGGCGAAAGTTTTGTCGTAGAAGACGTCGCCGGCCAGCACCACGTCCCAGCCGGCATCGCTGCCGATGCAGTCGCCGATGAGGAATTTTATCTCGGTCCCATTTGCCTCGGCATTGAGGCGGATCGCGGTCGCGCAGAATGGGTCGATATCGGCGGCGATCACCTCGGCAGCTCCGGCCTTCACCGCGGCAATGGCGACAAGGCCGGAGCCGGAGGCGAAGTCCAGCACGCGCTTGCCGCGCACCGCCGCCGGATTGTCGAGGATGTAGCGGGCAAGGCCTTGGCCGCCGGCCCAGGCAAAAGCCCAGAAGGGCGGCGGCAGGCCGATTTCGGTCAGCTCGTCCTCGGTCCGCCGCCACAGTTCGTGCGCCTCGTCGGCCAGGTGCAGGCGGATCTCCGGCACATGCGGCGGCGCCATCAGCGCCGTGTTGTCGAGGATGAATTTCCTGGCGCTGTCCGGCGTCAGCGCCGTCATGGCGCCGGCGTCAGTTCGCCCATGCGGCAAACCTCTTGCCATTCGGCCGGCGTCACCGGCTGCACAGACAGCCGCCCGAGCCGCACCAGCGCCATGTCGGCCAGCTTTGGATTGGCCTTGGCCCGCTCCAGCGTCACCGGCTTCGGCATGGCCTTGAAGGCGCGGATGTCGACGCACTCCCAGCGGGGATCGTCGGTGGTGCTGTCCTGATGGGCCAGAGCGCAGACTTCGGCGATGCCGACGATGTCCAGCCCGTCATTGGAATGGTAGAAGAAGCCGAGATCGCCGATCTGCATCGCCTTCATGTTGTTGCGCGCCGCATAATTGCGCACGCCGTCCCACTGCGTGCCGGCCTTGCCCTTGGCCTTGAGGTCCTCGAAGGAGAAGACCGAAGGTTCGGATTTGAACAGCCAGTAGTTCATCTCAGTTGTCCCGTTGCCGTTGTCGGTTTGTCGCTATCCAGCGTTGGCGCTGCCCCTCACCCTTACCCGCTCCCCGTAAGGACGGGGAGAGGGGTCGCCAGCGCTGGAGCTTCTCCCTTCTCCCCGTTCTTCACGGGGAGAAGGTGCCGGCAGGCGGATGAGGGGCAGCGCGAACGAACGATCATTCACTCACAGGTTTGTTGAAGCTCCAGTTCCATTGCCGGATTTCGACGCTTTCGAACGGCCCTGCCTTGGTATAGGGATCGGCCGCCGACAGCGCTTTTGCCGCCGCCAGATCGGGCGCCTCGACAACGACGAGGCTGCCGTCCGGCTTGCCGTCGGCGTCGAGGAAAGGGCCGGCGAAACCCAGTTTCTTGTCGCCGTTCAGCCCTTCCAGAAAGGCAATGTGATCGGACCGCGTGTCGAGCCGCACCTGCAGGCTTCCTGGCTTGTCCTTGCAAATCAACGCAAACAGCATCTTTCCATCTCCGCAATCGTTCGCGATTACATGTCGGTTTCGGTCTTGAGTGGCCTTGTCATCAACGCCGACACAGCCTGGTCTATGGTTATGGTGCCGTCCAGTATGGCGGCGACGGCGGCGATGATCGGCGCGTCGATCCGGCGCTCGCCGGCGATGCGGGCGGCGATTGCCGCCGTCGGCACGCCTTCGGCCAAAGGCAAGCCGACAAGCGGCTTGCCTTGCCCCAGCGCCAGCCCATAGGCGAAATTGCGCGACTGCGCGGACGAGCAGGTGAGCAGCAGGTCGCCGAGGCCGGAAAGCCCCATCAGCGTCTCCGGCCTGGCGCCAAAGGCGGCGCCGATGCGCCGCAATTCGACGAAGCCGCGCGTCACCATAGCCGCCTGGGCGCTGGCACCGAGCCCGGCGCCGGTGACGGCACCCGCGGCAATGGCAAAGACGTTCTTCAGCGCGCCGCCGATCTCGACGCCGATCAGGTCGTCGCTCGAATAACAGCGCAGATTTTCCGCCGAAAAGCGGGCGGCAAGGTCGGTGGCCAGAGCCTCGTCGCGGGCGGCGACCACGACGGCCGTCGGCAGGCCCCTGGCGACATCGGTGGCAAAGCTTGGGCCGGACAAAGCGGCGACCGGATTTGCCGGCAGTATTTCCTCGGTGATGGACGACAGCAGCGCGCCGGTGTCGCGCTCGATGCCCTTGGCGCAGAGGACCAGCGGGACGCCTTCCGGCATATGGCTGGACGCGGCCGTCAGCATAATCCGCAACGATTGCGCCGGCGCTACCGCCAGAACGCAGTCGGCACCGTCGAGCGCCGCCTCGATGTCGCTCGTCGCCACGATGCCGGGATCGAGCGCAATGCCCGGCAGATAGCGCGGATTTTCGCCACGGTCGACCGCCGCGACGGTCTCCGGGTCGCGCGCATAGAGGCGGACGAAATGACCGGCGCGCAGCGTGGCCAGCGCCAGCGCCGTGCCCCAGGCGCCGCCGCCGAGCACGGCGACGCGCCAGCCGCTTGGCGCCTTGTGCTCGCTGCCGGTCATGCCTTGGCCCCACGCCGGCCCGAGCCGACCATCGGGGCCGAGACGCTGTCCAGCGGCCAGCGCGAGCGCGGCACGAAATCGGCGGCGTTTTCACCTGATATGCCGGCGCGCAAGCGCTCGATGCCGGCCCAGGCGATCATCGCCGCATTGTCGGTGCAGAGGTTGAGCGGCGGCGCGACGAAGCTGAACCCGGCCTGCTCGCACAGGCCCTGCAATGTCGCCTTGATGGTCCGATTGGCGGCGACGCCGCCGGCGACAACCAATGCAGGCTCGGCCTTGTCCGGGAATTGCTGACGGAACCGGGTCAGCGCCCGCGCAACACGGTCGCCCAGCGCATCCGCGACCGCCGCCTGGAACGAGGCGCAGATATCGGCGACATCCTGGTCGCTCAGCGGGGCAATCGCGGTTGCCGCCTGGCGCACCGCGGTCTTGAGGCCGGAGAAGGAAAAATCGGGCTGCACGGAGCCCTTCATCGGGCGCGGAAAGGCGAAACGCGTCGCGTCACCGGTTGCCGCCGCCTTCTCGACATTCGGTCCGCCCGGATAGGGCAGGCCGAGCATCTTGGCCGTCTTGTCGAAGGCCTCGCCAAGCGCGTCGTCGATCGTCGTCGCCCAGCGCTGGTAGTCGCCGACGCCGCGCACGGCGACGATCTGGGTATGGCCGCCGGAGACCAGCAGCAAGAGGTAGGGAAAGTCGAGGCCGTCGGTCAATCTGGCCGTCAGCGCATGGCCTTCGAGATGGTTGATGGCGATCAGCGGTTTTTGTGCTGCCGCGGCGATTGCTTTGGCCGTCATCAGGCCGACGATCAGCCCGCCGACAAGACCGGGGCCGGCGGTGGCGGCAATCGCATCGATGTCGGCGAGCTCGACGCCGGAATCGGCCAGCGCTGCCTCGATGATGCCGTCGAGCGCCTCGACATGGGCGCGCGCGGCGATCTCCGGCACGACGCCGCCGAAAGCAGCATGCTCCTCGATCTGGCTGAGCACGATGTTCGACAGGATTTGCGGCGTGCTGCGACCGTCCAGCGCCACCACGCTGGCGGCGGTCTCGTCGCAACTCGTCTCGATGCCCAGAACGCGGATCAATTCGTCGCTGTCCTCGATGATTGTGCAACCGGCCTTTCCCCGATAGGAGAAAGCCCGAAAACCTGCCGGGGGTTATCACGGACGACGCGTCATGCAAACAACCTTGAGAATCGGAACACGCGGCAGCCCGCTGGCGCTGGCGCAGGCGCATGAAACGCAGGCGCGGCTGATGGCGGCGCACGGCATGCCGGCGGAAGCTTTCGAGGTGGTCGTCATCTCGACCACCGGCGACCGCATCCAGGACCGGCCGCTGTCGGAAGCCGGCGGCAAGGGCCTGTTCACCAAGGAGATCGAGGAGGCGCTGCTGGCGCGCCGCATCGACATCGCCGTGCATTCGTCGAAGGACATGCCGACGCTGTTGCCCGAGGGGCTCGAACTGTCCGCGTTCCTGCCGCGCGAGGACGCGCGCGATGCCTTCATCGGCAAGGCGGCGCGAACGATTGCCGGCCTGCCGCAAGGCGCCAGGGTCGGTTCGTCGTCGCTGCGGCGCCAGGCGCTGATCCGGCGGATGCGGCCGGACGTCGAAGTGGTGATGTTTCGCGGCAATGTGCAGACGCGGCTGCGCAAGCTCGACGACGGCATCGCCGATGGCACAATCCTCGCCTATGCCGGGCTGAAGCGGCTCGGGCTCGAAGACGTCGTCACCGACCTGATGCCGCTCGAGGTCTTTCCGCCGGCGCCGGGGCAAGGCGCGATCTGCATCGAAAGCCGCATCGGAGACCGCGACGTAGAACAGATGCTGGCAGCGATCCACGACGGGCCGACCGGCGAGGCGCTGGCCTGCGAGCGCGCCTTCCTGGCGGCGCTCGACGGGTCCTGCCGCACGCCGATCGCCGGACATGCGACGATATCGGGCGGAACGGTTTCCTTTGCCGGGCTGATCATCTCGCCCGATGGCACGCAGTCGCATGAAGTCAGGCTGCAAGGGCCGGCGCAGGAGGCGGCGCGCATTGGCGCGGACGCCGCGGCGACCGTTCGGGCCAAGGCCGGCGAAACATTCTTCGATGGCTGGACCTGACATGCTCCGCGTCCTGGTGACGAGGCCCGAACCGGGCGCGTCGCGCACGGGGCGCCGGCTTGCGGATGCCGGCTTTCAGCCGATCCTGCTGCCATTGACCGGAACCGTGACGCTGCCGGTCGATGCCGGCGCGCTCGCTGACGCCGCGGCGGTCGCGGTCACCAGCGCCAATGCCGTTCGCCATGCGCCGAAAGAGGTCATCGCGGCGTTCGCCGGCTTGCCGTGCCACGCCGTCGGCAGGAAGACGGCGGAAGCCGCCCGCGCTGCCGGGTTTCTGTCGGTCAGCGAAGGCCCGGGCAATGCCGAGGCGCTGGCCGATGCGCTTGCTGGCGGTTACGCGGGGAAGACGATCGTCTATCTCTGCGGGCGGGTGCGATTTCCCGGCTTCGAGGAAGGGCTGTTGGCGTCGGGCGTTCAGGTCCGCGCCGTCGAGACCTACGACACCGTTGTCCTGGATTACTCCGACGAGGCCGTTCTTGCGCGCCTGTCCGCCCGGCCGGTCGAGGCGGTGCTGCTCTATTCGGCCAAGGCGGCAAAAGCGATGCAGGCCCTGGCTAGCCGGCCGGCGCTGCGTAGCCTTTTTCAGGACACGCGCTGTTTCGCGCTGTCGGGACGCATTGCCGCGGCCTTGGGCGATGTCGCTGGCGAAAGGATACGGATTGCGCTCGAGCCCAGCGAAGATGCCTTGCTGGGACTTTTGCAGGCGCCGCGCTGATGGCATTAGCGGCGGCTCTGTGCCGTGCTTGAAGGGCGGCGCCAAACGCAGGCGATTGCCCTCGGGCACATTTTGTTCTTGCTTTGTGCCGGCAGCTATGCTAGTAATTTGTTTATGGTGCCAATTGGCTCCAACGACCCGCCCGCCGAGGCGGGTTTTTTGTGTGCCGAGCATGGGCCTTGGCTTGAAACGCGGATTCGGCCCTGCGGCGTTTTGCCAAAACTGAACTCCAAGCCGTGGCGTCATCACGCCGCCCCTTTTCACCGCTTGGTGATGTGCTAGACCCTTTCAACCATCCCGAAGCGAATTTTGCGGAGCCCGAGCATGGTCAAGACGCCGAAGATGCGGCATTCCAAGAGCCGCCGTGAGCCGGTGACCATCGAGCTTGAGCCTGGCGCCGTCTCGCGAGTCGCCGACAAACAGGATGCCGTGACCTCGCAGACCGACGAGGCGCGGGCCGAGGAAGCGGCGAACGCCTCGCAGCCGGAGCCACCTGAAGAGCCGGTGCATGCGGACCAGATCGATCTCGAGCCATGGGAACATGCCGACGCAGCCGCGCCGGCCGGCACGCAAGAGCCGGCGGACGCCGGCGTCGATTCTGCCAGGGAAGCGGAAACCCCTTATCCCGCCGGTTCGGATGCGCCGGCCGGGCGCTCCGCGGTTTCCGATTACAGTTTCGAAGATGCATCCAGCGGAACCGGGGCCAACGAACCGGGGATCCCAGGTTCCGGCGAGAAGACAGCTGAGACGAGGGACGACCATATGGCAGCGCAGCCGAAGCGAAGCGGCATCAACGGCATCGCCGCCGGTATTATCGGCGGTGTCATCGCCCTCGCCGCGGCCGGCGGGCTGCAATTTGCCGGCCTGCTCGGTGCGCCGGGGCCGGGCGGCGTGTCGCTCGACGCGGTCAATGGTGAGATCGTTTCGCTGAAACGCGAGGTCGCGGACCTCAGACAGGCCGGCGCCAACAATGACGCATCGGCCAAGGTGGACGGGCTGTCGTCGGCGCTGGATCAGGTCAGGGCGGACGTCGCGGCGTTGAAGTCGGCGGTCGAGCAAGGCGGTGCCGGCGACAATGCCGGCCTGGCAGCACTTGGCGACAAGGTAAGGCAGATCGAGACGGCGGTTGCGGCCCTCGGCAAGGCCGGCGGTACGGCGCCGGTCGATCTCGGCCCGCTCAACGAAAGGCTGGCCGCGCTCGATGCGCTGGTGAAATCGGCCGGCGAGACGACAAAGGCGCAGGACAGCCGGCTTGCGGCCCTGGAACAGTCGGTTTCACAGATCTCGAGCAAGGTCGATGCACAGGCTTCGCAGCCGAAGATCGCACTGGCCATTGCCGCTTCGGCGCTCAAGGCAGCGCTCGACCGTGGTGCACCGTTCGCCGCCGAGCTCGAAACCTTTGCCGCGATCTCACCCGATGCACCCGAGATCGCGACGTTGCGCACCTATGCCGAAAAGGGCGTCCCGATGCGCTCCGAGATCGCCGCCGAAGCGGACGCCGCCGCCAACGCGATGGTCGCTGCCGCGACGCCCATCGACCAGAATGCCGGCATCCTGCAGAAGCTGCTGTCCAGCGCCGAATCGCTCGTCAAGGTCAGGCCGATCGGCGCCGTCGAAGGCACCGGCGTCCCGGAAACCGTCGCGCGCATGGAGGTCGCGGTCAACCAGGGCGACTACGCCAAGGCGCTCAGCGAATACGAAACCCTGCCTGAGGCGGCCAAGGCCGCCGGCGCCGACTTTGCCGGCAAGCTGAAAGCGCGGATGGAGGTCGAGACGCTGATCGATTCGCTCATCGCCGGCGCGATGAAGGCGTGAGGAACCCGATGATCCGCATCCTCGCCTTCCTTGCCGTCGTCTTTGCGCTCGGGCTCGGCTTCGCCTGGCTGGCCGACCGGCCGGGCGAAATGCTCGTCACCTTCAATGGCTATCAATACCAGGTCAGCCTGATGGTCGCGGCGGTGGCGGTCGTTGCCGTGGTTGCCGCGGTGATGATCGTCTGGTGGCTGATCAAGGCGCTGTGGAACAGCCCCTATACGATCTCGCGCTATTTCCGCGTGCGTCGCCGCGACCGCGGCTACCAGGCGCTGTCGACCGGGATGATCGCCGCCGGCGCCGGTGACGGCGCGCTCGCCCGCAAGAAGACCAAGGAAGCGGCAAAGCTGATCCGCTCCGACCAGGAGCCGCTGATCCAGCTGCTCGACGCGCAGGCCTCGCTGCTCGAAGGCGACCATGAAGGCGCCCGCGAAAAGTTCGAGACCATGCTCGATGATCCCGAAATGCGGCTGCTCGGCCTGCGCGGGCTTTATCTCGAGGCCGAGCGGCTCGGCGACCGCAACGCAGCCCGCCACTATGCCGGCCGTGCCGCAGCGGTGGCGCCGCAACTGGCCTGGGCGGCCGAATCGACGCTGGAAGACCTGACCGGACGCGGCGACTGGGATGGCGCGCTGAAACTGGTCGACGCCCAGAAGTCGACCCGGCAGATCGAGCGTGACGCCGCCAACCGCCGCCGCGCCGTGCTGCTGACCGCCAAGGCGCAGGCGCTGATCGACAGCGATGCCAATGCCGCAAGGGCGGCGGCGCTCGAAGCCAACCGGCTGCGGCCGGATTTTGCACCGGCGGCGGTCGTCGCGGCGAAATTGCTGTTTAGACAGAACGACGTGCGCAAAGGCTCGAAAATCCTCGAGGCGGGGTGGAAGGCCGAGCCGCATCCCGAGATCGCCGAGCTCTACACCCATGCCAGGCCGGGCGATGCCGTGCTCGACCGGCTGAACCGGGCAAAGAAGCTGCAGGAGCTGAAGAAGAACCATGCCGAGTCCTCGCTTGCCGTGGCGCGCGCCGCGCTGGATGCGCAGGATTTTTCAACCGCCCGCCGGGAGGCGGAAGCCGCGATCCGCATGGATCGCCGCGAAGGCGCCTATCTGCTGCTGGCCGATATCGAGGAGGCCGAGACCGGCGACCAGGGCAAGGTGCGGCAGTTGCTGTCGAAGGCGGTGAGAGCGCCGCGCGACCCGGCCTGGGTTGCCGATGGTGTCGTCTCCGAACGCTGGGCTCCGGTATCGCCGATCACCGGCAGGCTCGATGCATTCGAATGGCGGGCGCCGATGGAGCGGCTCGGGCAGTTGATCGACGGTCATGAGGATACGCCGGAGGCGCCGGTGCCGGCCATCGCGGCTCCAGCCGGGCCGGTACAGGAAAGAGCCGGGACGATCGAGCACACGGCGGAGACACCGGGCACAGCGACCGAGGAAAAGACGGACGACCGTGCCGGCGAGGATCATGTGACACCAATCACCGCGGCGGCGTTTGCCCAAGTGCCGGAAGATGCCGAGGCCGTCGAGCCGGCGCAGGAGCTGACGCGGCTGCCCGACGACCCCGGCGTCGATCCAGACGACGCGGCGGATAAATCGACGCGCCGGTTTCGTTTGTTCTGATCAGGGTCGAGTGGACCCGGGCTTATTGGGAATGATTTGATGTTCGAACGCGTTTTGTCGTTTCTAAGGGATCTGCCGTCCGGTGGTGGCGCCAGCCCCAGCGCCGACGATCCGCGCATTGCCGCGTCCGCCCTGCTTTTCCACGTGATGAACGCCGACGGGGTGCGCCAGGATAGCGAATGGGAACGGTTCAAGAAGGTGCTGGCGGAAAGCTACTCGATCAGCGGTGACGAACTCGACGCGTTGGCGGCTGCCGGCGAGCGGGCCGACAATGAGGCGATCGACCTCTACGCCTTCACCAGCGTGCTCAAGCGCCATCTCGACGCCGAGGCGCGAAAGGCCTTCATCGGCCTGATGTGGGAGATCGTCTATGCCGATGGCGAGCTGCACGAGCTCGAGGACAATACCGTGTGGCGGGTCGCCGAGCTGATCGGCGTCGAACGTCGCGACCGTGTCGAGGCGCGCCTCAAGGCGGCCGCCGCGGCTCCTGGTGCTGCCGGAACCTCAAGCGACGAATAGACAGGATCCCGCCTTCCAATGCCGCCCAAGCCAAGTCCGAGACCAAAGATCCTGATCGTGCTGCATCAGGAGCATTCGAGCCCCGGACGGGTCGGCCATATGCTTATCGAGGAAGGCTTCGACCTCGACATCCGCCGACCGCCGCTCGGCGAGGCCTTGCCGCAGACGCTGGATGGCCATGCCGGCGCCGTGGTGTTCGGCGGGCCGATGAGCGCCAATGACGGCGACGAGTTCGTCCGCCGCGAGACCGACTGGCTTAAAATTCCGCTCAACGAGAACCGGCCGCTGCTTGGCATCTGCCTCGGCGCGCAAATGCTGGTCAAGCATCTTGGCGGCAGGGTCGAGGGCCACGGCGAGGGCCTCGTCGAAATCGGCTGGTATCCGCTTAAGGCGACCGAAGCGGGCAGCAGGCTGATGCATTGGCCGGAGATGGTCTATCAATTCCATCGCGAGGGCTTTTCGCTGCCGAAGGACGCGACGCTTTTGGCGACGGCCGAAACCTATCCCAACCAGGCCTTCCGCTATGGCGACAATGCCTGGGGCATCCAGTTCCATGGCGAATTGACCCGGGCGATGATGCAGCGCTGGGTGGTGCGCGGCGCGCACCGCTTCGAACTGCCCGGCGCGCAGCCCGGCCGCGACCATCTCGGCGGCCGGCTGATCTGGGACATGCACCTCAAGCGCTGGCTCGGCGAGTTCCTGCCGATGATTTTCGGCAAGCCGGCGCTGCGGTAATCAGTTTCGCCCCCTGAGATGACGCACCTTGCGCAGCTGCGGGAACAGCACTGCCCATAGGCCGGCAACAGCGATCGCCCCGACACCCCCGACCACCACGGCCGGAACCGTGCCGATCAACGCCGCCATCGTACCGGCGCGGAATTCGCCGAGCTCATTGGAAGCGCCGACAAACACCTGGTTGACAGCGTTGACACGGCCGCGAACGTCGTCCGGCGTCCACAGCTGGATCAGCGTCTCGCGGATATAGACGCTGAACATGTCGGTGGCGCCGAGCAGCGCAAGGGCCGCAATCGACAGCCAGGTGATGGTCGAGAGGCCGAACAGAACCGTGAATGCGCCGAACAGCGCGACGAAGGCGAGCATGACAAGGCCGGCATGGTTGCGGATCGGGTGTCCGGCCAGCCAGATGGCGACGCAGATGGCGCCGACGCCGGGCGCCGAGCGCAACAGGCCGAGCCCCCATGGGCCGAGTTCGAGGATATCGCGCGCGTAGACCGGCAGCAGCGCCGAGGCGCCGGACAGGAGCACCGCAAACAGATCGAGCGAAATCGCGCCGAGCACGATCTTTTCGCTCCAGATATAGCCGAAGCCGGCGAACAGGGTCTGTACCGTCGGCCTGTCGGTCCGGCTGCGCTGGGCAGGCTTCGGGATGGTGAAGATCAGCACGGCGGCAACCAGCATCAGCACGGCGGCGGTGGTGTAGGCGGCTTCGGCTGAAAGCCCGTAGAGCAGGCCGCCGGCGACCGGCCCGACGATGGTTGCCGTCTGCCAGGCGGACGAGTTCCAGGCGATGGCGTTGGCGAAATCCTCGGGCGGCACCAGATTGGCGAACAGCGATGAGGAGGCCGGCCCGAAGAAGGCGCGCGCGATGCCGAACATGGCGAGCACGATGAAGACCGGCATCGGCCCGGAGAGGCCGCGTAGCGTCAGCAGCAGCAGGGCCAAGGCGCAGCCCGCCTCGACCAGCACCGCCAGCGCCATGATCAGACGGCGCCCGAAACGATCGGCAACGTCGCCGGTGACCAGCACCAGCAGCAGCGAAGGCAGGAACTGAACGATGCCGACAAGGCCGAGGTCGAACGGGTCGCGGGTCAGATCGTAGATCTGCCAGCCGACGGCGACCGACACGATCTGGGTGGAGAATGTCGAAAGGAAGCGCGCCGCCCAGTAGCTCAGGAACGGCCGATGGCGAAAGGCGGCATAGCGCTGGTCGGATGGTACTTGGGATTCTGTGGTCATGGAATAAGGCCCCGTGGCGGCTATGTCGGCCGGCGGGGCACTTCCTCGATGGGCGCTGGTCCGGCCAAAAAAGCCTTTAGCGCAGTTCGGCGCAGGGCGCGCGCAAAAATCCGGCGTGGCTCCAGCTTTTTTTTCAGGCTGCCATACCAATTGCAGGCGGCAACCACGCTCGGCGGAGATGGAGAGGGTTATTTGGCGCGCAGGTCGAGTTCCTTCGCCCCCCCCTCTGTCCTGCC
>NZ_JAMYPD010000008.1:0-229438 GCF_040320195.1 Mesorhizobium sp. M0768 | reverse complement strand
AAGGCAGGAAATGGCAGTCGCTCCTTCGCTCAACTGCCTCTCCAAAGAATCCTTTCTCAGCCTAAACTCAACCCCAAAATCGCCATATGCGATTCCCCTGCCCTTGAGGGGAGGGTCGCGGAGCAAATTGCCGCATGGCGGCATTTTGTGACGCGGGGTGGGGTCGGTGCGACCTCGCCGACCCCACCCCGTCTCGCAGTCTCCGCTTCGCTTCGACTACTCGCCGACCCTCCCCTCGAGAGGCCCTCAAGGGGGAGGGTTTACCCCGTTGACGGCGTGAACCGCGCCACCAGCGTGTGGTTCTCTGCCGCATAGGTGAACCGGACGTGGGTGACGGGGTGCTCGGCGCTCCATGTCCGCCGCTCGATCACCAGGCACGGCGCACCGGTCTCGATGTCGAGCGCCGCCGCGATGTGCTTTTCGGCGGCAACGGCGCGAATGCGATGCTCGGCGGCACTCCACGGCACGCGCCCGATCAGCCACGGACCGGGCGCGGTGTCGAAAAACGCCTCTTCGGCGGCCTCCGGCACGGCAGCCAGGTTGATCAGCCGCTGCTCGTGGGCGAACGGCCTCTTGCCGGCGAAATGCCGGCATTCCAGCACCAGCACCGGCCCGGCGACGTCGAGTTCCAGCAGGGCGCGGTCGTCGGCGCTGCTGCGCCTTCTGTCTCGCGCCATGCGCTCGTAGCGGTAGGGCAGGCCAAGTGCCTCGACCTCGATCCGGATGTCGTGGATTTCGAGAACGGCTGCCTGCGACTGCGGCCGGCGGACAAAACTGCCCGAACGACGCCGGCGCTCGATCAGCCCGGCCTTGGCCAGTTGCGACAGCGCCTTGTTCACTGTCATGCGCGAACAATTGTATTCGGCCGTCAGTTCATGCTCGAACGGAATGCGGTGGCCGGGCGCCCAGGCACCCGACAGGATCCGGTCGCTGATGTCCGACAGGATGCGCTGGTGCAGCGAAAGAACCTCGCCGCCGTCCGCGCTTCCAGAATCCGCGCTTATTGTCCCGATCATGCTCATGCCGAAAGCGCCGTCATCACCTTGCGGAACCGCTCGGCGATGGCATCGCGCCTGGCATGCCTGCCGCCGCTGACCAGTTTCTTGCCATGCACCCAGACGCAATCGATCTTTCCGTTGGCAAAAATCCAGGCGTCGAGGATTGCATCGCCCGTCTTGCCGGCCAGCGATGGATGCTTGCCGTCGAGCGAGACGAAATCGGCCGAGGCACCTGCTGCGATCTGCGAGAGGCCGGCGCCCAGCGCGGCACTGCCGCCATCGAGCGCGGCATCGAACAAAGCACGGCCGGTCGAGCCGCCGGCCACCGCCAGCACGTTGCGGGCGCGGTGGGCGAGGCGCTGCGAATATTCGAGCTGCCGCAACTCGTCCGGCAGGCCGATCAGTACGTTTGAATCCGAGCCGATGCCGAAGCGGCCGCCATGCTGCATGAACAAGGACGCGGCAAAGGTGCCGTCGCCGAGATTGGCCTCGGTGATCGGGCAGAGACCGGCAACGGCGCCGCTTTTCGCCAAATCGGTCGTCTCGGTGTCGGTCATGTGGGTGGCGTGGATGAGACACCAGCGCCGGTCGACCTTGGCGTTGGCAAGCAGCCATTCGACCGGCCGCGCCCCGGACCAGGCAAGGCAGTCCTCGACCTCCTTCCTCTGCTCGGCGATGTGGATGTGGATAGGCCCCTCCGGCGCCATCACCGTGATGTCTTCCAGTTCCTCCGGTGTCACGGCACGCAGGCTGTGCGGGGCGACGCCGACGACGCCTTGATTCAGCGCGCGAATGGATTCTCGGCATTTCTCAACAAGCCGCGAGAACTGGTTCACATCGTTGATGAACCGGCGCTGGCCTTCACTTGGCGCAGCGCCGCCGAAAGAGGAATGCGCGTAGAACACGGGCAGCAAAGTCAGCCCGATGCCTGTCTCGGACGCTGCGGCAACAATGCGCTGCGCCATCTCGGCGATGTCAGCATAGGGCCGGCCGTCACGGTCGTGGTGGAGATAGTGAAACTCGCCGACGCGCGAGAACCCGGCCTCCAGCATCTCGACATAAAGCTGGGCCGCGACCGCCTCGACCTGGTCCGGCGTCATCGACAGCGCGAAACGGTACATCACCTCGCGCCAGCTCCAGAAACTGTCGGCGGAAGGGCCGCGCAATTCAGCAAGGCCGGCCATGCCGCGCTGGAAGGCATGGCTGTGCAGGTTCGGCATGCCGGACAAAAGGATGGCACGGCGCTCGTCGCCGGGCAGGAGCGAGGTATTCGCCTCGACCGTGGCGATCCTGCCGTCGGAGATGACGATCCGCACATTGCTGTGCCAGCCGTCGGGCAGAAGCGCCTGTTCCGCAAAGATTGCCGTCACGTTTTTCTCCAAATCCCGGTCTGCCGTGCGATGATAGCGCTTGCAGTGCCTTTTCATATGTATATACATAATCGTCACCTATTGAAACGGAAAAGATGATGGCTGCAGAGAGCAAAAGCCGGGCAGGAGAGCTTCGCCTCTGGCGCAATGCGCGCCTCGCGACCATGGCCGAAAGCAGCCCCGGGTCAGGCGTTGTCGAGCACGGTGCAATCGCCGTGCGCAATGGCCGGATCGTCTATGCCGGGCCGGAAGCCGACATGCCGGCAGCGCTCCGCCCCAGAGCACTTGGCAAAGACGCCGAGGCGACCGACTGCGAAGGCCGCTGGATTACGCCCGGCCTGATCGACTGCCACACCCATCTGGTTCACGCCGGCAACCGGGCCAATGAATTCGAGATGCGGCTGGCCGGCGCTACCTATGAAGAGGTTGCCAAGGCCGGCGGCGGCATCGTTTCCTCGGTTAAGGCACTGCGCGCCGCCGGCGAGGACGAGCTGGTCGCCCAGTCGCTGCCGCGCCTCGATGCGCTGATCGCCGAAGGCGTCACCACCGTCGAGATCAAATCCGGCTACGGTCTCGACCTCGAAAACGAGAAGAAGTCGCTGCGCGCCGCACGACGGCTGGGCGGTGAGCGGCCGGTGACGGTCAGGACCACTTTCCTCGGCGCTCATGCACTGCCGCCCGAAGCAAAAGGCGACAAGGACGCCTTTATCGATCTTGTTGCAAAGCAGATTTTGCCGGCCGTCGCCGCCGAGGGCCTGGCCGATGCCGTCGACGGTTTTTGCGAAGGCATTGCCTTTTGGCCGGAGCAGATCGCCCGCGTGTTCGATGCCGCAAAGGCGGCGGGCCTGCCGGTCAAGCTCCATGCGGACCAGCTGTCCAATCTGCACGGCGCCGAACTTGCGGCGCGCTATGGTGCGCTATCGGCCGACCACCTCGAATACACCGACGAGGCCGGTGCGGCGGCGATGGCGAAGGCCGGAACCGTGGCGACCATCCTGCCCGGCGCCTACTACTTCATCCGCGAGACCAAGAAGCCGCCGATCGCTTTGTTTCGGCAGCATGGCGTCAGGATGGCCGTTGCCACCGACAACAATCCCGGCACGTCGCCGCTGACCTCGCTGCTGCTGACCATGAACATGGCCGCGACGTTGTTCGGCCTGACCGTCGATGAATGCCTTGCCGGCGTTACCCGCGAGGCTGCCCGCGCGCTCGGGCTGCTTGGGCAGACCGGCACGCTGGAGGCCGGAAAATCCGCCGATCTGGCGATCTGGAACGTCGAGCGCCCGGCCGAACTCGTCTACCGCATGGGCTTCAACCCGCTGCATGCCCGCATCTGGAGGGGACAATGACCGAACTCAAGCTAAGGCCGGGCAATGCCACGCTGGCCGATTGGCGCGCCATCTATCGCGGCGCCGCACTGAGGCTCGACGATGCCTGCCGGCCGAAGATCAAGGCCAGCGCCGAGGCCGTCGCCAGGATCGTTGCCAAGGGCGAGCCGGTCTATGGCATCAATACCGGCTTTGGCAAGCTGGCCAGCGTCCGCATCCCCGCCGCCGATCTGGAAACGTTGCAGCGAAACATCGTGCTGTCTCATGCCGCCGGCGTCGGCGAGCCGATGCCAGTCGCAATCTGCCGGCTGATGATGGCGCTGAAGCTGGCCAGCCTGGCACAGGGCGCCTCCGGCGTGCGGCCGCGGACGATCGAACTGCTCGAGGCGATGCTGGCCAACGACGTTATCCCCGTGGTGCCGGCGCAAGGCTCGGTCGGCGCTTCCGGCGACCTTGCGCCGCTGTCGCACATGACCGCCGTGATGATCGGCGTCGGCGAGTGCTTTACCCCGCATGGCCGCTTTCCCGCCAAGGTCGCCTTCGTTTCGCACGGCCTGGAGCCGGTGACACTGGGCGCCAAGGAAGGCCTGGCACTGCTCAACGGCACCCAGTTTTCGACCGCCTATGCGCTTGCCGCTTTGTTCGAGGCGGAAGTGCTCTACCAGTCGGCACTGGTCGCCGGCGCGCTGTCGACCGATGCCGCCAAGGGCTCCGACGCTCCGTTCGATCCACGCATTCATCTGCTCAGGAAACATCGCGGCCAGATCGAGACGGCCGAGGCGTTGCGCAATTTGATGGCCGGCAGCGCCATCCGTGAATCGCACCGCGTCGGCGACGAGCGTGTGCAGGATCCGTATTGCCTGCGCTGCCAGCCGCAGGTGATGGGCGCAGCACTCGACGTGCTCCGCAAGGCCGCCGAGACGCTCGGCACCGAGGCCAACGGCGTCACCGACAATCCGTTGATCTTTGCCGAGGACGACTCCGCACTTTCGGGCGGCAATTTCCATGCCGAGCCGGTCGCCTTCGCCGCCGACATGATCGCACTCGCCGTCTGCGAGATCGGCTCGCTGTCGGAGCGGCGCATCGCCATGCTGGTCGATCCGGCGCTGTCGGGCATGCCGGCCTTTCTCACGCCCAAGCCGGGTCTGAATTCCGGTTTCATGATCCCTCAGGTCACGGCGGCAGCACTGGTTTCTGAAAACAAGCAAAAGGCCTATCCGGCCAGCGTCGATTCGATCCCGACCTCGGCCAACCAGGAAGACCACGTCTCGATGGCGGCGCATGGCGCGCGCCGCCTCATCGGCATGGTCGAGAATGCGACGGCCGTCATCGGCATCGAATTGCTGGCCGCCGCGCAAGGCTGCGATTTCCACGCACCGCTGGCCTCGAGCGCGGCACTGGAGGCGGTGCGCCGGCTGGTCAGGGCAGAGGTGCCGCATCTCGACAACGACCGGCACTTCCACCCCGACATGGAGAAGGCCATCGCCATGATACGCAGCGGCGCGGCGGTGAAGGCCGCAGGTGCGGTGAAACTGCCGGGGGTGACGTCGTGAGACTGTTCACCGTCACAGGCCGCGTTCTGTCGCGCCCCCCTCTGTCCTGCCGGACATCTCCCCCACGAGGGGGGAGATTGGCCATCATCGAGTCTTTCGCCAATCTCCAACGTTGCAGGATTGAGCGAAGCGGCGAAGCTACCGATCTCCCCCCTCGTGGGGGAGATGTCCGGCAGGACAGAGGGGGGCGCTGTCCCGCCAACCTCAGCCCGGCAACAAAAAACCCGCCTCAAAGGCGGGTCGTCGGGCCGAATCAACACCATACCGGATTTAGTAGCATAGCTGCCGGCACAAAGCAAGAACAAAATGCGTTGCGACCGGCAAAAAGCGAGGCCGGTGTTCACGGACGATTGCAGGGTCGCGTTCTGTCGCGCGGAGACTTCCGATGACCTCACCCTCCTGGCTCACCGTCACCCAAGGCACAGCACCCCTGCTGGTTTCGATCCCGCATACCGGCATCGATCTCGCCGGCCTCGACAGCCGGCTGGTCTCGCCCTGGCTCGGCCGCCGTGACGCCGACTGGTGGATCGACAAGCTTTATGACTTCGCAGAAGACCTCGGCGCGACCGTTGTGCATACGGCGATTTCGCGCACCGTTATCGACGTCAACCGCGATCCGTCCGGCGTTTCGCTCTATCCCGGCCAGACGACGACCGGGCTCTGCCCGACAGAGACTTTTGACGGCGATCAGCTCTACCGCAAGGGTGAAGAGCCGGGACCGTCGGAGATCGACGAACGCCGCGAGAAGTTCTTCGTACCCTATCATGCTGCTCTGCAGGCCGAGATCGACAGGCTGCGCGCTTTGCATGGGAAGGTCGTCGTCTATGACTGCCATTCGATCCGCTCGGTGCTGCCGCGCCTTTTCGAAGGCAAATTGCCGGTCTTCAATCTCGGCACCAATGACGGCAAGAGCGCCGATCCGACGCTGCAAGCGACGGTTGGCCAGATCCTCGCCGAAACCGGCGAGAGCTACGTCGTCAACGGCCGCTTCAAGGGCGGCTGGATCACGCGCCATTTCGGCCAGCCGCAAGCCGGCGTCCACGCGCTGCAGATGGAACTCTCCAACCGCGGCTATATGCGCGAGCCCGAAGGCAAGGGCGAACCGGCTAACTGGCCGGTGCCTTACGAGGCCGAATTCGCGGCGCCGATCCGCGTCACGCTGAAGAAGATCCTGGAAACCGCGATCGCCTGGGCCGAACGCTGACGCGCGGTGCACCTCACTCGAAAGGGACAATCATGACCGATCCTCGCCACAACATCCGTGAAGTGCGCAGCCCGCGCGGCAGCGGGCTCAACGCCCGCACCTGGCTGACGGAAGCGCCGTTGCGCATGCTGATGAACAATCTCGACCCAGACGTCGCCGAAAACCCCAACGAACTGGTCGTCTATGGCGGCATCGGCCGGGCGGCGCGCACCTGGAACGATTTCGACCGCATCGTTGCCTCGCTGAAGACGCTTGGCGACGACGAGACGCTGTTGGTGCAATCGGGCAAGCCGGTCGGCGTGTTCCGCACTCATCCTGACGCCCCGCGTGTGCTGATCGCCAATTCCAACCTGGTGCCGCACTGGGCGACATGGGAGAAATTCAACGAGCTCGATAGAAAGGGCCTGATGATGTACGGCCAGATGACGGCCGGCTCGTGGATCTATATCGGCACGCAAGGCATCGTGCAGGGCACCTACGAGACCTTCGTCGAAGCCGGCCGCCAGCACTATGGCGGCAATCTCAGGGGCAAATGGATCTTGACCGGCGGCCTCGGCGGCATGGGCGGTGCCCAGCCGCTCGCCGCGGTGATGGCCGGCGCCTGCTGCCTGGCGGTCGAATGCGACCCCGACCGCATCGATTTCCGGCTGCGCACCCGCTATGTCGATGAGCGCGCCGACACGCTCGACGAGGCTCTCGAAAAGATCGAGCGCTGGACCAAAGCCGGTGAAGCGAAATCGGTTGGCCTGGTCGGCAACACCGCCGACATCCTGCCGGAACTGGTGCGGCGCGGCGTGCGCCCCGACATCGTCACCGATCAGACCTCGGCGCATGACCCGCTCAACGGCTATCTGCCCAAGGGCTGGTCGCTGGCCGAGTGGCGCGAGAAACGCACCTCCGATCCGAAGGCCGTCGAAAAAGCTGCCCGCGCGTCGATGCGCGAGCATGTCGAGGCGATGGTGGCGTTCTGGAATGCCGGCGTGCCGACGCTCGACTACGGCAACAACATCCGCCAAGTGGCGAAGGAGGAGGGGTTCGAGAATGCTTTTGCCTTCCCGGGTTTCGTGCCGGCTTACATCCGTCCGCTGTTTTGCCGCGGCATCGGCCCGTTCCGCTGGGCAGCGCTTTCCGGCGATCCCGAGGATATCTACAAGACCGACGCCAAGGTGCGCGAGCTGACCCCCGGCAACACCCATCTTCACAACTGGCTCGACATGGCGCGTGAGCGCATCGCCTTCCAGGGCCTGCCGGCGCGCATCTGCTGGGTTGGGCTTGGCGATCGCCACCGGCTCGGCCTCGCCTTCAACGAGATGGTCGCCAGGGGCGAACTGAAGGCGCCGGTGGTCATCGGCCGCGATCACCTCGATTCCGGCTCGGTCGCCTCGCCGAACCGCGAGACGGAGGCGATGAAGGACGGCTCCGATGCCGTCTCCGACTGGCCGTTGCTCAATGCCTTGCTCAACACCGCGTCCGGCGCCACCTGGGTGTCGCTGCACCATGGCGGCGGCGTCGGCATGGGCTTTTCGCAGCATGCCGGCATGGTCATCGTCGCCGACGGCACGCCCGAGGCGGCCAAGCGCCTGGAGCGGGTTCTGTGGAACGATCCGGCGACCGGCGTCATGCGCCACGCCGATGCCGGCTATGACATCGCGATCGAGTGCGCCCGGGAGAACCAGCTCAACCTGCCCGGCATTTTGGGCTGAGCCGCGCCTTGCGCATCCTTCGGGCAGCCGAATACCGGTCGATGCCGTGGAAGAACAGCGGCGGGGTGACGACGGAGATTGCCGTCTCGCCGCCAGGTGCCGGGCTCGACGATTTCGACTGGCGCGTCTCGATGGCGCGCGTCGAGGGCGGCGGGCCGTTCTCCGGCTTCGCCGGCGTCGATCGGACCTTGGCCCTGCTGGAAGGCGAGGGCATGATCCTCGACATCGCCGGCCGGCTACCGGTCGAAATCACCAAGGCTTCCGCACCGCTTGCCTTTCCGGCCGACGTGCCGACGCAAGCCACGCTGATCGCCGGTCCGATCACCGACCTCAACGTCATGACCCGCCGCGCCCGGGCGGTCCACACTGTCGAGCGCCTGCTGATTTCGGCTCCGACGGAGATCCAGGCCGCAGCCGATGAAACACTCATCCTGTGCGTCGACGGCGAACTCAGCGTGGCCGGCGCGGCGCCCATGCAACTGGGGCCGCTCGACGCGCTGTTGCCCGGGGCGCAAGTGCCGGAACTGCGCCTCGATCCGGTCCGGCCGGCCATGCTGTTCGTGATCCGCATCGACCGCATTGCCGGCAACGATTAACGTCTGTTTCCAAACATGATCGTGACGCCGGCCAAATATCGCGTAAGCTGGTCGCTGCATCACGAAAAAGCCTGAATCTTCCGCCGATCAGAAGCCGAAACGATGCTCATAGTGCTCGCCTGGAAGTTGTCGAAAGACGGCATCTTGTCGTGGTGCGGAAACAAACTTTCGGCCAAGTGTTGCGATGCAACCAATTGCATTTGGACCGGTTTTAGGGACATTGCCGTGGCGGTGACGCCGCACTGCGTCCCCAACACGGAACCTTAGATGAATATCCAGACCAATCTCGCACAGATCGAAAAGACGAGCGCCAGCTTCCCGGCTGTCACCGACGAGCCGATACGCTCCAATTTCCTGCCGGAAGATCGGCTGCGCGCTTTGGGCGCAGCCCTTGCCAATGGCGATGCCAAGGATTTGTTCGGTCTGACGCCTTTCGATTTTCAGGCGCGCATCCGCGACAGCGCCAGGAAAATTCTCGATGTCTACCGTTCCACCAACGCTGCCCAGGCGAGGGGCGAAACGATCACGCCCGCGGCGCAGTGGCTGCTCGATAACAACTACCTGGTCGAGGAGACCATTTTTCAGGTCAAGCGCGACCTGCCGCGCCGCTTCTACCGCCAGTTGCCGACGCTGAAACTGTCGGATGGATCCAGCGTGCCGCGCGCCCTGGCGGTCGCGTGGACCTATGTCGCGCATTCCGACAGTTCCGTCTCGTCGGCCATGTTCAAGGCGATCGTCGAAGGCTTCCAGTCCGTCGAGCCGCTGAAGATCGGCGAATTATGGGCGCTGCCGTCGCTGCTGCGCTTCGTCCTGATCGAGAACCTTCGCCGGATCGCGGTCCGCGTCAATCGCACGCGGGAACTGCGCCAGATCGCCAACGAGGTCGCCGACCGTGTGCTGGCGACGGACGACAGCGCCGACCGGCAGGCGATACTTTCCCACTACAGCGCCCATGCGCAGGACACCACCTTCGCCACCCAGTTGCTCTACCGGCTGCGTGACGGCTCGCAAAATGCCGGCAGGGCGCTGGAATGGCTGGAGGGCGAGCTGGAAAGGACCGGCTCCGACGCCGAGGAGATCATCCTCAGCGAGCACCACACGCTGTCCAGCGGCAACGTGACCACCGGCAACATCATCCGCGGCCTGCGCCTGATCAACGACATCGACTGGACGGTGTGGTTCGAGGGCGTCAGCCGCATCGACACCTTGCTGCGCGAACGCACCGATTTCGCCGCGCTCGATTTCTTTTCCCGCGACCAGTACCGGACTGCGATCGAGGAGCTGGCGCGCCGTTCCGATCTCTCCGAATTTCGCGTTGCCGAAAGGGCGATCGAGCTCGCCGGCCATGCTGCCGCTGCACCGGGCTCCGAAACCGGTCCGATCGCTCACACCGACGTCGGCTTCTTTCTGGTCGGCCCGCGCCGGCAGGAGCTCGAGCGGTCGATCGGCTACCGGCCGACCATCGGCAAGACGCTCAACCGGACCTTCCGCAAGACCGGATGGCTGGGCATTGTCGTGCCGGTGTTTGCGCTGACGGTCCTGCTTCTGGTCGTTTCCGGCAATGCGCTTGCCAATCTCGGCCTGTCGGTGCCGTCGATCGTCCTGATGCTGGCCCTGTTCGCGGTGCCGGCCAGCGAAGGCGCGCTCGCGTTCTTCAACACCGTCGTCTCGCTGTTTTTGAAGCCGACGCGTCTCATCGGCTATGATTTCAGGCACGGTGTGCCGCCCGAGGCGCGCACGCTGGTGGTGGTGCCGTCGCTGATCGGCTCGCGCGACGATGTCGAGGAGAACATCCGCAACATCGAGGTGCATCACCTCGCCAACACGGCGGGCGAAGTCTATTTCGCGCTGCTTTCCGACTGGCCGGACTCCAAGACCGAGATCGATACGGCGGATGTCGAAATCCTCGAATTCGCCCGCGCCGAAATCGCCAGGCTGAACGCCCGCTATCCCTCGGAAGGGGCGCCGCGCTTTTATCTGCTGCATCGGCGCCGGCTCTACAACGCGTCGCAAGGCGTCTGGATGGGCTGGGAGCGCAAGCGCGGCAAGCTGCACGAATTGAACCTTCTGCTGCGCGGAGACAGCGACACCACCTTCCTGCCGTTGGAAGTGCCATTGCCGGAGAGCGTCGTCCACGTGATGACGCTGGACGCCGACACCCGCACCACCCGCGACGCCGTCGCTGCGCTGGCCGGCAAGCTTTGCCACCCGCTCAACCGTCCGCATTTCGATGTCGCACGGCGCCAGGTTACGGCAGGTTATTCCATCCTGCAGCCGCGCATCACCGCGTCGCTGACCAGTGGCGACGAGGCGTCGTTCTTTCAGCGTGTCTTTTCCGCCAATCGCGGGCTCGACCCGTACGTCTTTGCCGTGTCGGACCTCTACCAGGACATCTTCGGCGACGGTTCCTTCACCGGCAAGGGTCTTTACCATGTCGACGCCTTCGAGGCGGCGCTGAAGGGTCGCATCGAGGAAAACACCATCCTCAGCCATGATCTGCTCGAAGGCGCCCTGGCGCGCTCGGCCTTGGTCACCGACGTCGAACTGGTCGAGGACTATCCGACCCGCTACTCGGTCGACGCGTCGCGCCACCATCGCTGGGCACGCGGCGACTGGCAGCTTCTGGGCTTCATCCTCGGCCCACGCTCAAACGTGCCGGCGCTGTCGCGCTGGAAGATGGTGGACAATCTGCGCCGCTCAGTGACGCCGATCTTCTGGGTGATGGCCGCGATCGCCGGCTGGACGCTGCTGCCCTTCACGCAGGCCGCGCAATGGCAGGCGCTGCTGATCCTTACGCTGTTCATGGCGCCCACTTTCGACATCGTCAACGCCATCCTGCCGAAGAGCGGCGATCAGACGCCGCGCGGCCATTTCTCGGCACTGGCACGCGACGTTGCCTTCGGCACCGCTCTGGTGGCGCTGAAGATCGTGCTGATGGCGCATCTTGCCTGGATGATGGGCGACGCGATCATCCGCACGCTCTACCGCCTGTTCGTCAGCCGCCAGAACCTGCTCGAATGGCGCACCGCCTCGCAGGCACACAAGGGCGGCGACAACGATCTGGGCTCCTACTACAGCATCATGTACGGCGCGGTGATCATAGGCGTCGTCGGCCTCGCCGTGCCGGTGCTGGCCGATTCCACCGGCGCCTTCGTCGCCTTCTTCTTTGCCTTGTTCTGGATCGGCTCGCCCGCCATCGCCTGCTGGATCAGCCGTTCGGCCGAAACCGAGGACCGCCTGCGCATATCGGCCGCCGACATCCACGCGCTGCGCACCGTGGCGCGGCGTACATGGCACTATTTCGAGACCTTCGTGACGGCCGAGCATCACCATCTGCCGCCGGATAATTTCCAGGAAAGCCCGGCCCCCGTGGTGGCGCCCCGCACCTCGCCGACCAATATCGGCGTCTACCTGCTGTCGGTGATTTCGGCACGCGATTTCGGCTGGATCAGCCTCTCCGACGCCGTCAACCGCATCGACGCGACCATGTCGACCATCGAGAGCATGCCGCGCGACCGCGGCCATCTCTTCAACTGGTATGACACGACGACCCTGAAGCCGCTCTATCCGCTTTACATTTCTGCAGTCGACAGCGGCAATCTCGCCGGCCATCTGGTGGCTGTGGCCGCAGCTTGCGCCGAATGGGCCGAAGCGCCGTCGGTGCATGTGCAGGGCGACTTCGAAGGCATCCTCGACACCGTCACCATCCTCGACGAAAGCCTTGAGGAACTGCCCGACGACCGGCGTCAATTGCGGCCCTTGCGCCAGCGGCTCGCCGACCGTCTCGACGGCATGCGGCGGGCGGTCGAATTGATCAAGGCGCAGCCGGAGATGGCGTCGATCCGTACCATCAACCTGGCCGTCCTGGCCGGCGAGATACGCAAGCTCGCGACAGCCATCCACACCGAGGCCGCGTCGACCCAGAGCGACACCATCGCCGATTGGGCGGCCAGGCTCGAGGCCACCTGCGAGGCGCATGTGCACGACGCGCACAGCGACGAAAACGCCGTCGCGGCATTGCGGGCCAAGCTTCTAACCTTGCGCGAACGCACGCGCCGTTTCGCCTTCGAGATGGATTTCTCGTTCCTGATGCGGCCCGAACGCAAGCTCTTGTCGATCGGTTACCGGGTCGAGGAGCATCAGCTCGACGAAAGCTGCTACGACCTTTTGGCGTCCGAGGCGCGGCTGACCAGCCTGTTCGCCATCGCCAAGGGCGATTTGCCGACCGAGCACTGGTTCCGGCTCGGCCGGCCGATCGTCGAGATCGGCTTCCAGGGCGCACTGATGTCCTGGTCCGGCTCGATGTTCGAATATCTGATGCCGCCGCTGGTGATGAAGGAGCCGCAAGGCAGCATTCTCAACCAGACCAGCAAGCTCATCATCAAGCGCCAGATCCAGTATGGCCGTTCGAAGAACGTTCCCTGGGGGATTTCGGAAGCGGCCTACAACGCCCGCGACCGTGAACTGACCTACCAGTACACCAATTTCGGCGTGCCCGGGCTCGGCCTGAAGCGCGGCCTTGGCCAAAACACGGTGATCGCGCCTTACGCGACCGTGCTGGCAGCGCAGTTCACGCCGCATGAATCCGTGCAGAACCTGGCCAGGCTGAGGCGGCTGGGCGCACTTGGCCGGCACGGTTTTTACGATGCGGTGGATTTCACGCCGCAACGCGTCCCCGAGGGCACCGACCACGCCGTCGTGCTCAACTACATGGCCCACCACTCCGGCATGTCGATTGCCGCAGTTGCCGATGCGATCTTCGAAGGGCGCCTGCGCGACCGCTTCCACAGCGACCCGGTGATCGAGTCGGCCGAATTGCTGCTGCAGGAACGGGCGCCGCGCGACATCCCGACTGCGACCGTCCGGACCGAGGCCGACGAGCGCTCGAAGGACGAGACCGAGCTGGAAAGCCCGGATACCCGCATCGTGCTCGATCCGCTCAGGGCGCTCCGCTCGACCAGTGTCATGTCCAATGGCCGCTATTCGGTCATGGTGACCGCCACCGGCTCCGGCTACAGCCGCTGGGGCGAACTTGCCGTCACGCGCTGGCAGCCGGATCCGACCGAGGACCGCCTTGGTTCCTATATTTTCCTGCGCGACGCCAGCAGCGGCGACTGGTGGTCGGCCACCGCCGAGCCGAAGCGCGCCGCCGGCGAGCGTGCGCAGACGCTGTTCTCCGACGACAAGGCGAGCTTCGTCAAATCGATTGGATCGCTGCGTTCGGAAGTCGAGTGCATCGTCATCTCGGAAGGCAATGGTGAGGGCCGACGGGTGACGCTCCACAATGATGGCCCCGCCGACCGGCATATCGAAGTAACCTCGTTTGCCGAACTGGTGCTGGGCTCCGAGCCCTCGGATAATGCCCATCCGGCTTTTTCGAAGATGTTCGTGGAAACCGAAATCGCGCCGAACAACGGCGCGATCTTCGCCACCAGGCGCAAGCGCGAAAAGGACGAACCCGACGTCACCATGGTGCATTTCGTCACCGACCCGTCTGGATCGGCGCGAGACGCCGAGGCGGAAACCGACAGGCGCGCCTTCATCGGCCGCGGCCGCACCATCACCGAAGCGGCGGCCTTTGATCCCGGCGCCAAGCTTGGCGGCCATTCCGGTTTCACCCTGGATCCGATCGCATCGCTTCGCCGGCAGGTGCGCGTGCCGGCCAACAAGAAGATTTCGCTGACGTTCTGGACCGTCGTCGGTACCCATCGCGCCGAATTGGATGCCGCCGTCGCACGGCTCGACCATCCCGAAAGCTTCGCCCGCCAGGCGATGCTCGCCTGGACGCGCTCGCAGGTGCAGACCCGGCACCTTGGCCTCAGCCTGTCCGACGCCGCCAATGTGCAGAAGCTGGCGCGCTATCTGATCTATCCCGATCCGTTCCTGCGCCTTCCGGGCGAATCCATCGTCTCCGGGCTCGGCAGGCAGTCCAGCCTGTGGCCGACCAGCATATCCGGCGATTTTCCGATTTTCCTGGTCAGGATCGCCGATGTCGCCGATCTGGAGATCGTCGCCCAGGCGCTTCGCTTCCAGGAATACATGCGCGCCCGCGGCATGATGATCGACTTTGTCGTCGTCAACGAGCAGGCGTCATCCTACGTGCAGGACCTGCAGCGCGCGGTGGAGACGCTGTGCGAAAACAGCCGGTTGCGCGGCAAGGAACTCGGACCCCGCCAGCACATCTTCGCGGTGCGCCGCGATCTGATGGAGGAAACGACCTACCGGACCTTGCTCGCCGTCGCTCGGGTGGTGCTGCATACGCGCAACGGCACCATCTTCGACCAGATCGAGCGTGCCGAGGCCGCGGCACTGCAGGCGCGGGACGCCGCCCTCCAGCCGGCAGACCTTGCAGCGCTTCGCGAGCCGTCCTTGCCGGTGCCGACGTCGCAAGCATCGGCCGCTCAGGCACTGATCGAGGGCCGCGTCGACGGCAGCGGGCTCGAGCAATGGAACGGGTTCGGCGGCTTCGACGGCGGCGGACGCCACTACGTCGTGCGTCTTGCCGGCCGGCGCACGACGCCGCAGCCGTGGATCAACGTCATCTCCAACCCATCGTTCGGGTTCCATATTTCGGCTGAAGGCGCTGCCTTCACCTGGAGCCGCAACAGCCGCGACTATCAGTTGACGCCATGGTCGAACGATCCGGTCACCAACCGGCCGGGCGAGGGCATCTACATCTACGATCACGCCAGTGGCAGGGCGTTCTCGCCAATGGCTGCCGTGGTGCGTGATCCGACAATGACCTACGAAACCTGGCACGGGCAGGGTTTTTCGACGTTCCGCTCAAAACGCGGGCCGCTGTCGATGGACCTGACCCATGTCGTCGATCCCGTCGATCCGGTGAAGATATCGCGGCTGCGCATCCAGAATTCGGGTTCGGTGCCGATGCGGCTGCGCGTCTACGCCTATGCGGAATGGGTTCTTGGCGGCCATCGCTCGCGCACCGCTGCAAGCATCGTTCCGTCGAGGGATGCCGCAACCGGCGCATTGCTGGCGCAAAATCCCTATGGGCTCGATTTCGGCGAGCGGATCGCCTTTCTGGCCGCCGACGGTGCTGTGCATTCGGTCACCGCCGATCGCGGCGAGTTCATCGGCAGGCAAGGCACGAGCGAGTTTCCGCATGCCGTGCTGAGCGGCGCCGGCCTGTCCGGCCGGGTCGAGGCCGGCGACGATCCCTGCGCGGCCATCGCACGCGACATCGACATCGCTGCCGGCGGCGACGTCACGCTGCTCTGGCTGCTCGGCGACGCGGCCTCGCCCGAGGCGGCCAGCGCGCTGGTGCAGACCCATCGCTCCAGGGATTTCGATCAGCGGCTGGCCGACAACGAGCGCACATGGCGCGGCTTTCTCGACACCATCCAGGTCGAGACGCCGGACAAGGCACTCGACGCCATGGTCAATCACTGGCTGCCCTATCAGAGCCTGGCCTGCCGCATCCGTGCCCGCTCGGCGTTCTATCAGGCGAGCGGTGCCTTCGGCTTCCGCGATCAGTTGCAGGATACCTTGGCTTTGCTGGCGCATGACCCCAAGCTGGCGCGTGATCAGATCCTCAATGCGGCGCGGCGGCAATTCCCCGAAGGCGACGTGCAGCATTGGTGGCTGCCGCGCACCGAGGCCGGCGTCCGCACCATGATCTCGGACGACGTGGTCTGGCTGGCCCACGCCACGGCCCGCTACCTGCTGGTGACCGGCGACACCGCGATCCTGAAGGAGCAACTGCCCTTCATCGAAGGGCAGGCGCTGGGCGAAGGCGAGCACGATGCTTTCTTCATCCCGGAAATCTCGAAGAAGACAGCCTCGCTCTACGACCATTGCGCGCGGGCGCTCGATCTTGCCGTCAAGCGCAGCAGCCCAGCCGGGCTGCCGCTGATCCTCGGCGGCGACTGGAACGACGGCATGAACCGCGTCGGCGAGCACGGCAAGGGCGAGAGCGTGTGGCTGGGCTGGTTCCTGCTGAAGACGCTGGGCGACTTTGCCGCTGTCGCCAAGGCGGAGCGCGATGCCAAGCGCGTGCAGGCCTGGACGAAGCACGCCGAGGTGCTGAAGCGGGCGCTGGAAAGCACCGCCTGGGATGGCGAGTGGTATCGGCGCGGCAGCTTCGACGACGGCACGCCGCTCGGCTCGCGCAAGTCGGACGAGTGCAAGATCGATTCGATCGCCCAGTCCTGGAGCGTGCTTTCGGGCGAGGGCGACCCGGCGCGGTCGACCACGGCAATGGCGCAGGCGATGAAAGCGCTCGTCGACGACGACCTCAACATCGTCAAACTGTTCACCCCGCCCTTCTCGAAGACGGAAAAGGACCCGGGCTACATCAAGAGCTATCCGCCGGGGGTCCGTGAAAACGGCGGCCAATACACGCACGCGGCGACATGGTTCGTCATTGCGCTGGCCGAGATGGGCCGCACCGACGATGCCTACCGCTGCCTTTCAATGCTCAATCCGGTCTACCATGCTCTCGATGAAGCCGCGGCGGAGCGCTACCGCGTGGAACCTTATGTCGTCGCGGCCGATGTTTATTCCGGGCAAGACAAGGGCGGCCGCGGCGGCTGGACCTGGTATACCGGGTCGGCGGGCTGGCTTTATCGCGCCGCGGTCGAGAGCATTCTCGGCATAGAGCGCCGCGGACAGCGCCTCCAGTTCACGCCGAGACTTCCCAGCCATTGGGACGGCTATTCGGCAACTCTGAAGATGCTGGGCGCCGAGATCAAGGTACGCGTCGTCCGCGACAAAAAGGCCCGGGCCATCTCACTTGAAGTGAATGGCACGAAGACCAAATCTTCGTCCTTCGAGCCAAAAGCCGGAGATAGTGCCGAGGTGGTCGTCAGAATACCGGCCTAGATTCAAGGGCTTGGAGCGTCGCTTAGCGTTTCCCAGGGCACGCACGGGCGCTCCAAGTGCCTCTACCGGTTATATTTGCGTTTGACCTTGCTGAATGCCTGCACACGACTTTAGACGTTGTGCCCAGGGTCTTGCTGATTAAAATTGTGGCAGTGCTTTCCAGCTGCCATGATTTTGCCGCAACGCTGACATTTCACCTTTTATCTCAAACTGTTAGACGATCACGGCAAATTTCGAAGCGTCGTCATCTTTTGTTCGCGGAATGGGAACGGAAGAGCTAGACGAGCATTGTTTTGCGACGCGTCAACCGATACGAGTCAAAAAAATGACGCACTGCACCATAAATAATTGGCGGAGTAGCTGAAGTGTCACTTCTGCAAATCTACTGGCGAGCCCTTGGCTATCTCGCTGCCGACAGGAAACGCGTTGCGTTTATCTGCGGGGCGAATGTCGCACTTGCCATTATCGCCATTCTCGAGCCGATCATGTTCGGCCGGGTGATCGATGCCATTTCGGACCGCGGCTCGGTATTCGCGACGCTCGCAATGTGGGCCGGTCTCGGCGCGTTCAACATCATCGCCTTCGTGCTGGTGGCGCGCGGCGCCGACCGCTTTGCCCACCAGCGGCGCAGCGAGGTTCTTTGCCAGTCGTTCGAGCGCGTGATCACCATGCCGCTTGCCTGGCATCATCAGCGCGGCACCTCCAATTCCCTGCACACGCTCCTGCGGGCGGTCGAGACCTTGTTCAGCCTCTGGCTGGAATTCATGCGGCAGCATCTGTCGACGGCGGTTGCGTTGGTCCTGCTGGTGCCCACCGCGCTCAGCATGGATATCCGCATGTCGATGGTGCTGCTGGCGCTTGGCGCGCTCTACGTGGGCATCGGACGGCTGGTGATGCGGCGCACCAAGGAAGGCCAGGCGGCCGTGGAGCGGCACTACCACAAGGTATTTGCGCATGTGACCGACTCGGTCAGCAACGTCGCCGTCCTGCAGAGCTACAACCGCATCGGCCATGAGACCGAGGCGCTGAAGTGCTACGTCAAGAACCTGCTCGACGCACAGAATCCGGTGCTCGACTGGTGGGCGATGGCCAACGCGCTGCACCGCCTGTCGTCGACGATTTCGATGATGGTGGTGCTCTTGATCGGCGCCTATCTGGTGACGCACGGCCAGTTGCGCATCGGCGACGTCATCGCCTTTACCGGCTTTGCCACGCTGCTGATTGCCCGGCTCGACCAGATGTCGGCCTTCGCCAACCAGATTTCCGAGGCGCGCGCCAAGCTCGAGGAATTCTATCATCTCGAGGACTCTGCATCCGACGCCGCCGAGCCCGACGGGCTGCGCGATCTCGTCAACGTCACGGGTCATGTGCGTTTCGAGAATGTCTGCTTCGAGTTCGGTAATTCCGGGCAGGGCGTCGACGACGCGTCGTTCGAGGTCCAGGCCGGCCAGACCGTCGCCATCGTCGGCCCGACGGGCGCCGGCAAGACGACGCTCATCAACCTTCTGCAGCGCGTCTTCACCCCGTCCAGCGGCCGTATCCTGATCGACGGCATCGACACCCGCACGGTGACCCGCAAGTCGCTGCGCCATTCGATCGCCACCGTCTTCCAGGATGCCGGCCTGCTCAACCGCTCGATCGAGGACAACATTCGCGTCGGCCGCGCGGAGGCGACCTATGACGAGGTCCATGCCGCTGCCAATGCCGCCGCCGCGCAGGATTTCATCCTGTCAAAGTGCGAGGGCTACGACACGGTCGTCGGCGAACGCGGCGGACAGCTGTCCGGTGGCGAGCGCCAGCGCATCGCGATCGCCCGCGCCGTGCTGAAGGACGCGCCCATCCTGGTTCTCGACGAGGCGACCAGCGCGCTCGACGTCGAGACGGAAGACCGCGTCAAGGACGCCATCGACGAATTGCGGCGCGGCCGCACCACCTTCATCATTGCCCACCGCCTGACCACCGTTCGCGACGCCGATCTGGTCGTGTTCATGGACAAGGGCCGGGTGGTCGAGATGGGCGGGTTCACCGAACTGTCGCTGCGCAACGGTCGCTTCGCCAGCCTGCTGCGCGCCGGCGGCCTGCTCAACGACGAGGAGGTCCGCCGCCTCAGCCGTCCGGTGAACGAAGCCGCCTGAACGCTTTCCCTTCTCCCCTTGTGAGATCCACAGTGGAAGGCGGGCTATCGCAGGTGGAAAGCCGAGGCTTTCGCTCTACGATGTACCCCCACCCCTAACCCCTCCCCACAAGGGGGAGGGAGACTTCCGTTGGCGCTGACCTCGGCAAATTTGCCTGCCTTTCGGCGCCAAAAGGGGAAGTAAGGGCATGCGGCAGCGTTCCCTCCCCCTTGTGGGGAGGGTTAGGGTAGGGGGTCCATCTTCGTAAGAATCCAAATGCGATTGCCCCGCCGTTCACGGGGAGAACGGGAGACGCCGTACCGCCGCTGCGGTTGCCGCAACTCCGCCGGCGGTCTATGTAAGGCGGCATGAGCGACACGACTTCACGCCTCTCCGGCTGGATGGACCTTGCCAACCCGACGCGGTTCGTCGGGCTGGCCGACAAGGTCGTGCCGTGGCTGGCGAGCGTTGCCGCCATCATCCTCGCTGTCGGCCTCTACATGAGCTTCGCGGCGCCCGAGGACTTCCAGCAAGGCATCACCGTTCGCATCATGTATATCCACGTGCCTTTCGCCTGGCTCGCCATGATGTGCTACACGCTGATGGCGGTCTCGGCACTGGGCACGCTGGTCTGGCGCCATCCGCTGGCCGACGTGGCGCTGAAATCGGCGGCACCCATCGGCGCCGTCTTCACCGCCCTTGCACTGATCACCGGTTCGATCTGGGGCAAGCCGATGTGGGGCACCTGGTGGGTATGGGACGCGCGGTTGACCTCGGTCTTCATCCTGTTCCTGATGTATCTCGGCATCATCGCGCTGACCCGCGCGCTCGACGATGCCGGGCGCGCCGCGTGGGCCGCCGCCATCATCACCCTGGTCGGCTTCATCAACATTCCGATCATCAAATTTTCGGTCGACTGGTGGAACACACTGCATCAGCCGGCGTCGGTGTTCCGGCTCGGCGGCCCGACCATCGACCCAAGCCTGTTGTGGCCATTGCTGGTGATGGCACTCGGCTTCACCGTGCTTTTCTTCGCGCTGCACCTAGCGGCGATGCGCACGGAAATCCTCCGCCGCCGAGTCATTTCGATGCGGCGCGTCGCGGCAAGGCAGGCTAACTGACCGCCGTCGAGTTCCTTCGCGCCCCCCTCTGTCCTGCCGGACATCTCCCCCTCAAGGGGGGAGATTGAATGTCACGTATCGTTTCGCCAATCGCGAATGTTGAAAGAGAGGCGAAGCTACCGATCTCCCCCTTTGAGGGGAAGATGGCCGGCAGGCCAGAGGGGGGGTGCTGTCCCTCCAGCGTTTGAAGGATTTTGTACCTGAAGCGCACGCGCTCCAGCTGGACTCACCCCATCCGCCCGCGTGCTGCCACCGGCAGCGTTTCCAGCACCTTGTCGCCTTCGATCAGATGCACCTCGTCGAACAGGTTGGTGACGACGCAGCAATGGTCGGGCACGACGCGCACGCGCTCGCCGATGCGAAGCTCGGCGCCGCCTGACAGCGTGACGTTGCCGTGCTCTTCGCTGAGGCTGGTCACCCTTGCGCCTGAAATGCCCAGCAGCTCACCGAAATCGGCGAGCCCCAGTGTGTCGCTGGAGAGCGCCTTGCTGCCGGCGTCGAGGATGGCGCGTGTCGGCGTTGGGTGGCTGACCACCGTCGACAGCACCGTCAGTGCGCAATCGTCGAGGCTGCCGACGCCTTTGGCGACCTGGTAGCGGTCGAGATAGATGTAGGTGCCGGGCCGGTATTCGGTAACGACGCTATGCTCGCCGGAACGCCACATATCGGGTGTGCCGCCGCTGGAGATGCGCTCGCAAGCAAGGCCGGCTGCGGCAAGTGCTTGCTGCGCTTCGGCCAGCCACGCCTCGGTCTCGGCGGCGCGGCCGGCCCCCGGGTAGGTCATCAAGCCGCCGAAGACGAGCCCCCGGACCTTGTTGATCTCGCTCGCCAGCGCGACTGCCTCGCCGGCCGACTGCACACCGCGGCGGCCCATGCCGGTGTCGCATTCGACCAGCACCGGCAGGCGGTGGCCGGGATCGGTAAAGGTGGCGGCAAGCCCCATCAGCGTGTCCATGCTGTCCGTTGTCACCGACAGGGTTACGCGGCCGTGCAGCGCCTTGAGGCGCTCCAGCTTGGCCCGCCCGAGGATATTGTAGGGCAGAAAGATGTCGGTCAGTCCGGCGTCGGCCATGACCTCGGCCTCGCCGATCTTCTGGCAGGTGATGCCGACGGCGCCGGCCGCGATCTGCTTCTTTGCCCAGTAGGGCAGTTTGTGGGTCTTGATGTGCGGCCGGAGCTTCAGCCCATGGCTGTCGGCATGGGCCTGCGCCCGCGCGATATTGGCTTCGGCGCGGCCGGCATCGATCAGGATCGCCGGCGTATCGAGGTCGTCTATGCTGCGCATGGTCTCACCATTGGAAAATTGGTTGACCTTATGGCCCTGATCGGACCGCATGTCATGGGGCCAGCGACAGCAGTTTGCATCGACACCGGATGGACGTTCGGCTATTGCGGTTTGAGCAATCCCAGGAAAAGTGTGAAACGGTTTTCCGTCCGGAATTGCGTCCAAAGAAAGATAGAGCGGTTCGGCGTTCCGTGAAACGATGAACCGTTCTAGCGCTCGCAAAGCGACGGGAAGGAACCACGATCATGAAACGCTCCGCCATCAACGATATCATCCGCGACGCCGACGCCTTCATCCGCTCGTTCGGCTACATCATGCCGCCCTTCGCCTACTGGTCGCCGGAAGAGATGAAGGCGCGCCGGCAGGATTCGTCGGCAATCTTCTCGTCGCGGCTTGGCTGGGACATCACCGACTACGGCCAGGAGAAATTCGACGAGCTCGGCCTGTTCCTGTTCACCGTTCGCAACGGCCGCTACGAGGACATGAAGAAGGGCATGGGCATGCTTTATGCCGAAAAGATCATGATCTCGCGCAAGGATCAGCTGTCGCCGATGCACCGCCACAACATCAAGGCCGAGGACATCATCAACCGCGGCGGCGGCAAGCTGGTGCTGGAGCTGTTCATGCATGATCGCGATGGCGGCATCGATCCGAAGGCCGAAGTATCGGTCCCTGTCGACGGAACCATCCACAGGCTGCCTGCGGGTGGGCTGCTGAAACTCGACCCAGGCCAGAGCGTGACGCTGCTGCCGGGCGTCTGGCACGCCTTCTGGGCGGAGGGCAAGGACGTGCTGATCGGCGAGGTTTCGACCGTCAACGACGATCTCACCGACAATGTCTTTCGCGAACCAATCGGCCGCTTCGCGGACATTGACGAGGACACAGCACCGCTGCATCTGCTGGTGTCCGATTATGAGAAGTGGGTGGGATAGGGGAGGGTGGCATTTGAACCGGGGCTCATGAGAGGGGCTCATCAGGTTCGTCGGCGCCGCCCCTCATTGCCCTGCCGGGCATTTCTCCCCGTATAGTGACGGGGAGAAAGACGCTATCGCAGATGGTTTCGCAAACTGGCAGCGTTGCGGAATAGTGGTCGACATTGCGTCTATCTCCCTTCTCCCCGTCACTATACGGGGAGAAGGTGCCGGCAGGCGGATGAGGGGCAGCACCGATGCTTCTCGCTAGCTGCACCTGTTCGGCAACTGCTACCGCGCATGCTTGTCGGCCCTGCGGTTGCCGAGCAGCAGCTTGCGTTCGAGATGCGCCCGTAGCTCGCCGTAGTAAGCCGTCAGGAACGCGCGTGCGTCATGGGCTTGGGATGCCGCGCCGATCTTGCGTCCGATCGTTTCGGCCACTGTCCGCAGGGCGAAATAGTCATCGCGGCGCAGCACCTCCTCCAGCTTGTGGAGTTCGGCAATCCCGTAGGCATCGAGCTGGGCGTGGCTGAACCGGAAGGCGCCGGCCGCCGGATCCTGTCGTGCCGACAGGTCTTCAAGCAAGGCGCGCTTCGGCGCCTCTACCACCCAGGTCCCCGCCAACAGATCACCGATCCGCATGCGGTCGCGATTGAACAGCGGGAACAAGGCAAACAGCAGCGTCCACACCAGTCCGAACACCGTCGTCAGCGTGTCGGCGAGGTCGGTCCCGCTGCGTCCAACGATGATCGACAGCGGCAGGAACACCTCGATCTCGCGCATCAGGTTGCGGGCGATGACCTGGTCGATCGACAGGCCGTCTCCGCTGCGCGACGCGACCCGGATGCCGACGATCCGCTTGCCGGGCGTAGCCGCGCGCCGGCCCGCTTCGAAGACGATGAAGTAGGCGTTGCGCAGAAAGAAGATCAGGATGATCCAGACGACGAAGAGCGGCTGAAATCCCTCGCTGCCAAGGCCTCCCACCCCGAACAGCGCGACGATCGTGATCACGATTGCCGCCGCGGCGATGAACACGATGTCGAGCAGGAAGGCGGAGGCCCGCGTGCCGGCGTCGGCCAACTTTATCCGGAGATCGACGCCTTCGGGCGTGATCAGCGGCCGTACAGCCGCGAAGGCGGCGCGTTTAACGATCGCCATGCCGCACCGCCCGGAACAGGTAGAAATAACCGATCCACAGCACCAGCATGCCCCCGCCAATGCCGTAGCGCGTGACGTCGCTGGTGATGGTCTGCCTGCCAATGCCCTCGAGCAGCCCGGCAAACAGCAGCATGACCGACCCCGACCATGGCATTCGCGGCGATGCGTCCGGCGCGAGCCGCTGCCGCCATGCGTGTCAATTCGCCGGGAAAGGCGATGCTGGTGCCGATGCGCATGCCCGCCGCGCCGGCCAAAGAGATTGCGAACAATTCGGTTGTGCCGTGGATGGCCAGCCAGCCGCCGAGCTCCATGCCAAGCCCCTTGGACCAATAGACTTGGAATAACGCCCCGATCATGCAGCCGTTGTACAGCATCAGCAGCACCGTCGGCACCGCGAAGGCGAAGCCAAGGGCGAAGGCCAGGATTGCGACCTGGACGTTGTGCGTGAACAGATAGGCGGCAAAGCCTGAGAGAAAGCCATTGTCGCCATCATAAAGCATGCCTCGCAGCAGTTCGGCCGAGGTGTCGGGGCCGCGGCCTCCTGCGAGGCCGGGCGGGATGATCGCGTCGAACCAGCTCTTGTCGGATGCCACCAGCCAGGCGCCTGCACCAATGCCGATCACCATCAGCGCGACCGACGCCAATGTCTCGCGCCACAGGTCGCGAATGGCTTCGGGCCAGTCATGCAGGAAGAAATCGGCGAGGCGCTGCCGCAGCCCGCGGCGCGCGCCGTAGAGATAGAAATAACCGCGCAGCGACAGCGCTTCGAGATAGCCGACCAGCGCATTGTCGAGCGATGTCGCGCGCGCCACCGACAGGGAAGACAGCGCCGATCGATAGAGCAGCGGCAGCGACAGCAGCTCCTCTTCGGAAAGCGTCCGCGGCGCACGCTTCTCGACACGCGCCAGCAGCGCCTCGAATGCCTTCCAGTCGGCCTCGCGCTCGCGGCGGAAGCTGGCCAGCGACTGGCGTACCGCGTCGCCGCGCTCCGCATTGCCGCGTACCGGCGCCGTCACAGCAAATCCTCCTGCTTGAACTGCAGATAGCGCTCGACCAGCGCCGGACCGAGCCGGTTGTGGTCGGCTTCGATCACATGCGCCCCAAGCAGGCGCAGCCGGCCGATGACGACCTGCCTTTCGCGCAAGAGCCCTCCGGCAACGACCGCGCGGGCAACATCCTCGCCGGAGCGTGGCGGCAGGTCGGCCAGGCCCTCCAGTTCGGTGTCCTTCATCATCATGAACAGCACGAGATGCCGTTCGGTGAGCCGGCCCACGGTGCTCAGCATCAATTCCGCACTGATCGGATCGACGAAATCGGTGAAGATGATGACCAGCGAGCGGCGGTCGAGCCGCGCCGCCAGCGTCGTCAATGCCAGCGTGAAATTGGTCTCCTCGCTGGAGTAGTCGATCTCGGCGGCCCGTTTCTGGATCATCGCAAAGCTGGCGGGGCCGCGAACGGCGCCGCTCGAAACGCGCGGCCTTGCATCGAAGCCGAACAGGCTGACCATGTCACCGCCCTTCAGCGCGATGAATGCCGACAGCAGGGCGGCCGTCACCGCCCGGTCCACCTTCGGCACACCGTCGACCGGTTCGCACATCAGGCGTCCGCTGTCGATGGCCAGCACGATGTTGTTGTTCTCCTCGATGCGGAACTCGCGCGCCAACAGCTTGCCGTGGCGGGCGCTGCGCTTCCAGTCGATCATCCGCCGGCCCATGCCCGGCTGGTAATCCTTGAGCGCGTCGAACTCGCGGCCTTGACCGGCGCGGCGCTGCGCATGGCCTTCGGCAAGCGCCGCATGTTGCAGCAGCGTGATCGCCTCGCCGCGAGCGCTGCTGACGTCGGGCAGCACGGCAACCTTGCTTTCCACCGGCAGCACGACCTGGTTCCAGACCAGCCCGAACGGCCCGCGCCAGCGCACCCAGAGACGGTCGAAGCTGGCGACGCCGCGCCGCAGCGCCTGGAAGCGGAGGAAGAGCGACCCGCCTCCGGCGGTCGGCTGCAAGGCGCCGCCGCTGCCGCTCACCGGCGCCAGACGTGCATCGTGGCCGACGCGAGCCTCCGCGGCGCACGGCCCCGAGTGACGGGCGGTGATTTGCACGCTGAACTCGCCGCCGACACCGGCTTGCTGCGGCGCATCGATGCTGGCATTCAGCGATGCCCGTCCGCGTCCGGCCGCGGCATCCACCGCCAGGAAGGCAAGCAGCAGGCAACTCCACAGCAATCCCAGATACCAGAACGACGGCAATGCCAGCGCGACCAGGAAGGCCGGCACCGCGCCGGCCGCAGCTGCCCATACCGCTCGGCCGCTGGGATAGATCAACGTGGTGCTTCCGTCTGGTCGACCAGGTCGGAGACGATCTGCTCGACCAGCCGGCCATCGATCTGTGCGGCAGGCGAAAGGATGACGCGATGACGCAGCGCCGGCACCGCCAGCGCCTTGACATCGTCGGGGATCACATAGGCGCGTCCGTCCAGCGCCGCCCGGGCACGCGCCGCCCGCGCCAGCATGGCGCCGGCGCGCGGACTGGCCCCGACCTCCAGATCGGCATTTTCGCGCGTAGCCCGAACCAGCGCCGCTATGTAGCCGACGACATCGTCGACAAGGGTGACGGAGCCGACGACTTCAAGGGCCTCCTGCAGCGTCTCGCGGTCCGTCTGCGCCTCGATGCCATATTGCGCGATGTCGTGCGAGGCGGAGCCGCCGCCATGATGGACGATGATGGCTCGTTCTTCCTCGGGGCCGGGATAGCTGACGCGGTGCTTGAACAGGAAGCGGTCGAGCTGCGCCTCCGGCAGCGGATAGACGCCCTGGTGCTCGATCGGATTCTGGGTCGCGACGACCATGAAATTGCGGCCGAGCGAATGCGTGGTGCCGTCGAAGGTGACCGCATGCTCCTGCATCGCCTCGAGCAGTGCGGCCTGCGTCTTGGGCGGCGTGCGGTTGATTTCGTCGGCAAGCAGGAGATCGCAGAAGATCGGGCCGCGCGTCAGCGTGAACTGCCCGGTCTGGAAGTTGTAGATGTTCGACCCGACGATATCGCCGGGCATCAGGTCCGGCGTGAACTGGATCCGCCCGTAGGCGATCCCAAGCGCCTGGGCGAAGCAGCGCGCGGTCATGGTCTTGGCCGTGCCCGGAGGACCTTCCAGCAGGATATGCCCGCCCGCAAACAAGGCGGTCAGCATCAGGTCGACCGTATCGTGCTGCCCGGTGATCGCCTTGGCCACTTCTTCCCTGATCCGTGTCGCCAGGGCCTTCACATCATCGACGTTCACCGAGCCTCCTTGCCGTCCAGTCATGCAGCCGTTCTGCTGCCTGTTGCATCTGTGTCAGATTCTTCGCCTCGCCGGCCGCTTGCGAGCGCGTCGTGAAGCCGCCGGCTTGCTCCTTATCGCGAGAGTCGAGCCAGTGGTCGAGCGCTTTGCCTTGCAACCCTTGCGGTGCCCCGAGCAGCGCGCCGGCGCGTACCCGCATCAAGGCCGCATAGCGGCCTCCCAGTTCGTCCAGCCGGCCGGCACGCCGCATGAGCATCGCCGTCGTATCGACCAGCGCACGCTTGCCGAAGGCAATCGCGCGCTGGTCGATACGCGGCGGGCCGAACCGGCCAAGGCCATGCAGGAACGCCAGCGCCGCAGCGATCAGGATCGTCAGTGTCAGCGCCAGGAACGGCGGCTCGACCAGAAGCTTGGCGAGGTCATATTTCCGCGCCCCGCCGTGCAGTGTCAGATCGAACATGACCAGACCCTTGCCAGGCCGCAGCCATTGGATCAGGTCGCGCGCCGCGGCCGCCTTGTCGGCATCTCCAAGCGCGGAATTGTTGATTAGGTCGGGGTCGGTCAGGATGAAAAAGGGTTTGTCTTGGAATTCGACGAGGACGGCCTTGCCGCTGCCTGCCGCAATGATCGGGTGATCGTCGGCAACCCATTGCATGTCTTGCGGCGCGGCGACGAGATGGCCCCGGATCTCGAGTTGCTCGACCGTGCTCCTGCCGACACCGAGCTTGGCCTTGGCGATCCGGCCGAGCCAATTGTTGACTACGGTGTCGGGCAAACGCTCGATTTTCATCTTCCATCCCTCATGCTGCTGGAGGGGCAAGGTCTGCCATTTGGGCAGCACGAAGAGAGTCTCGCGGTCATCGCGAAGCTCAAGAATGCGGTCAAGCGCCTCCGGATCGCTGTCGGGCGAGATGGTGACGATCAGCAGTATATCTCTGGCAAGATCGTCTTCGGTCCGCGCCATCAAGGGCGCTTCGCCGGTGAGCCGCAGCCATTCCGCCAGGCCGGCGTAGCCGACGCCGCTTTTCGACAGCGGCGTGGCGCCGCCATTGCCGGGTTGCCGGAAATCGGGAGCATAGGTGGACAGCAGGAAGAAACCGGCTGCCGCAAGGAGGCTGGCGAAAATCCCCCAAAACAGTGTCTTTCGATTGAACGGCTCCTGTGCCTCGACCGCCGGTGCGCTCACGTCCAGGCATCCCGGAAGGCGAAACGTTCATAGGCGCCGCGCGCCTGCCGCCAGCCTTCCGCGCCGACCGGCCGGCGCGCGAACAGCGCCGCCTCGACAATGCGGGCGATCTCGGTAAACGCATGGCGCGCCCTTCCCGGCAGGGAAGGGGCATTGGCGATGTCGCGCGCGGTGAGCGACGGGCGCAGGAAGTCCGGCAGCCGGCCGGCAATATCGGCGACGCTGCGCCGAAGCAAAAGGTGAACCGCCTCGTCATAGTCGCCGCGTGCGGCCAGCGCATCCGCTTGCGACAGCAGGATCTGCGCGGCGCCGGCGTCGGGGCGCCAGGCTTCTTCGTCTTCGACTTCGGGTCGGGCGCGCTGCCACGGCAGCCGCCAGGCGATGCCTTTCACCTCAAGGAAGACCAGAAGCAGGATGATTGCGACGCCCGATATCACCGCCCCCCAGAACAGATAGATCATGTAGGGACCGAGCCACGACAAAAAATCCTGTAGCGGTTTCAGCCATTCGGCCGGCTTCGGCGGCACATAGGCCGGCAGGTCGAACTGGATCGACTCATCGGCGATCAGCTGCTTGTGCAGATTGGTCAGCCGTTCGGCTTCCGCTGTGCCTGGCTGTGCCACCGCCACCCTCTCCCCTGCAACCTGTGGTTCCCCAGCCGACACTGGCAATGCGGCAAGACAATTGCAAGTGGACTAGACGTCGACCTCCAATGTTGGCACATTTAATGCGGGGATCACCAGCCGATATGCGGTGATTAAGCGGGGGACGCATCATGGTTTCAACGACATTGGAACGGTCGGACAAGTTTCGCATCGGCAGGGTTTTCAGCAACAGTTTTGCGGTTATCGGCCGCAATCCGGGTCTGTTGGTCGGACTAGCGGCTCTTTTTTCCGCCCTTCCGGCACTGGTGCTTAACCTTTGGAATTACAGCAATTTTGCCAACATCAATATTGCTAGTCCCGAAACTCTGGCTGTTGCCGATCCCTCGGCGATTCTACGCAACTCGTTAATATCGGTGGCTTTTGGCTTGATATATCTTGTGCTGGCTTTGTTGTTTCAATCATCACTGGTGAGGGCGACGATAGAAGACTTGAACAGCAAGCGCCCGGCAATCGGTGACTGCATCCAAATAGCTTTACGCTGCATATTCCCGACGCTTGGGATCGGGCTGGTGGTCTTTTTCGTCATGGTCCTCGGGGTTGTTGCGATTGCCGTCGCAGGGCTGATTATCCCGATCTTCGGGACGATCATCGCGTTCGTGATGCTGCTTGTTCCCGGCATCATGTGGTTGCTTGGTATATCGGTTTCCGTACCCGTGCTGATCCAGGAGCGCCTTAGCGTGTTTGGCTCGATGTCGCGGAGCCGCGCCCTGACGAAGGGCAGCCGCTGGTCACTATTCGGCCTTTTGCTGATTCTGTTCTTGGTGGCGATTGCCTTCCAAATGGCATTCGCTTTGGTGTTTGGATTGGCTTTCGCCCTTACCGGCAGCCTCTCGACCGTTGGCCTGATTGTGGGCGCGATTGGAAGCGCCGTTGTGTCAACGGTCGTGTCGACGGTAATATCGGTTGCCATCGCCGTTAGCTATGTCGAGCTGAGACAAATCAAGGAAGGCACCAGCGTCGAAGACTTGGCGGAAATCTTCTCGTAGCGGCAAGGGATTTGCTGCCTTCATCGCGTCAGGATCGGTCTGGACTGGATAGGTAATATCGTGGCGTCAATAACGCTGGAACAGCCCGACAAATTTCGCATCGGCAGGGTTTTCAACGACAGCTTTGCCGTCATCGGACGCAATCCCGTTCTTTGCCTAGGGCTTGCCTTGATTTTCTCCGCCCTGCCGAGATTCGTATTTGCGCTCTGGTTCAGGAATACCGTTACGAATGTCGAGCATGGCGGCCCGGAATTCTCGGTTCAACGGGTCGCGCTCACGGTGGTTGGCGCGATCGGCTATATTGTCCTCATGTCCTTGCTGGAGGTGGCTTTGACGCGCGCTGCCATCGAGGATTTGAGCGGCAAGCGGCCGTCGATGCGTGATTGCATCGGGACGGCCGTGGCACTCCTGCTGCCGGCAATCGGCATTTCGCTGATTGTCAACATTGGCTTCACAGTCGGCCTCGTGCTGCTCGTCGTTCCGGGATTTTTGTTGTTGGTTCTCTGGGTTGTAGCGATACCGGTTCTGATTCAGGAAAAACTGGGGGTATTCGCGAGTTTGGGCCGCAGCCGCGATCTTTCCAAGGGCAGCCGTTGGTCTCTGCTCAGTCTCTGGTTCCCCCTGTTCGTAGCTTTGGTCGCAACAAATTTCACGTTGGGCCGCGTCCTATCCCACTTAGGCATTCCGCTCGTGTTCTTCCTGGACGCTCTGGCGCGCGCGGTCGAGCAAGTCGTGTTTTCCGTTGCCATCGCCGTCAGCTATGTCGAGCTGCGTCAAGTCAAGGAAGGCACCAGCGTCGAAGACTTGGCGGAAATCTTCTCCTGAGGACGGGTGGAGGCTTTTCATCGACGGCTCGGCTCTCGCGTTGCGCTCGAGCAGCCGAGCTTGTTCACAAACCCTGTGTCTGCGCCGGTAACGCTGCGGCCAGCCGCTTCGCCCATTCTTCGATGCCGGAGCGGCCCGCCAGCAGGTCCTGCCTGATCTCGATGAGGACGGCCTGAATGCCGCGATCGTCGCCATGGACCGGTATGGCGTAGTCGCCGTCGCGGCTGATCGCATAAGGCTCGTTTGCCGCGGCGTTGAGCGCACCGTCGGCGCGCAGGCCGGCAAGCACTGCCTGGCCGAAATCGACTGCCCGGTCGTAAAGCACGCCGGCGTGCCAGGGCCGCGCAATGCCGAGGAAGACCGGCGTGAAGGAGTGGACCGTCGCGATCCGCGTCGGTCTGCCCTGCTTCGCCCGGTCGTCGAGATGGGCGGCCACGCGGTCATGAAACGGCGCGAACATGATTTCGGCACGCCGGCTTCGCTCCTCCGGATCGAGGCCGACATTGCCGGGGATGCCGGTGTCCTCCGATAGCGCCGGAATGCTGCCGCTGGAACCAAGCGGCCGGTTGAGATCGATCAACAGCCGCGAATAGGAGCTGAGGAAAGCCGGAGCATCGAGCAGTTTCGACAGAGCGCGGGTCACTTCGGCGGCGCCGATATCCCAGGCGATATGGCGCTGCAAATGGCGGCTGTCGAGACCGAGCCGCGCATACTCGGCCGGAATATGATTGGACGCGTGCTCGCATATCAGAACGATATCGGAACGCCCCGTTTCGTTGATTGCGTCGACCGCGGGTGGCCAACCTTCCGGTAGGATGGCGTTGGCAACCGGCTCAGCCATCAATACAGCGTCCGGTAGAGATCGCAGACCGCCACTGGGTCGAGACCGGCGAGGCGCTCGGTCTCATGCCGCTTGAGGCCGACAAAGGTCTCGACGAACACCGGCGCGAACCATCCGGTGACGGTCTTGTCGGTGACGAGCGCGTCGAGTGCCGCCGGCAGCGTTTCCGGCAGCCGCACGAGGCCAAGCTTCTTGCGCTCGGAACCGCTCATCTGCGTCGGGTCGCCTGAGACAAGCGGCGGCGCCGGCAGCTTGGCCTTCAGCCCCTCCAGCCCGGCGCGCACGATCGCCGCCAGCGACAGATAGGGATTGCCGGTGGCGTCGGCTGCCCGGTATTCGATGTTGTACTGCCGCGCCGGATCGCGCCCGCCGATCGTCACCGTCGGGCAGATGCGCAGGCTCGCCTCGCGGTCGCGATCGGCAAGCCAGGTGTAGGACGAACTCCAGCTATGCGGCTTCAGCCGGTAGTAGGACGACACACTCGCCGCCGTCATGGCGGTGATCGCGGGCAGGTGGCGCAGCACACCGGCACAGAACGAAGCGGCCTGGCTGGAAAGGCCGCCCGGCTGGGCCGGGTCGTAGGTCGCCGGTTTGCCGGCGTCGTCGACGAAACTGAAATGGATGTGGACGCCGTTGCCGACGGCATCGGGAGCGGTTTTGGGCGCGAAGCTCGCCCGCCAGCCGGCACATCGCGCGACTTCGCGCGTGATCTCGCGGATGGCGACGGCGCGATCGGCCGCGGCAAGCGCATCGGCCGGCTCGCACGTCACCTCGAACTGGTCGGTGCCGAATTCGGCGATCACCACTTCGGGCGCGACGCCGGCTTCAGCCAGCGCCGCCATCAGATTGGCGGCGAACGGGTCGGCGCGGCGCAGTGCGGCCAACGACATCGAATGAGCCGGTGCGAAGTCTGCCTCGATATGGAATTCATGCTCGAAGGCGGCGATGACGGAAAGCCCGGCCGCTGTCTTCAACTCCGCCAGCGCATCCTTGAGCATGGTCCGCGTACAGCCGACCCACGGGCTGCCGTCGAGTTCGACGATGTTGCCGGCGACCATGTCGAAAGCCGTCGCCGATCCGGTCAGCGCCGTGCGGAACCGCGCGTTGAGATCGGGAATGAGCCGCACATCGCCGGACGAACCCCACGGATTGGGGTCGACGATGGAGTTGAACGGCGTCAGCGACAGATTGGCCTGCAGCCAGCCGAGCCCGGTCGCCGCGATCTTCGGCAGCTTGCTTTCGACGACCGAGCGGCCGCGCGTGATCGCCGACAGATCGGTGGTGACGACGGCAACCAGCGGTTCGACGGTCATGCAGCTTTTCCCAAGGCTTCGAAACGGCCTGTAACGGTGGCGGTATCAGTGACCCAGCAATAGCCACCGAAGGCTTTTAGCGCACCGTCATGACGCTCCTGCGAGGCGGCGGCGCAAGCGTCCGATACGCAGGTGACGAGATAGCCGCGATCGGCGGCATCGCGCACCGCCATGTCGACGCACTGGTCGGTCATGATGCCGGCGACGATCAGATAACGCACGCCGAGGTTCCTCAGGACATAGTCGATATTGGTTGAATTGAAGACACCCGACGAGGTCTTCGGCAGCATGATCTCGTCTCCGACCGGCGCCAGCGACGGCACCGGCAGGCCCTCCGGCCGGCTCGGCGCGATGTGGATCGGCGTCAGCTTGTGGTCGAGCGAGCGGTCGCGGCCGTCCTCGGTCAGGCTCTGGATGATGGTATGGATCACCTCGACGCCGTTGGCCCGCGCCGCCGCCAGCAGGCGCTCCTGGTTGGGGATCGTTTGCGACGCCGTCTGCCGGTAGAAATAGTGGTCGGGACCGCGCTCCGGATGCGCCGGATCAGCACCCGGCTCCAGCCAGACACGTTGCATGTCGACCAGCAGCAGCGCGGTTTCGCCGGCCCGGAACGGCTCGTTTCGTTTTGGCAATGCTGGCGTCATGCTTGGGGTCCCCGCTTCGCTGATCAAAGTCTGGCTGATTTAGCTGATTTTGGTCCAGGCGTCCTGCGTGGCGGGCGCACTCAGCGTCGCTGGTCGATGGAGGATAAGGCGCGGATCGTCGCAAAAACGCTGAAACCGACGCAATAATTTTCGAAGTCGTCCCGCGTTGAGGTCTCAGACCGCAGTGCGAGCCGTCATGGGATGTCCGCAAGGGGCACTCCGCTGCGCTCCGCGCAAAGGCTCCGTGTGCGTTGCCACGCTGGGCGTGCCAACGCCCTTGCGTAATATGCGCTCAGCCGCGGGTATGGATCGAGGAGATCGGTATGGCCGACTTGGCGCAGCACGGTGGTTAGCAGGATGTCGGCGACGGTGAATATCTCGCAGGCAATCCACTCGCGGCCTTCGAGCCGGCGCTCCAGTCCCGCAAACCAGCGGTGGGCATCCTCCACCAGTCCCGTCCGCCGCTCGGCGGCCCCCGCGCCGCCCATGCCGGCGTCGATCCCGTCGATCTGGGAAAGCGGCCGTTCGACGGTGGCCAGCGCGGCGAAGCACCATTGCACGACTTGCGTGCGTCCGATGAAATCGGCGGGAATAAGCTTACCCGCTTTTCAGCGAGGTAGAGCACCACCGCGCCGGACTCGGCAACGATGACGCCGTCGTCGTCGATCACTGGAACCTGATGGAAGGTGCTGACCCGGCCGTAGGCCGAACTATCGAGCTCGCCGGCAGTGAAGTCGAGGGCATGGAAGCGATAGGGCAACCCGGTCTCCTCGAGCGCCCATTGCGCACGCAGGTCGCGACCGTGGCCAAGCATCTCAGGATGAACGCGTCCGAAACCATAAAGCGTGATCATGGATCCTCCCGCGCGCGTCGACGTTGCTTGAAAATGCGTCGAGCTGCACGATGTGTGGTACGGCTCAATATGGCCGCCACTTAACATGAAGCTTTCCATCTCCGTCAAACATCTAGCTGCCGCGTACCGATAGGTTAGACTCCTTCGAAATGCAGCCTTCGCATACCGAGGATATTGTCGAACACATAGTCTTCGGACGTGAAAACACTTTGGCTCGCCCGTACGACGCCGCGATGCGGCAGACCGGGAACGCGGGCAAGGTGCACCATGCGGCGGGAGCCACATGGTAAACAGTGCACTCACCGTAATTCTGATCTATACTCCGGACATCGGCCCGAACGCCTGTGGCAAGGCGAAGGGCGGATGAAGCGCTTGATAGAGTTCTCTTTGTAGTCATGTGGCGATGTTAAGATGTTAGCCTCCGACCTGACGAAATTTATCGAGCAGGATCATCTGGCTCTGGATGCCTTCGTAAAGGGCGATCCTGAGCCCTTGAAAAACCTCTACTCGCGACAGGACGACGTCATTATTGCCAATCCCTTTGGCCCGCCGGCGAAGGGATGGAGAAAGGCCGCTGAGATCATGGAACGGGCCGCCACCAATTACCGGCACGGCAAGGCCATCGGTTTTGAGCGCATCTCGGAGTATGCGACAGCCGATTTGGGATACATCATCGAGGTCGAGCGGTTCCAATCCAAGGTCGGTGGTGGCAACAAACTGGTGCCGATTGCGCTTCGGGCCACCACCATATTCCGGCGCGAGGAAGGCGCGTGGAGGATCGTCCTTCGTCATGCCGATCCGATAACCTCGGCACGCCCGCCGACGTCCATTGTCGGGGAGTAGAAGGGTTGCCGGAGAGGTTTTAGGAATTACGGTGACACCCATTAGCCGGCCTCCCGTCAAGGGCGCGCGGAATTTTTTGGCGGCGTCAGCCGCCAATTGCATTCTTTCTTTTCCTTGCTTTTAGCGGCAGGTTTTGAACCGTACCCGTTTCTTCACGCTTGGCTGCGAACGTATGAACGATCGCGCCAGACATCCATAGGGATCAAGCATTGGTCAGGCCTGCGGCTTTCCCTTGTCCCGGCGGCTCAGCCGCCCCAGAAGAACGTTGGTTCGGCGCCGTGTCCAAAGGGGTCTTTCAGTTTCCATGGCTGTCGGGTTCTCGACGCCGATCTCCGCCTGGCTGCACCATTTTCTTTTCGCTGGCGACTGTGGCCTCGGAGACGCTGCAACTATTGCGGGTGCCTTAACTGCGACTGCCCAAAGTTGTAAACATAGTCATTTTTCAGTGTATGCTGAAGGCGATCAAGGCCGAGCGTTGCCTGATCACGGGGGCGAGTGCAATGCAGACAGTGATGAGCCAAAAATTGGCGAGCTACGGCCAATGGACCTACCGGGGCGCGTGGGCACTTGAGATCGCAGCCGCAACGATTGGCCTTACGACAGGCGTAGCTTTAGGCGTCCAAGCGTTTTCTGCGAGTGAATCGGTAACTGCAATGGATTTGACGCTCGCAAGTGCGCCCTTTCTCATGGTCGCAATTGCTGAGCTAACGAAAATACCGATAGCCACCCTGCTTTTTAGCGCATCGTGGTTATGGAAGCCCATAATCTTGGCGTTTCTACTCGTATTGGCAGGCATAACTTTCGAAACTGTATTCATGGGAATGGAGCGAGCGGGTGCGCTGCGCCAACTGCGCTATGAAGAATTGGTAAACAAAATCGACGCATTGGACCAGGAGGCCAAAAAGCTGGCTTCGGCTGACGAGCTTGGCCGAAAATCCGATCAGGTCGAGCAGGCGCGTTCCGAAATTGAGCAGCTTACACATCTTGCGGAAAAATCTCGCGCGACGTTTCAGTCGCAGATAGCCGAGGTCAACGCTGAGTTACAGGGAACGACAGCCATCACCCCCGAGGCCTCCCGCGTTCGGGATCAGGTGGACGAAAAAAGCGCGGTTCGACAGGCCCTGTTTCAGCAGCGAGATAGCGAAATAAGGGACGCAGTCGATCAGTTTGAGCGCCAGCGCGACAGCTTTGTCGAACGCATCAAGATGGCGCGCGATTCAGCCGACAGTGACTCGGCTCGAAAGCTAGAGTCGGAAGTGGCCAAACTGGCTAATCCACGCGCAAAAATCGTTGCCAAGTTCGACGTACAGATAGAACCGCTAGATGAGGAGATCGCGGCCCTACGGGGAGCTTTCGATCGTTTGCGGGCAAGCAGCCCTCCTATGACTGCCGATCAGAGACAGAAACTCACCGATAGACGTTCATCTTTGGAGCAGACACGCGACAGCGATGCGGGGGCTTGGCAGCGCAGATTGGATGAAGCCGGCAAACGGCTCGCGGAAGCCCAATCCGCCGAGGCCAACAAGGCAAATACGTCGGCGGAAAATCAGGTAAGACAAGACCAGATTGCCAAAGAGCTTAGTGATTTGGAGAAAGAGCGGATTCCCATGGCGCGGACCGATCAGGTCCGGCGTATCGCTTCACGATGGTATGGGAGTAAACCGGAACTGGTAACCGAACGCCAAGCCGGAACAATCTCGGTAATCTGGTTTAGCTCACTTGCGATCATTGCCGCGCTCGCGGGACCAATCACAGCAATGGTGGCACTTGCTCTGCAGCGGATTGCCGCCCGAGAAGAGGATATGTCTGAGAGCAAGTTTTCCAGGCTGCTTCGTAGAATGCTTTTGAGTTGGCGTTGGCGCCGAGTTCGAACAATGGAGGTACCGGTCGAGATTGCGGTCGAGAAGGAGGTCGAGAAACGGGTCGAGGTGCCGATCGAGAAGGTCATCAAAGAAATCCTTTACGTTCCTCTCTTCACCGACGATCCCGAAGTTCTTCGAAAAGCCCTGGATCAGGACTTGCCGGCTGAGGTGGCGGATCTCGTGACCGTATCCATGAAAGGTCGCAAAAGTGCTCGTCCGGCATAATACCTCGCTGCTTGAGCAAGCCGTCGATCTCGTCATACAGAGATCGGCAATTCCGACCTTGCAAGCTCAGGCGGCAGCTCAAGAGAAAACAGCGCGAGCGACTGCCTTTCGCCGGATGGCGACGGGCGGAGCCATTGCAGTAGCGGCTGTCGGGGTTGGGCTGGGTATAAAACTCGGTCTCTGGGATAAGAGCTTGCCAGAGCCAATGGTTTTATCGACGATAGAGCAATCGAGCGCGCGCACTGTCCCGAATGTTGATCACCCGCCTATTCCCATCCCGACACCAAAGCCTGCGCCGGAAGAAACGCCACGGGTTGACGTGCCTGCCAAGCCTGACGTGGTGACGGTCGATTTCAATAAATTCGCCACCAAAAGTGTGGAATTCCAAGGCATCAAGTGGGAGCTCATATCGGGTCATCACTTCAAGGATGAAAAGGACGAAACGTGGGACCGGGCATGGTGCTATTCTCGCCGAAGTGTCAACGGCGTTGACGTTAACGTAGCATTAGCGTCCCGATCTGCCCCGAACGCGCCTCCAGTCGGACCAGGCGCTGCCGTTCAGACCCTCCAACTGGTCGGTCTCAATGATTCATCCGCTGTTGATCTGGTAACAAAATGTGCGTGGCTGGACGGTCGCACATTTGCCTCATCGGACGTCATTCCAGACCAGTCTCGAGAGCAGGCAAACGCTGTACCAACACAAACTGCTGTGCCCGAAGTCGATCCGGACAGCGGATTTGTGGTCGTATCCGGGTGGGACGCGATCGGAAACGACCTGCCCGATATGCCGATTAGAAGCGTGAGCTCCGAACAGTGCCAAAGTGCCTGCGACAGAGACTTCAAATGTTTGGCGGTTACCTACAACACAAAATTCCAGGCTTGCTTTATGAAAGGTGATGCCTCGCTCTTGGTCAAAAGCGCTGAGTCCATCATGGCTGCCAAGAAGGTGGTGGAGGGAAACCTGCGCTATTCGAATTTGGTGTTCGCCACAAAAACAGAAATCTCCGGCAATGCATATTGGAACTCTCCGCTCCGATATCCAGACTGCATACTGCAGTGCGCGAACGACAACTCCTGCTTAGGTTTTAATTTCCGCAAAAAAGAAAGTGCGTGCGTTCTGTTCAACAGAATAACTCAATCCGCGGACAACGCAGCAGTTGTATCTGGCATCAAGAGCGTGGCCAACTAAAGTTGCTTTAGAAGGTTCCCATTCGGACTTCCTCTACCCCTCGTGCCGATTTGGCGAATGACGTCTTGAAGAGAACATGATGGCTCAATCCTCGACCGCCTCTGCGCGGCATCGAGCGTGCCGCGCGCGGCCAGCATGCTGACCGCCGATTCGCGGACGTTGACGGCGGTCGGAATGGTGCGCGGATTGCTCACGTCCTTACAATGGGACTGAAAAAGGGTTCGGAATAGTGGCGAGGTGGAGCTTTGATGTCGCGATGACAGGGCGCGGATGATGCCGTAAAAAGCCGTCGATCGCCCGAGCTTCCTATTCTGACCTTCTTCCGCGATATTTCTATTTTGGGAAATGCCGAAAAAAGCCAAAGAAATCAACTGGCTGGGGAACCTGGATTCGAACCAGGACTAACGGAGTCAGAGTCCGTGGGTCTACCGTTAACCTATTCCCCAGCAGGCGCTTGTCGCGCAGGGTGGGCCGCCAGGCAGCCGCGCGGCCCTTGTAGCCGCCGCCGGAAAATAGTCAACCCTGTGTCTGGCTTCAATTGTAGGCTTCTGGCGCTTCAACTCTCGCTGCGGCTGTATTGCGAGTGCTCGAAGAACAGCACCACGCCGAGCGCGATCAGCAGCGGGATGATCAGGTAGAACAGCCGGAACACCAGCAGCGCCGCCAGCACGCCGACCTGGTCCATATGTGACAAGCCCGCGAGAAACACCACCTCGAACACGCCCAGCCCGCCCGGCGCATGCGAGATCTGCGCGATCGAGAACGACACCAGGAAAACGCCGAGCACGATGAAATAGCCGGGATTGCCGGTGGCGGGCAGGGCGAAGAAGATGATCGCCGCCGCCGCCAGCAGTTCGATCGGGCCGACCAGCAATTGCCGCGCCACGATCGGCAGCGCCGGATAATGCAGCTGAAAGCTGCCGATCCTGAGTGGTCTCAGATGCAGCCAACTGCCGAATATGTAGGCCGCCACCACGAGCAGCATGGCGAGCCCTGCTGCTTGCGACAGCCGGTGATGCGGCGTGCCGGAAAACCGGTCGATCACGTCGGGCTCGAGCAGCAGGACGATGCTTGAGACGAACAGCGTCGACAGCACGAAGGTGATCCAGCAGATCGCCACCAGAATGCCGACGTCCTGCCCGGTCAGGCCCCTGGTGCCGTAGGCGCGGTAGCGGATCACCGCACCGGAAAACACCGAGCCGCCGATATTGTGCGACAGCGCGTAGGTGGTGAACGAGCAGAAGGTGACGAACAGCCACGATACTTTCTTGCCGATGTGCAGCAACGCGATGTGGTCGTAGCCGGCGAGCGAGGCATAGGCGATGACCGAGCTCAGCGCCGCCAGCACCCAGCCGCGCGCCGGGATGGCGATTATGCCGGCCCAGACATCGTCAAGCGAGATGCCGCGCAATTCGTGCAGCAGCAGCCACAGCGAGAACACCACCGCGGCGATGCCGATGACGGGCCAGAAATAGCGCCTCCAGTTCATGGCATGACGATCATGCGTTGCAGCCCGTACCGTTTTCCGGTTCGCAGCAGGCAAACCGCCCGCGTTGCCGAATGATTTACCCTCCATTTCAGAAATGCCTCATTGAAGCCGGCTATTCAACCGGGAAGGCGCGTTGTGGCGCTCGCGCCTTCCCTTCTCCCAAGGGGACAAGGGCTCACCGACGTCGCCGCCTTCACGCCGCCGGCAAAATTCGCCGCGAGCGCTCTTGGTGATCCGGCCGTGCGCTGATAGTCTGGCGGCAACTTGAACATGTAAAAGCGCCTGCTGCGTCCGGTCTCCGGTTCGCGCGGCGCCGGAAGGAACGACAGTGGAAGACCACGACGCCGGCGCTGGCGCGCCGGAAGTGGGCGTGTCCAGGGGTTCGCCGACGCCGTCCGGCCAGGCAAGCCCATCCACCGGACGCTACGGCCGTCAGGTGCAACCCTGGTCCGGCAATGGACAGGCTGGCGACACGTCCCACGATCACAAGGGTCAGAACGGCCCGCATCAGAACGGCAAACCCAAGAAACGGCGCAAGCGTCGGCGCGGGCGCAAGGTTTTCGCACGCGACGAGACTCGTCCGCTGGCGGCCGGCGCTTCGGTGCCCGCCGCCAACGAGGCCCCGGCCGCGCGCCCGCCCCAGCCAGCGGCTTACGCGCCTCCGCCCTCAGCTCCGCCAAGGCCGGGGCAAGGTGCCCGCACACCGCCGCCGCTGCAGGAATTGCCGGTGTTTGCCGCGCTCGATCTCGGCACCAACAATTGCCGGCTGCTGGTCGCGGTGCCGACGCGCCATGGCCAGTTCCGCGTCATCGATGCCTTCTCGCGCATCGTCAGGCTGGGCGAGGGCCTTACCGCCAATGGCCGGCTCGGCGACGCCGCAATGGACCGCGCGGTCGAGGCGCTGAAGATCTGCGGTGACAAATTGCGCAACCGCAAGGTCAGGAAAGCCAGGCTGATCGCCACCGAGGCCTGCCGCACCGCCGCCAATGGCGTCGAGTTCCTCGAGCGCGTCGAGCGCGAGGCCGGCCTGAAGCTCGAGATCATCGACCGCCAGACCGAGGCGCGGCTGGCGGTGTCGGGCTGCGGTTCGCTGGTCGAGCGCGACACGCAAGGCGTCGTGCTGTTCGACATCGGCGGCGGCTCGTCCGAAATCGCGCTGATCGACCTCACCGGTCAGCGCTCGCCAAGGCTTGCCAACCATATCGTCTCGTGGACGTCGCTGCCGGTCGGCGTCGTCTCGCTGGCCGAGCGTTTTGGCGGCCGCACGGTGACACGCGAGATCTTTGGCGCCATGGTCGAGGATGTCGCAATGCGGCTGCGCGCCTTCGACGGGCGTGATCGGCTGAGCCACCTCCTGGCCAGCCCGAAATTCCATTTGCTCGGCACATCGGGCACGGTGACGACGCTGGCCGGCGTCCATCTCGATCTCGAACGCTATGACCGCCGCCGCGTCGACGGGCTGTGGATGGATCGCGACAGCGTCGACCGCATGGTCGAAAAACTGGTCGGCTGGGATTTCCAGCAACGCGTCGCCAACCCTTGCATCGGCGCCGACCGCGCCGACCTGGTTCTGGCCGGCTGCGCCATATTGGAGGCGATCCGCGCCGTCTGGCCGTCGGAGCGGCTGCGTGTCGCCGACCGCGGCCTGCGCGAGGGCATATTGAGCGAATTGATGGCCGATGACGGCGTCTGGCGGCGAGGCAGAGCATGATCCCGAAAAGTGGCTGCCGGTTTTCGGACAAGATCATGCTCAAACAAGCAATCAAGCAATGACCAAGAAACCGGAAAGACCGAGCTCCGCCGGCATTCGCGTGCTGAAGACAAAGATCAAGAAGAAAAGCGGCTTGAAGGAATCGTCGCGCCGCTGGTTGCAGCGCCACATCAACGATCCCTATGTCCAGCGCTCGAAGGCCGACGGCTATCGCTCGCGCGCCGCCTACAAGCTGATCGAGATCGACGACAAGCACCATTTGCTCAAGCCTGGCATGAAGGTGATAGACCTTGGCGCGGCACCCGGCGGCTGGTGCCAGGTCGCCGCCGCGCGTACCAAGTCGACCGCGGAACACCCGAACGTCGTCGGCATCGATTACCTCGAGATGGACGCCGTACCGGGCGCCCCGGTGCTGCTGATGGATTTCCTCGATCCGCAGGCACCCGAAAAGCTGGCCGAGACGCTGGGCGGCCAGCCCGACATCGTGCTCTCCGACATGGCCGCACCGACCACCGGCCACAAACGGACCGACCACATCCGCACCATGCATCTTTGCGAGGTGGCGGCCGATTTCGCGCTGTCGGTATTGAAGCCGGGCGGACATTTCCTCGCCAAGACGTTTCAGGGCGGCGCCGAGAACGAATTGCTGGCGAGACTCAAGCGGAATTTCCGCTCGGTCCACCACGTCAAGCCACCGGCCTCACGCGACGAATCGGTGGAGCTGTATTTGCTGGCGAAGGATTTCAAGGGGTAGCGCCCTTTCCTTCTCCCCTTGTGGGAGAAGGTGGCCTCGCGAAGCGAGGTCGGATGAGGGGTGTTCCAGCTTGGCAACACGCTTGCAGTTATCATCGCCTCATTTCTTCCAACACCCCTCAACCGTCTCGGCGCTGCGCGCCGATCCATCTTCTCCCACAAGGGGAGAAGGGAAGGGGTTCTCAACTTCCCGGCGGGCTCACCGGCTCCAGTGTCTTCGGCGGCGTCAACCGGCCATGTCCAGACACGGCATTGCCGGCGTCCGGCGCCAGCCGCATGAACGACAGCGAGGCTGCCGCCGACACCGCCGCTACGATGAAGAAGGCGGTGTGGAAGTCGCTCAGCGTCAGCGGGCCGCCATGGATCTTGGTCGACACTTCGAGGATGCCGCCGGCCAGCGCCACGCCGAGCGCGATCGCCAACTGCTGGAACACGGCCGTGATCGGCGTCGCCTTGCTGGTGTCGGCGGCCGAAATCTCGGCGTAGGCAAGCGCATTGATGCCGGTGAAGAACATCGAGCGGATGAAGCCCCCGGCGAGCAGCATGGCGAGGATCAGCCCGTAGGGCGTGTCGGGTGTGAACAGGCCGTTAATGGCGATGGACGCGGCAGCGATGAGCGAGCCTGAAATCAGCACACGGCGGAAGCCGGCGACCCTGAAGATCAGCGCGGTGACGAATTTCATGCCTATGGCGCCGATTGCCGAGACGAAGGTGATCATGCCGGACTGGAACGGCGTCAGCCCGAAACCAATCTGGAACATCAGCGGCAACAGGAAAGGTACGGCACCAATGCCGATGCGGAACAGTCCGCCGCCGAGCACCGAGGAGCGGAACACCCGATTGCGAAACAGCTCGAGCGCCAGCAGCGGGTTCTTGGCGCGGCGCGCGTGCAGCAGGTAAAGCACCGCCGATGCCAGTCCGACGGCAACGGTGATAAAGCCGGCAACTGGCGGCAGAGCCGGCAGGCTGACCACCGAAAGGCCGAACACAATGCCCGATGCCGCCAGCCCGCTCAGCACGAAACCGATGAGATCGAGCGGCGGCGTCTGCGCGGCGTCGGTCTTCGGCAGGAAACGCGTGGCCAGCCAGATGCCGATCAGCCCGATCGGCACATTGATCAGAAAAATCCAGTGCCAGGAAAAATAGGTCGTGATGAAGCCGCCGACCGGCGGGCCGACCAGGGGGCCGACCAGAGCCGGGACAGTCAGCCACGACATGGCGGCGACGAGTTCGCTTTTCGGCGTCGCGCGTACCAGTACCAGGCGTCCGACCGGTGTCATCATGGCGCCGCCAATGCCTTGCAGGAAGCGTGACACCACGAAAGCCGGCAACGAATTGGAAATGGCGCACGCGACCGAACCGACGATGAACACGGCGATCGCGGCACGGAAGACATTCTTGGCGCCGAAGCGGTCGGCCATCCAGCCGCTGATCGGAATGAAGATCGCCAGCGATACCAGATAGGCGGTCAGCGCCAGCTTGAGCGCGATCGGGCTGGTGTGGATGTCGATGGCGATCGCCGGCAACGATGTCGCAATGACGGTCGAATCCATGTTTTCCATGAATAGAGCGACCGCCAGGATAAGCGGAATGGTGCGGTTCACGATGGATCCGGCCTTGAAATGTGCGTCGCGATTGCTTGCCGGCCCTGGGGCCAAACCGACAGGTAGGGCGGTTATCATGGCTTGGCCCGGATGTCGCATTAATTTGCTGTCACGTTTGTGCGACCGCAAGTCCCGCAGCCCCTGGGGCAAAATGCAGCTTCGCCACTACACAACCATCGGCTTTTCAACGGCCACGGGACGTGTTACGAGCCAGCGCCAATCCTGAAAGGGAAGAAGACGAGTCGGCGCTGTCCATCCAGGGCGAGCGCCTTTCCTGCATTCCGAGGGCTGGCCATGGCAAAAATCATCGAGACGTCCACCGGCGCATTGGCGCTGACCTTTGACGACGTGCTGCTGCAGCCGGGTCATTCCGAGGTCATGCCCGGCGAGACCGACATCCGCACCCGCATCGCCGGCGACATCGACCTCAACGTGCCGATCCTGTCGGCCGCCATGGACACGGTTACCGAGGCGCGGCTCGCCATCGCCATGGCCCAGGCCGGCGGCATCGGTGTCATCCACCGCAATTTCTCGCCGGCCGAACAGGCCGAGCAGGTGCGGCAGGTGAAGAAATTCGAGTCCGGCATGGTGGTCAACCCTGTCACCATCGGTCCCGAGGCGACGCTTGCCGATGCGCTGGGTCTGATGCGCACCTACAGCATTTCGGGCATTCCGGTGGTCGAGAACGGCGGCACCGGCGGCCACACGGTCGGCCGGCTCGTCGGCATCCTGACCAACCGCGACGTCCGCTTCGCGTCCGATCCGGCGCAAAAGGTCTATGAGCTGATGACCCGCGAGAACCTGATCACGGTCAAGGAGAACGTCGATCAGGACGAGGCCAAGCGGCTACTCCATCAGCACCGCATCGAGAAGCTTGTTGTGGTCGATCGGGACGGCAATTGCGTCGGGCTGATCACGGTCAAGGACATCGAGAAGTCGCAGCTCAACCCGCACGCCACCAAGGATGCGCAGGGGCGCTTGCGCGCAGCCGCCGCCACCAGCGTCGGCGATGACGGTTTCGAACGCGCCGAGCGCCTCATCGACGCCGGCGTCGACCTTCTCGTGATCGACACCGCGCACGGTCATTCGCAGCGCGTTCTGGATGCGGTGACGCGGGCCAAGAAACTGTCCAACTCGGTTCGCATCCTGGCCGGCAACGTCGCCACCGCGGAAGGCACCTTGGCGCTGATCGATGCCGGCGCCGACGCGGTCAAGGTCGGCATCGGACCAGGCTCCATCTGCACCACCCGCATCGTCGCCGGCGTCGGCGTGCCGCAGCTCTCGGCGATCATGTCGGCGGTCGAGACGGCGCAGAAATCCGGCGTTTCGGTCATTGCCGATGGCGGCATCAAATATTCGGGCGATCTCGCCAAGGCACTGGCCGCCGGCGCAAGTGCTGCGATGATCGGCTCGCTGCTGGCCGGCACGGACGAGAGCCCGGGCGAGGTCTATCTGCACCAGGGCCGCTCCTTCAAAGCCTATCGCGGCATGGGCTCGGTCGGCGCGATGGCGCGCGGCTCCGCCGATCGTTATTTCCAGGCCGAGGTGCGCGACACGCTGAAACTGGTCCCGGAAGGCATCGAAGGGCAGGTGCCGTACAAAGGACCTGTGTCTGGCGTGCTGCACCAGCTTGCAGGCGGCCTGAAAGCCGCTATGGGTTATGTCGGTGGCCGCGACCTTGCCGATTTCCGCGAGCGCGCCACTTTTGTGCGGATATCCAATGCCGGACTTCGTGAAAGCCACGCCCATGACGTCACGATTACCCGCGAAAGCCCGAATTATCCTGGCGGAGCCTGACCGTCATGCGTCTTGGCGCAATCTGGCGGCAATGATCCTGCGGCTGTCGCGCCACGCGGCCGCACTCTGTGTCGCCACCGTGGCGGTTTTCATCATCATGACGGCAATGGAGTTCCTCTATTTTCGCCAATTGAGCGGCGGTCTGCCGTCGCTCGACATGCGCTATGCCGGTTTCACCCCGGATGAGGGCATGGCCTGGCTAACAGCCCTCGGCCGGCGCGGCAGCGAAATTATTCTCGTCTGGCATTACCTGACCTTCGACCTGCTGTTCCCGGCGCTGCTGTCGCTGACGATGGTCAGCCTGATCCTGGCCACGGGCCGGCGGCTGAAGAATTTCCGTGCACTGCCTGCGCAAACCCAGTCGATATTCGCGGTTGTGCTGGTGCTGCCCTACCTGCTTACCGACTATGCCCAGAATATCGCCGTGGCTCGTCTTTTGTCCGATTTTCTGTCGGCCAACCCGGATTCGCTATCCTTCGCCTCGGCGCTGATCGTCACCAAATTCGCCCTACTGGCGATACCAGTGACCGTCACTGCGGCTTTCACTCTGATGGCTCAGAAACGGTCTTGAAGGCTGGGTGACAAAGACAGGGGGCATCTTGAACCAGACCGCGATCTTCTGGCCGATGCTGGCGCAGGTGCTGCTGGTCTATATCGTCTACGTCGTTATGGGCCGGCGCCGCCATGGTGCGGTCAGATCGGGCGAAGCCAAGGCCGGCCAGTTCAAGACGCGCTCGACGGAGCCTGGTTCCAGCGTCACCGTCGCCGACAATCTGAGCAACCAGTTCGAACTGCCGGTGCTTTTCTACGTCTTATGCTTGACGCTGCACGTGACCAATGGCGTCAATTATCTGACCTTGGCACTGATGTGGATCTTTGTCGTCTCCCGCTATCTTCACGCATCGGTCCACTTGACCAGCAATCAGCTGATCCTGCGCAGCAGGGCATTCTACCTGGGCGCGGTGGTTCTTGCACTTGGATGGATATGGCTAGCGCTGCATCTGCTCGGCTTGGTCTGAGCAAGCTCAAGGCTACAAATCGAACACAGCGATCTTGCGCTTGTCGAACCTGATGGCGAGTTCACCGCGCACAAGCTTGAGCGCGGCCTCGCCGAAGACGGCGCGCCGCCAGCCTTGCAATGCCGGCACGTCGGCTTCCTCGCCCTCGGCAGCGATGCGGTCGATGTCGTCACTGGAGGCGAGTACCTTGGATGCGACGCCCTCCTTTTCGGCAACGATCCGCAGCAGCACCTTCAGCAACTCCGCCGCGGCGCTTGACCCCTCCGGCGGCTGGAAGCTCTTCGGCAGCTTCGGCATCTCTTCCCTGGGCAGGGCAAGGGCAGCGTTTACCGCGCCAAGCAGTGCCGTCGCCGTCGACGAGCGCTCCCAGCCCTTCGGCGTGGTACGCAGCTTGCTCAGCGCCGCAGCGTCGCGCGGCGCCTGCTGCGCCACTTCGTAGATCGCATCGTCCTTGAGCACCCGGCCGCGCGGCACGTCGCGCTCGCGCGCTTCGCGTTCGCGCCAGGCGGCCACCGCCTGCACGATCGCCAGTTCCTGCGGCTTGCGCAGCCGCATCTTGAGCCTCTTCCAGGCATCCTCGGGATGCGGATCGTAGGTCTCGCGCGAGGTCAGCACGTCCATCTCCTCGTTCAGCCAGTGGGCGCGGTTTTCCCGCACCAGCTCGGCGCTGAGATGCTTGTAGACCTCGATCAGGTGGGTGACGTCGGCGAGCGCGTAGTCGAGCTGCTTTTCGGACAGCGGACGGTGGCGCCAGTCGGTGAAGCGCGAGGACTTGTCGAGCCGCGCTCCGGTGATGCGCTGCACCAGCTGGTCGTAGGAGACGCTGTCGCCGAAGCCGCAGACCATTGCCGCGACCTGGGTGTCGAACACCGGATGCGGCACCAGATCGCCGAGATGCACGATGATTTCGATGTCCTGCCGCGCCGCATGGAAGACTTTGACGATCGCCTCGTTGGCCATCAGCCTGAAGAACGGTTTCAGATCGATGTCGGGCGACAGCGGATCGATCAGCGCGGTCACCCCGGGCGCTGCCATCTGGATCAGGCACAGGATCGGCCAGAAGGTCGTTTCGCGAATGAATTCGGTATCGACGGTGACGAATTCCGCCTTTTCGAAGGCGGCAATAGCGGTCTCGAGTTCTTTCTGGGTGGTGATGACGTGCATCAAATCGCTTTTGGCAAGGGATAGGGTCTCTTTCAATTTCAGCCGCGCGCGCTTTCGTCAAGCGCAAGCACCTCTATCCAGGCTTTGCGGGTTCATCGGGATCGGCATTCCGCTTCGCCAGCCGGGCAAAAACCGTCGAAGTGCGCAAAAGCGCCGTAAAACGGCTGCGATGGGTGGCCGGCACGGCGGAGCGCGCCTGCATCCGGTAAAGGATGACGGCCACGAAGATCGCATAGACGGTGGCGCTGAACACGAACAGCGCGCTCGGCCCGAAAAATTGCATCACCGTCGAGGCTGCGAACGGCCCGCCGATGGCGCCGAAGGAATAAAACAGCATCAAGGCAGCGTTGATCAGCACGAACTCGCCCTTGTCGGCGCGGTCGTTGGAATGCGCCGCTGACAACGAATAGAGCGGCATGGCGAAGCAGCCGAAGATGAAGACGAGCAGGAAGTTGAGAAACGGGCTGCCGCCTGCCACGAATGCCAGCGCCAGTGCCGCCACCATCGCACAGCACGTCGTCATCAGCAGCACCGAGCGCCGGTCCCAGCGGTCGGAGAGATAGCCAAGCGGGTATTGGATGATGGCGCCGCCGAAAATGCCGACGCTGACGAAGGTGACGACGTCGGCGACCGACATGCCGATCTGCTCGGCATAGACCGGCGACAGGGTGCGAAAGGCGCTGTTTGTGACGCCGACGGCGATACAGCCGAAGCAGCCGAGCGGCGAGATCCGCCAGACGCGCGCCAAATCGAGCTTGACGTCTTCCGGCGGCGTCGGATTGGAGCGGTCGCCGAGCGAAACCGGCACCAGCGAAACGGTGATCATCATCGACATGATGGCGAAGATGGCAAAGCCGCCGGCGCCGAAGATCGGGATCAGGAACTGGGCGCCCGTCACCGAGCCGATGTCGACCATCCGGTAGATGGCAAGCACCCGCGCCCGGTCGGTGTTGGTGACGCCGGAATTCAGCCAGGCTTCCATGATGGTGAACAGGCCGGCAAAGCAGAACCCGCCGGCAAAGCGCACGGCGCACCACATCACCGGATCGATGACCAGCACCAGAAGCAGCGTTCCCGCCGAGGCGATCGCCGCGAGTGCCGAAAAGGCGCGCACATGGCCGACGGACTTCATGATGCGGGTCACGGCAAGGCAGCCGAGCAGGAAGCCGGCGAAATAGAACGTGCCCATCAGGCCGATCGAGGAAGCGGGAAAACCTTCCTGCGCACCACGCAGCGCAATCAACGTGCTCTGCAGGCCGTTGCCGCCGAGCAGGATGCCGGCGGCGATCAGGAGGGGGATCAGCGGGCGGATGGAGGACATGAAGGAAAGCCTGTCGTTGATCCTTCTTGAACCATCGGCTTCGCCAATGCCAGCGGCAATTCCCGGTGGCGTTGGGGCCAGCCGGGGGCCTTAATGCATGTCGCGCAAAAGTGCAGCGGTTTTGCGATAACGACATGTATAAAAACAAGGACCTAAAGCGCGTCGCATGAGGCCGATCGAACGCGACACGTTTTAGGTGCATTACCGCGGGAGAACTTGCGCTACCGCGTGGCGCCGGACCCTCCGTGTTGGGAACCAAGGCGTATCTTTGTAGTTCAGTGCTGGTGGGCGAACACGCGTCTTGTGAGCCGCCGGTGTGCGGAGACGGTGTCAGCATCGACGTCGTTTCTGCTGCCCGGCCTGAAGCTCCAAAGGGAGGTCCGCCATCATGAAATTTCATTCCGCATTTGCGGCATTTGCCGTGGCCGCAGTTCTGGCGGCCGGGCCGGCGCGGGCTGTCGACCTCGCCATGGTGTCAGGAGATACCGGCAACGGCCAGAGAATCCTTCGCGAGATCCTCGATCAATACGAGAAGAAGACCGGCAACAAGGTTAGCGTCGTTCCGCTGCCCCCCTCGGCGACGGACCAGTTTGGCCAATACCGGCTCTGGCTTGCCGCCGGAAGCAGCGACGTCGACGTCTATCAAACGGACATCATCTGGGCCCCCCAGCTTGCAAGGCAGTTCATCGACCTGACCGAAGCGACCAAGGATGTCGTTGGCGCCCATTTCCCATCGATCATCAAATCGCAGACCGTGGACGGCAAGCTCGTCGCCTTGCCGATATTCACCGACGCTCCGGCGCTCTACTACCGCAAGGATCTCCTCGACAAATACGGCGCCAGGGTCCCGGCCAGCTGGGCTGAACTTGCCGATACCGCCAAGCTTGTCATGGATAAGGAGCGCGCGGCCGGCAACAAGGACATGTGGGGTTTCGTTTTCCAGGGCAACGCCTATGAGGGGCTGACCTGCGATGCACTCGAATGGGTGAAGTCGAACGGCGGCGGCCAGATTATCGAGCCGGACGGCACCATCTCCATCAACAATCCGCAAGCAGCTGCGGCGCTGGAAATGGCGAGGAGCTGGGTGGGAACCATCTCACCGCCCGGCGTTCTGGCCTACCAGGAAGAAGAGTCGCGCGGAGTCTGGCAGACCGGCAACGCCGTCTTCATGCGCAACTGGCCCTACGCCTACGCGCTTGGCAACAGCGAAAGCTCCCCCATCAAAGGCAAGTTCGGGGTGACGACGCTGCCGCCGGGGTCTGGTGAGGGCGCGCACCCGGCAGCAACGCTTGGCGGCTGGAATCTCGCGGTTTCCAAATATTCGAAGAACCCGGATGCAGCGATCGAGCTGGTCAAATGGATCGCCTCGCCTCAGATGCAGAAGTACCGCGCCTTGAAGGGGGCATATCTGCCGACCATCCAGGCACTCTATGACGATGCCGACATCGCCAGCGCCCAGCCGGTGATTCCGCGCTGGAAGGAAGTCGTCCTCAACGCGGTGCCGCGTCCCTCGGCCCAAGCCAAGAGCCGGTACAATGAGGCATCGAGCGAGTTCTGGACCGCCGTCCACAACACCATTTCCGGCGAGGGCACAGCCGCCGACAACCTTGCCGATCTGGAGTTCTCCTTGACCAGGCTCAAGGGCACCGCCTGGTGACCTCGCCGCGCTCAGGCTCGCTGCTGGCGCGTCAGCGTGTGCGCTCGGCATGGCTGCTGCTTGCTCCGATGCTCATCGTGCTCGCCGCCGTTGCCGGTTGGCCGTTGATGCGCACGATCTATTTCGGCTTCACCGACGCCTCGCTCGCCGACCTCGAAGCCCGCCGCTGGGTTGGCTTCGCCAACTATTTCTCCGTCGTGCAAATGCCGAGCGGCCGCGTCGTCTATGACGGGCTGCTCGCCGATCCGGTCTGGTGGCGCGCCGTCTGGAACACGGTGCGCTTCGCGGTGATTTCGGTGACCTGCGAGACGATGCTCGGCATGATCGTCGCGCTGGTGCTCAACGCCAGGTTTCGCGGCCGCGGTATCGTGCGCGCCGCGATCCTCATCCCTTGGGCGATCCCGACGATGGTCTCGGCGAAAATGTGGCAGTGGATGCTCAACGACCAGTTCGGCATCATCAACGACGTCCTGCTCAAGCTCGGCCTGATCAGCACCAAGATCGCCTGGACGGCCAGCGCCGACACGGCGATGGTCGCCGTCCTTGTTGTCGACATCTGGAAGGCAACCCCCTTCATGGCGCTTCTCATTCTCGCCGGCCTCCAGATGCTTCCACAAGAAATCTACGAGGTCGCCAAGCTCGACGGCGTCGGCGCGTGGAGAATTTTCTGGAAGATCACTTTGCCGCTCATCCGACCGGCGTTGATGGTGGCCATGATCTTTCGCGGTCTCGATGCCCTGCGCATCTTCGATCTGATCTACGTGCTTACGCCAAACAACATACACACCAAGTCGATGTCGGTGTTTGCCCGCGAGAGCCTGTTTGAGTTCGACAAGTTCGCTTCCGGTTCCGCCGCCTCGACGCTTCTCTTCCTTATCCTCGCTCTGCTGACCATGCTCGTTCTTTGGCTCGGCCGGATAAGACTGGACAAGGACTATTGACCATGGGGGACTATTGATCATGGGGGACTACTGACCATGTGGATCGTCAAGCGCACGGCTTTCTACCTCCTCGTCGCCGTTATCGTCGTCGTCGCGGTGTTCCCGTTCTACTACGCCATCATCACCAGCCTGAAATCGGGGACGGCGCTCTTCCAGATCGACTATTGGCCGAAGACGATTACCTTCAGCAACTACAGGACCGTGTTCACCGAGGGGACCTTCCTGCGCAACCTCGTGAACTCGCTTTTCATCTCGAGCGCCGTTGTCGTCATTTCGCTGTTCCTCGGCGTCACCGCCGCCTATGCGCTGGCGCGCATCCGCTTCCGCGGCCGCTCGGCTCTGCTCCTCATTATCCTGTCCGTTTCGATGTTCCCGCAATTGGCGGTGCTTGCCGGGCTTTTCGAGCTGATCCGCATCTTCGGCCTCTACAATTCGCCGTTCGCGCTGATCTTGTCCTACATGATCTTCACCTTGCCGTTCACCGTCTGGGTGCTCACCGCCTTCGTTCGCGACCTACCGATCGAGCTGGAGGAAGCGGCGATCCTCGATGGCGCCACGCCCTGGATCATCATCAGCCGCGTCTTCCTGCCGCTCATGTGGCCGGCGCTGGCGACCACCGGGCTTCTCGCCTTCATCGGTGCTTGGAACGAGTTCCTGTTCGCCCTGACGTTTACCTCAAGCAACGAGCAGCGAACCGTGCCGGTGGCGATCGCGCTGCTCTCCGGCAGCTCGCAGTTCGAGATCCCGTGGGGCAACATCATGGCCGCATCGGTGATCGTCACCGTGCCGCTCGTCGTCCTCGTTCTCATCTTCCAGCGCAAGATCATTTCCGGTCTCACGGCGGGCGGGGTGAAGGGGTGAGTGCATAGTTGAACTGCGGGCACAGAGCAGCGAACTCAGATTGACGCCTCGAGCATAAATTGATGCCGGTGGGAAAGGGGCGGGAAGAACGCGAACTCGACCCGGCTGCCGCTTGCCTTGACAAATGCACCCTCTCATGTGCTTTTCGCGCAAATTTTCAGGCTGGGCCATCATGCCTTGGCCGCAACCCAACATCCGGACTTTAAGAATGACAATGCATCGTTACCGCAGCCATACCTGTGCCCAATTGAGGAAGCTCGACGTCGGCTCGACCGTTCGCTTGTCGGGCTGGGTGCATCGCGTGCGCGACCATGGCGGCCTGCTGTTCATCGATTTGCGCGACCATTACGGCCTGACCCAGATCGTCGCCGATCCGGATTCGCCCGCCTTCAAGATTGCCGAGACCCTGCGCGGCGAATGGGTCGTCCGCGTCGACGGCGAGGTCAAGGCGCGCCTCGCCGACACCGTGAACCCTAATTTGCCAACCGGCGAGATCGAAGTCTTCGCGCGCGAGATCGAGGTACTGTCGGCCGCCAGGGAATTGCCCCTGCCGGTCTTCGGCGAGCCGGATTACCCAGAGGACATCCGCCTCAAATACCGCTTCCTCGACCTGCGCCGCGATACCCTGCACAAGAACATCGTCGCGCGCACCAAAATCATCGCCGAGATGCGCAAGCTGATGGGCGAGGTCGGCTTCACCGAATTCTCGACGCCGATCCTGACCGCCTCGTCGCCGGAAGGGGCGCGCGACTTTCTGGTGCCGTCGCGCATCCACCCCGGCACTTTCTATGCGCTGCCGCAGGCACCGCAGATATATAAGCAGCTGATCATGGTGTCCGGCTTCGACCGCTACTTCCAGATTGCGCCCTGCTTCCGCGACGAGGACCCGCGCGCCGACCGTCTGCCGGGTGAATTCTACCAGCTCGACGTTGAGATGAGCTTCGTCGAGCAGGAGGATGTGTTCACCACCATGGAGCCGGTGATGCGGGGGGTGTTCGAGACCTTTGCCGCCGGCAAGCCGGTGACGGAGAAGTTTCCGCGCATCGCCTATGATGTCGCCATGCGCAAATACGGCACCGACAAGCCGGACCTGCGCAACCCGATCGAGATGCAGGCCGTCTCGGATCATTTTCGCGACTCTGGCTTCAAGGTATTTGCCAACATCCTTGCCAACGATCCGAAGGCCGAGGTCTGGGCCATTCCGGCCAAGACCGGCGGGTCTCGCGCCTTCTGCGACCGCATGAACTCATGGGCGCAGGGCGAGGGTCAGCCCGGCCTCGGCTACATCTTCTGGCGCAAGGAGGGCGAGAAGCTCGAAGGCGCCGGGCCGCTGGCCAAGAACATCGGCGAGGAGCGCACGGAGGCGATCCGACAACAACTCGGCCTCGCCGATGGCGATGCCGCCTTCTTCGTCGCCGGTGATCCGAAGAAGTTCGTCTCCTTCGCAGGAGCGGCGCGCACCCGCGCCGGCGAGGAGCTCAATCTTGTCGACCGCGACCGCTTCGAATTGTGCTGGATCGTCGACTTCCCGTTCTTCGAATGGAACGAGGAGGAGAAGAAGATCGACTTCGCGCACAATCCTTTCTCGATGCCACAAGGCGGCATCGATGTGCTTAACGGCGAGGATCTGCTCGGCATCAAGGCGTTCCAGTACGACATGGTCTGTAACGGTTTCGAGATCGCCTCCGGCGGCATCCGCAACCATCTGCCCGAAACCATGGTCAAGGCGTTCGAAACCGTCGGGCTGGACCGCGCGACGGTCGAAGAGCGCTTCGGCGGCCTTTATCGCGCCTTCCAGTATGGCGCGCCGCCGCATGGCGGCATGGCGGCCGGCATCGACCGCGTCGTCATGCTTCTGGTCGGCGCCAGGAACCTGCGCGAAGTGACTATGTTCCCGATGAACCAGCAGGCCTACGACCTGTTGATGAGCGCGCCGTCGGAAGCCAGCCCGCAGCAGCTTCGCGAATTGTCGCTGCGCGTGGTGGCGACGAAGAAAGAGGTTTAGAAAACGCTCCGAACCGGTGCTGTTGATTCATAAAAAAGCCCGGCATCGCTGCCGGGCTTTTTGCTTGAAGCCTGTCTCGGTCAGTCTTCGTTTGCCGTAACCGTCACGCCGAGCGTTTTCGGCAGGTCGAGCGGGTTGGACATGGCGCCCGCCATGATCAGCGCGAACGGCACCGCTGCCGGCGGCTCGGCCGAGACCTCGATGCTTTGCGGATCGTCGAGGAACTTGTTGACCGCGGCCGAAACCTGCGCGGTCAGTTCCGGATTGTTGAGCTGCGCCATGCCGAAGGGCACGATCGCCTTGGCCTGGTTGGCGATGTCCTTGCCGGACATGCCTTGCTGCTTGCCGGCATAATCGAGCACCTTTTTGGTCAGCGAATCGTCGTCGAAGCGGATCGAGGCGCTGTTGAACGAAAGCTGCTGCAGCAGCCCGAGCATGGCCATGCCTTGCGCCGAATTGTCGGCGCCTTCGGGCTGCGCTGCCATCTTCTTCTGCATCTCCTGCAGTGATTTGATGACGTTCAGCGTGTAGCCGCCGAGATCGAAGGTCATGCCGAGCGTGCCGGCATTGTCGACCGATATTTCGTATTTCGACAAGTCCATCCTGCCGTCGGTAGGCTGCCAGGTGCCTTCCATCTCAAGATTGCCTGTTATGTTCTGGTAGCCGAGTGCGTTGATGACTTCCTTGGATTTCGGATCTTCGACCAGGGTCAGGTCGGCAGCGAATTTTTCCGTAGTGCCGGAAAACGCCATGGCCTTGCCGTCGGCCGGCGGCGTGATTGCGATGGCAAGCCCGTCCATCGAGAAAGCAGTTTTGTCAGCCACTTTGACTGTCATGTTGTCGAGCTCGGCCGATTTGTACATCATCAGCGAGCCCAGCGGCCCGGTTGCGCCTTCGGCCGGAACCGTCATGTCGTGGATGACGAAGGGGCTGAGATTGAGCGTGACGCCATCTTCGCTGTGTTCGAACGGCGACGTCGATACGGTCGCGATTTGATAGCCGCCATTGGCTTCGGTCACACCTTCGAGCTTGACGTCGCCGATCTTGAGCGCCTCCTTTTCGGCCGCCGGTTTGACCGCTACGCCTTGCAGAACCATGCTGGAGGTGTCGCCGGTTACTCCGGTCCAGGAGAGGTCGACACCCTGCGCGGCGAGGGCCGCCTTCAGCCGGTCGGCGACCGCGGTATCTTGCGCGAACGCCGCATTCAGCGGCAGCGTCAGCAAAAAGGTCGAAAAAGCCAGTCTCTTAACAAGTGTCGAGTGTCTTTTAATAAGTGTCGAGTGTCTGATCGTCATCGAGAGCTCCCCTGAGAGTGTCCTGAAATTCTTTTCAAATCGTCGCGTCGTCACCATTCGGTGACGAACTGGACCGGAAAAAGGCGGGCCTCGGCACAATGGTCGAAAATCGCGGCCAAAGGCAAACCCGATCCATCAGCCTTGCGATAGAAGCAGGATGTAACGGATTGATGTTGGCCGGCGTCGCGACGCTTCCAATTCCTGTTGCATAATGGGTGTCGCGCAAAAATGTGCAACGGTTTTGCGATAACGACATGCATCAAAACAAGGACCTAAAGCGTCGCATGGGGCCGGTCGAACGCGATGCGCTTTAGGAGCACGCATACCGGTGTGCCTCTTGCCGCGAATCACCCGCTCGGCTAGTGCCAGCCCATGGGAAAAAGGCTTTTGCCGCCCGAGAGTGGCGGCGGCGACAATATTGAGCCGGTCGATCTGAAGAAGGCGCTGGAAGAGCGCTATCTCGCCTACGCGCTGTCGACCATCATGCACCGGGCGCTGCCGGACGTGCGCGACGGATTGAAGCCGGTGCATCGTCGCATCATGCATGCCATGCGCCTGTTGCGGCTCAACCCCGACCAGGGTTTTGCCAAATGCGCCCGCATCGTCGGCGAGGTGATGGGCAAATTCCATCCGCATGGCGACCAGTCGATCTACGACGCGTTGGTGCGGTTGGCGCAGGATTTTTCGATGCGCTACCCGCTGGTCGACGGGCAGGGCAATTTCGGCAATATCGACGGCGATAACGCCGCCGCCATGCGCTACACCGAAGCGCGCATGACCGAAGTGTCGACGCTGCTGCTGGAAGGCATCACCGAGGACGCCGTCGATTTCCGCCCGACCTACAACGAGGAAGACGAGGAGCCGGCCGTGCTGCCCGGCGCCTTCCCGAATCTGCTCGCCAACGGCTCGTCCGGCATCGCCGTCGGCATGGCGACCTCGATCCCGCCGCACAATGCGGCCGAGCTCTGCGACGCCGCGCTTCACCTGATCGATCATCCGGATGCGCCCGTCACCAAGCTGATGGATTTCGTGCAAGGTCCGGATTTCCCGACCGGCGGCATCATCGTCGACAGCCGAGCCTCGATCCTCGAAGCCTACGAAACGGGTCGCGGCGGCTTTCGCGTCAGGGCGAAATGGAGCCAGGAGGACCAGGGCAGGGGCACCTGGAACATAGTCGTCACCGAAATCCCTTACGGCGTCCAGAAGGCCAGGCTGATCGAAAAGATCGCCGAGCTCTTGATGGCGCGCAAGCTGCCGTTGCTCGAGGATATCCGCGACGAGAGCGCCGAGGACATCCGCGTCGTGCTGGTGCCGAAGAGCCGCTCGGTCGATCCCGGCATCATGATGGAATCACTGTTCAAGCTGACCGAGCTCGAAAGCCGCTTTCCGCTCAACATGAACGTGTTATCGCGCGGCAAGGTGCCGAACGTGCTGTCGCTGAAAGGTGTTCTCAAGGAATGGCTGGAGCACCGCCGCGACGTCCTGATCCGCCGCTCCAAGCACCGCCTCGGCGAGATCGAAAGGCGGCTGGAGATCCTCGCCGGCTATTTGATCGCCTACCTCAACATCGACGAGGTGATCAGGATCATCCGCGAGGAGGACGAGCCCAAGCAGGTGATGATGGTGCGCTGGTCGCTGACCGACACCCAGGCTGAAGCCATCCTCAACATGCGGCTGAGAGCGCTGCGCAAGCTCGAGGAATTCGAAATCAGCGAGGAATTCAATGGCCTGACCGGCGAGAAGAAGCAGATCGAGGCACTGCTTGCGTCCGACGCCAAGCAGTGGGCGACGATCAAGTGGGAAGTCGCCAATGTTCGCCAGAAATACGGGCCCGACACCGAGATCGGCAAGCGCCGCACCGAGTTCGCCGACGCACCCGAGCATGACCTGACCGATATCGCCCACGCCATGATCGAGCGCGAGCCGGTCACCGTGGTGGTTTCGGAAAAGGGCTGGCTGAGGGCCATGAAAGGTCATCTGACCGACCATTCGGCCCTGACCTTCAAGGAAGGCGACAGCCTCAAGCTCGCCTTCCACGCCCAGACGACCGACAAGGTGCTGGTCTTCACCACCGGCGGCAAGTTCTACACGATCGGCGCCGACCGGCTGCCGGGTGGGCGTGGCCACGGCGAGCCGATCCGCATCATCGTCGACATGGACAACGACCAGGATATCGTCACCGCTTTCGTCCATGATCCCAAGCGCAAGCTGCTGCTGGTGTCGCATGACGGCAACGGTTTCATCGTGCCGGAAGAAGAAGTCGTCGCCAACACCCGCAAGGGCAAGCAGGTGATGAACGTCAAGGCACCCGACGAAGCCCAGCGCTGTGTGAGCGTCGCCGGCGACCATCTCGCCATTGTCGGCGAGAACCGCAAGATGCTGGTGTTCCCGCTGGCCGAGATCCCCGAGATGGGACGCGGCAAGGGCGTGCGCCTGCAGAAATACAAGGATGGCGGTGTCCTCGACCTCAAGACCTTCACGCTGGCAAGCGGCCTGTCCTGGCAGGATTCGGCAGACCGCACCTTCACCAAATCGCGTGACGAGCTTGCCGAATGGATCGGCGCCCGCGCCTCGGCCGGCCGCATGGTGCCGAAGGGTTTCCCGAGGACTGGCAAGTTCGGGTGAAGCGGTAATCTCCCCCCTTGAGGGGGAGATGGCCGGCAGGCCAGAGGGGATCCCCGCGCATGAAGCGCCAGCCTGCTTTGTTCGTGGTAAGGTCGCGTCAGGACGTCCCGACCCCCCCTCTGTCGCCTTCGGCGACATCTCCCCCTCAAGGGGGGAGATTAGAAGCGCCACCCGAACATTTGGAATGTCGTCACGATTGCTGCACTATATCAGTGCATAAGCGATGCGATGGGCTAGGGAGAATTGGGCGATTGAAGGAAATCAGGATCCAGAAGCCAGAGCGGCAACAGCGTCTGTTTGGCCTGTCGACGCCGCTCAGGGCCGCTGTCATTCCGCCGCTGTCGGCGGCGCGCTGGCTCTTGGTGCTGATCGTCGCCGCCGGCGTATATTTTTTCCACGGCTTCCTGTTCCCGGTCCTTGCCGCCCTGGTTATCGCTTTCGCCAGTTGGCCGCTCTATCGGCGGCTGCTCGCAGGCGTCGGCGGCAACCGCACGATTGCCGCTACGCTTGCGATCCTGTTCATCCTGACCTTCCTGGTGGTGCCGATCGCGCTTGCCGGCACCTACGCCATCAACGAGGTGCGCGAATGGGTCGGCTGGGCTATCGAGACCAACCGCTACGGCGCGCCGACGCCGCACTGGATCGCCACGCTGCCTTTAGTAGGCGAATGGCTCAATGAACAGTGGACGGTCAACGTTGGCCATCCAGGCGGTATCGGCGAACTGATCCAGCTGATCAGCGGCGCCAATATCGGCAGCATCTATCGCGGCGCGCTTGCCGCCGGCGGCAGCGCCTTCGGACTTTTGCTGACGCTGCTGTTCATGATGATCGCATTGTTCTTTGCCTATCGCGACGGCGAGCATTTCGCCGGGCAGGTCGATCGCCTCGGCGAACGCATCCTGCCGGCCCGATGGGAACGGATCTCACGCGTGGTGCCGGCGACGATCTCGTCGACGGTTACCGGTATGACCGTTATCGCCATCGGCGAAGGACTGGTGCTGGGCAGCGCTTACTGGTTGGCCGGCGTACCGTCGCCGGTGACGCTCGGCGCGCTGACCGGCATCATGGCGCTTATCCCCGGCGGCGCGCCGCTGTCGTTCACGCTGGTCTCGATCTATCTCGCCGCCAGCGGCTCGCCGATGGCGGGGCTGGCGCTGTTCGTCTGGGGCGCGGTCGAACTCTTCATCGTCGACAAGACATTGCGCCCGAAGCTGGTCGGCGGGCCGATAAAGCTGCCCTTCCTGCCAACCTTTTTCGGCCTGATCGGCGGCGTCAAGACAATGGGTTTTCTCGGCCTGTTCATCGGCCCGGTGCTGATGGCCCTGCTGGTTGCAATCTGGCGCGAATGGCTGCGCGAGGTGGAACTGACCGATGAACTCGCTGCCGCCGAACCGGCGGAGCAGGAAGATGCACCGCCGCAGATTGAAATTGTTGCCGAACGCGCCGCCGCGAAAAAGAATCAGGCCGGGTGACTGACGGCGAACGTGGCGCGGCGCTTGCGCCCGTCGTGCAACTGCCAGAGCGAATGGCCGATCAAGGTCATGATGAGGATCGCGCCGCCGATCAGGCTGTTGCGCGTCGGTGTTTCGGCGAAGATCATCCACACCCAGACCGGCGCCAGCACGGTTTCAAGCAGGTAGAACATCGCCACCTCCGGCCCGGAGATGTATTTCGGGCCGTTGGCGAGGCAGAAGAACGAGATCGGCATGATGACGGCACCGTTGAAGACGATCCACCATGGCGCGTTGACGTGAAAACCCACCTTGGAAACCATCAGGGTGGCGACGGCCAGCGGCAGGACCACTCCGATCAGCGCCGTGAAACCCATATCCTTGCCGCTGGCGCGCGAGATGGTGATGGCCGCGGCGATCATGAAAGCCGAGCATAGCGCCATCAGGTCGCCGAAGAGATGTCCGGTTCCAACGGAATCGCCGACAATGATCGTCACGCCGACGATCATCAGTGCCAGCGCTGCAAGCGTCAGGGGCCGTGGCCTCTCCTTCAGGAACAGCCATGACAAAAGGGCCGCGAACATGGTTGTGAACGCCAGGATGAAAACGAGGTTGGCAGTCGAGGTACTGTAGACACCGGTGATGAAGGCGATCGAGCCGAGCCCGTAGAGGCCGGCAACGATGAGCCCTGACCAGCCTGGCACAAGCTGCGGTGCCTTTGCGCTCAGCGAGCGCCAGGCGGCCCAGATGATAAGCGTGGCGACGAAGGTCGTGCCGGTGCGCAACAGCAGGATCGTCCACGCCTCGCCGTCGGCGAGCCGGATCAGCGGAATGTCGACGGTCAGCGTCAGCCCGCCGATGGCGGTGATCAGAAGGCCTCTCTGGTGGTCGTTGTGGGAAGACATGCGGCAATTCTCGCGTAGGCTTGGAGGCGCAAAATTGACCCGCCCGGTTTCCCAGCCGATCGGCCGGAAGCCCAGCGGCATCCTCCTCGAAACAATTTAAGAGTGAATACCGAAAGCGAAGATCAGCGCGAAACCGCTTCGTGATTGTAGCGTTCCCAGCCTTTCGGGCCGAGATGCTCCTGCGGCTGGAAGCGCATCTTATAATTCATCTTGCGCGAGCCGTTGACCCAGTAACCCAGGTAGACATGGGGCAGGCCCATCGCCCTGGCGCGGGCGATGTGATCGAGGATCATGAAGGTGCCGAGCGAACGGTCCTCGAAGTCCGGGTTGAAGTAGGAATAGACCATCGACAGGCCATCGGCCATCTTGTCGGTAAGCGCCACGGCGATCAGTTCGCCCTGGCCCTTGCCGGTAATGAAGCTGTCAGGTCCGCGGCGACGGTATTCGATGACCTTGGTGTCGACATGGGTATCCTCGACCATCATGGCGTAGTCGAGCACGGTCATGTCAGACATGCCGCCACGGCGGTGGCGGACGTCGAGATAGCTGCGGAACAGCGAATACTGTTCGGTGGAGGGTTCGGCGTCGTGCATGGCGCCGACCAGATCCGAATTATGCTGTATGACCCGTTTCATGTTGCGGCTGGCGGTGAATTCCTGCGCCAGGATGCGCACGGACACACAGGCGCGGCAGGTCTCGCAGGCCGGCCTGTAGGCGATGTTCTGCGAGCGCCTGAAACCGCCCTGCGTCAACAGATCGTTCATCTCGGGGGCCTTGTCGCCGACCAAGTGTGTGAACACCTTGCGCTCGAACTGGCCCTCGAGATAGGGACATGGCGAGGGCGCGGTCAGAAAGAACTGCGGCGACTGGGTCGGGTGCTGCGTCATCGAGCCTTGGAAATACTCCTGCGAATCGCTCTACCTTTGGCGCGGACGCCGAAAAATTCAACAGGATTGTGAAAGCCTGGTTGATTGGACGTCTTCACATTTGTGCGCAAAGGCTGCGGCCGCGCTTCAAAAGTCTGCTCAGCGGCCACTGCGGCTGACAACGGTGCCGAGCAGCAGGTCGTGCAGCGTGCGCTTGCGGTCGGAAAACAGGCTCACCAGCAGGACCAGCGGCGAAAGGATGACATTACCGGCCCAAAACAGCACCGAATGCACGACGGCGGTCAGCCCGTCGATGCGGCTGCCGTCGAGACGGTCGAGCCGGATGCCCATCATCTTCATGCCGGTGGTGGCCTGGTCTTTACTGCCGAGCGTGTTCCAGATGTAGAGGATGGCGACGGTCGGCACGAGAATGGAAAACAGCATCCAGCCGAGGCCGAGCGTCAACAGCCCGAACAGGAACACCAGGATCGCGAATGGAATGGTGAGCAGCGCGACGATGAAATAGTCGATGACGAAAGCGAGAATGCGCCGCGTGCGCACGCCCTCATAAGAGCGGACATCTTCGAGCCTGCTGGTGATGATTTCGCCGTCGAGAACGCGAGCGTTCATGCCATTTCCTCGTAATCGAACCCGGGTTAATGCACGGGCCGCGTATTGATGAAATGGTGAAGGTTCGCGGCGGAATCAAGATCGAGCCTTTCGCCGCCGTGTAGATGGCGACAGAGCGCCTGGGGCCGTCTGACTTGTTGAATTCACGGCGCGGATAGCGTTAGTTTGCTGCGGCGCACAAAGCGCGCCGAGCCGAGGGGACGGGGCGACATGGACTACGACATGCTGGTCATCGGCAGCGGCCCATCCGGGCGCCGCGCCGCGGTGCAGTCGGCCAAGCTCGGCAAGTCGGTGCTGGTGGTCGACAGGGGCCGGCGTCTCGGCGGCGTTTCGGTGCATACCGGCACTATACCGTCGAAGACGTTGCGCGAGACGGTGCTCAACCTCTCCGGCTGGCGCGAGCGCGGCTTTTATGGACGCGGCTACCGCGTCAAGCAGGACATTTCGGTCGGCGATCTGGTCGAGCGCCTGCACAAGACGCTCGACCATGAGGTCGAGGTGCTGCAGCACCAGTTCATGCGCAACACGGTCAAGAGTGCGCGCGCCGCGGTAAAATTCCTGGGCCCCAACAAGGTCAGCCTGACCACCGACACCGGCGACTACAGCGAGGTTGGCTTCGCCCATGCGCTGATCGCGGTCGGCACCCGGCCGCACCGGCCGCGCGACGTGCCGTTCGACAAGACACGGATCTTCGACAGCGACGAGATGCTGGAGCTCGATCGGCTACCGCGCACGCTGACGGTGATCGGCGCCGGCGTCATCGGCGTCGAATATGCGACAATCTTTTCGGCACTCGACGTTCCGGTGACACTGGTCGAGCCGCGCAACACGATGTTGGATTTCGTCGACCGCGAGATCGTCGACGACTTCATCCATCAGATGCGCGACCGCGGCATGACCATCCGATTGGGCAGTGCCGTCAAGGAGATCGCCTCGAAACCCGACTATGCTGAGGTGACGCTGGCCGACGGCCGCACCATACGTTCCGAGATCGTGCTTTATGCCGCGGGACGCACCGGCAATGTCGGCAATTTAGGGCTCGACGCCGTCGGCATCGAGGCTGATTCGCGAGGCCGCATCAAGGTCGATCCGCAGACCTTCCAGACCAGCGCGCCCAACATCTATGCCGCCGGCGATGTCATCGGCTTTCCGAGCCTGGCATCGACCTCGATGGAGCAGGGCAGGGTGGCCGCCTGCCATGCCTTCGGCGTGCCCTTGCCGCCCCCGCCCGAAACCTTTCCCTACGGCATCTACGCCGTGCCGGAAATCTCCACCGTCGGGCAATCCGAGGAGCAGGTGCGCGAGAGCGGTGCCGCCTACGAGGTCGGCGTGGCGCGGTTCCGCGAGACATCGCGCGGCCACATCATGGGTGTCAACACCGGTTTCCTGAAGCTTCTGTTCTCGATCGAAACACGCCGTCTGCTCGGCGCCCATATTGTCGGCGAGGGCGCGACCGAACTCATCCACATCGGCCAGGCGGTCATCAATCTCGGCGGCACAGTCGACTTCTTCGTCAACAACACCTTCAACTACCCGACGCTGGCGGAAGCCTACAAGATCGCCGGGCTGGACGCCTGGAACCGCATGGGGCGAGGGTAGCTTCGGGGCTCATCGATCCGACGCTGCAACGGCGACCGCAGGATCCGCCAGCCATTGCCTGACGATGTCGGCGTCCGGATCGCCAATTTCATGGCCGGAGGCGACGGTGTGGGCCTCGACCTTGGCGCCATGCGAGTTCAGTAGAGCGGCCAGCACCGGCGCGAATGGCACGTAGGTCAGGTCGGCGGCGCCGGCGATGATCAGCGCCCGCGCCTTCGACAGGTCGGCCGGCGGCACCTCGTCGAGCACCGGCATCGGACGCAGCAATGCGGCGCGCTCGATGAGGCCCGGATGCAGCAGCATGACGCTTGAAACCAAATTGGCGCCGTTCGAATAACCGAGAAAGGTCGCGCGACGGAGATCGAGGCTGTGGCGCTTCGCGACGCCGGCGACGAAGCCCGCGAATGCCTCCGCCTCCGCGCGGATGCTTGCCTGCTCGAATCGCGTCGGGGTCATTCGCGTGAACCAACGGAACCCGTCCTCCTGAGGAATGCGGCCACGGACCGCAACCAGCACAGCATGCGGCGCGATTTGCCGACCAAGCGGCAGCAAGGTCGTCTCGTCGACACCCGATCCATGCAACAGGAACAGCCAGTCACCGGGTAAGTTGGCGGGTCGAAGGAGCCGGTAGAAAAAGCCTGAATTTTCCTGCAGAATACCGTCTTCGAGGCTCTCCTCGGCCATAGTCACATCCTTTTGATTTCGCGTTACTTTCGTTAATTTGCCGGCTTCAAAACGAAATATTTTCAAGCTCCGCGAAAGTTGATTGAACCGGGCGCATTTCAGTCCGTTTCTTTGCCCATATAATCCCCGCGGGGGGATCGAAGCAGTGTGCGCCGGGTGGTCGCCCGAGTGATCGCATGCCGGGCATAAACAACCAGCTTTAAGGCCTTTTATCGATGACCATGCCAGTTTCGCCGGAACGCGATACGCGTATTGACGTGTTCCGGGCTCTCGCCCTCCTGACCATATTCATCGACCACGTGCCGGGCACCGTTTTCGAAACCCTGACCTACAAGAATTTCGGGTTTTCCGATGCGGCCGAGGCCTTCGTGCTGATCTCCGGCATGTCCGTCGCTCTCGCCTACGGCACTAAGTTCCAGCCGGGAAACCGGCTGATTGCAACGCTGAAAATGTGGCGCCGCGCCGGCGTGCTCTACGTCACCCACATCGTCACGACGATGGTGGTCATGGCCATCTTCTGCGCGGCGGCGGTGTTTGCGAAACGGCCGGACCTTCTGACGCTGATCAACATCGAGCCGCTCGTCACGAACCCGCCACAAGTCCTGGTCGGCATCGTCACGCTCGGCCATCAGCTCGGTTACAACAACATACTGCCGGTCTATGCGGCGCTGCTGTTGATGGCGCCGGTCTTCCTGCTGTTCATCAGCTACCGGCCACTGGCGGCGCTTGCTGTGTCCGCAGCCCTTTGGCTGATTGCCGGAATCTACCAGATCGCGCCGCCGAACTACCCGGAGCCCGGCTTCTGGTTCCTCAATCCGCTGTCATGGCAATTGCTGTTCAATATCGGCATGGCCAGCGTGTTGCATGTGCGGCGCGGCGGCACCATCCCGGTCAATCGCTGGCTGGTCGGCGCGGCCGCCGCCTATGTGCTGACGGCGCTCGTCTGGGTGCACAGCCCGCTGTGGGGGCATGTGTCGTGGCTCGACCTGCCGGTGGTGCTGACCGGTTTCGACAAGACGTTCCTGTCGTTGCCGCGACTGCTGCACATCCTGGCGATGAGCTACCTGGTTGTCGCCTTGCCTTTCGTCTCGAACCTGTTCCGCACCGGCCGCGACAATCCGCTCGCCATATTGGGCAAACGCTCGCTGCCGGTTTTCATTGCCGGCACGGTGATTGCCATGGCGGCGCAGGTGATGAAGCTGGTCAACCCGGGCGGCTTTGCCTATGACAGTCTGCTGCTCGCCGCCGGCATCGCCATGCAGTTCGCGCTCGCCTTCTATCTGGAATGGCTGTCCGCTATCGGCTGGTCCGGCAAGGGCAAGCCGGTCCGCAATGAGGCGCCGCCTGTCCGTCCATCCTTTGGCATCGGTCCCATGGCGGCCAACAGGTAAGATTTGGAGCCGATCTGCCCCAGTCAGCCTGTACTTGGCGGCGGTCCGGAAGATGCCCTGACGACAAGTTCGACGTCGAGCGTTTCTCGCCGCACGGTGCCGTCGAAGTCGAGGATTCTTCGCGCTGCCCGGCGGCCGATCTCGGCGATCGGCTGGGCGATGGTGGTGAGCGGAGGCTCGCAAGTTGCGGCTTCAGGCACGCCGTCGAAGCCGACGACGGAAATATCGCGGGGAACCGCGATGCCCCGTGCGTTGAGCCATTCCAATGCCACCATCGCGATCCGGTCCGACATCGCCAGGATGGCGGTCGGCGGTTCCGCCGAGGCGAAGATGGTTTCGAGACCGGCCCTTGTGCTCGCCTTATCGTTTTCCGTCTCGTAGACCGGCACCTTGGCGGTGTCGACACCAAACCGGGAAAGCTCTTCGAAATAGCCGAGGAGGCGGTCACGGGTTCCGGTATAGACTGCGGTCCGGACCTGCTCGGGCGAGACAAGACCGGTGCTGTCGTCGGCGAAGGCCAGCGACAGCACGGCGAAGCGGCGATGTCCAAGTTCCGCCAGATGGCGCGCCGCGAGCCGGCCGCCGGCAACATTGTCGATACTGATCGCCGAGACCGTCTCGTCCTGCGAGCCGAGCTCGAGCGCGACGAAGGGGAGCTTTCGTTCGCGCGTCAGCTCAACGAGACGCGGACCGCCCTCGATGCAGAAAAGGATGAAGCCGTCCACGAGGGCGCTCTGGATATTCCAGGCAAGTTTTTCCTCGTTGCCAGCCGACACGAGGGCTATCCCCGCGCCGGTGGCGTCGCAGGCTTCCGAGATGCCGGCCATCATCACGCGGGCAAACGGGTCGTCGAAGAAATAGGACAGCGGCTCGGTTGTGGCGACGCCGATTGCATTGACCTTGCCGGCGCGCAGCAGCCGGCCCTTGGGATCCGGGCCGGCGTAGCCCAGCGCCTCGGCCGCCGCCTTGACCCGCTCGCGGACTTCCTCGCGCACGATTTCGGGACGGCTGAAGGCATTGGAGGCAGTGCCGTGCGATACGCCCGCGGCTTTGGCGATGTCCGCCAGCCGGATGGGCCTCCTGCTGCCCTCGGTGGGTGATGTCATTTGTTCGTCTCCAGGACTCCTGTCCGACAGTAGTGCCGATTACTAACATCTTCCTTGGATCGATTCAAATTTTGCTTGACATTTGTGCTGTGACGCATATTCTTGAATCGATCCAAGAGCGGTTTTGCCCGCAGACTGGATCGATACAAGAGGAGAGTGCCATGCACCCCGTCAATTATCTGTTCGAGGACATTTACCGGAACGACTGGAGCATCCGCTCGAGCGCGGAGGCCCGCAAGGGGCGCGACAGGACCGGTCCGTGGATTCGCGACCTGCGTTTCCTCGTAGGACGCAAGCGGAGCTGATCGGCGGCCTATTTTTTGTGCCCGCTGATTGGATCGATTCAAAAAGGAGATTAAGCCATGCACCCGATCAAGCATCTGTTCGAAGACATCTATCGCAATTATTGGGGCATATCGCCGGCCACCGAACGGCCGGAGCGGCGGCGTGTGGTCAAAACGGCCAAACGCGACGGCCAAGTCCGGCCCGAACGTCGCCAAGACTGACAGAACCGGCGAACCTGGCTGCCGCGTCAAGGGCGCGGCCGCACCAGCGCCGAGGCGGCCATCATCAGCCAGCCGCCGATGAGCAACGTGCCGCCGATCGGCGCCGACATCGGGAACAGCCGCGAGCCAAGGAAGTCGCGGGCCAAAAGATCTCCCGAGAACAGCAGAAGCCCGACGAGAAGGATGAGGCTTCCGGTTCGCAGGATGCTATTGCCACCGAGCAGCCCGACGGCAAGGAAGACCGGCGCATGCAAGAGCAGGAAGGATGCGGCCGTACCGACGAAAGCGCCGCCGAGATGCGCCGCCGCCGCCGAAAGCGCCACGCCAGCCGCGCCGCATAGGCCGCCGGCAAAAACCAGAATGCGGCCGCCTGCCGCGTGTTCATCCGTGCTCATGTCCACGCCTCCGTGATTCCTAGCGACCGCCTGAGATAGTGCTGCGAACCGTGTCAGGATTTGCCGGCTTCCGCCAGCATGTCGCGCTCGCGGCGCGACTGGACCAGCCAGTTATAGGCCGCTCCGCCCGCCATCAGAATGGATGTGCCGAGAAACACCGAGCGCATACCGAAATGGCCGCCGGCGAAGCCGCCGAGCAATGGTCCGGCGACCTGCCCGACATATTGCGCCGAGATCGACAAGCCAAGCACATTGCCGCCGACCCCGTCGGGCACATTGTGGCGGATGACGCTGGTGATGCAGGGCAAAAGACCGCCAAGCGCCAGGCCCATCAGGAAACGCAGGACGACGAGTTGCCAGCCCTGGGTAACGAAGGCCTGCGGGATCAGCAGCAGCGCCGAGACGGCGAGTGCGGCAACGATCACGTTCCAGTGGCCGATACGGTCGGCGAGCTTGCCGAGCCGCGACGCCGACAGGATGGCGCCGAGCGCTGCCGCGGACATGACGATGCCGGAGACCAGCGTGACCTGGCTCTGATCTTCGATGAGCTGCTGGACATAGACGGTGATGATCGGCTCGATCGACATGGTGGCGAAACTCAACAGCATGCCGGTCGCGAGCATGGCGACGACGGGGCGCTTGTCGGGAATCTGCGACCAGCTGTCTTTCACTTTTTCTTCTGACGCGGCCTTGGCGGCAACCGGGCGAGGCGCCTCCTTGATCAGCAAGGTGGTTGCCAGAAAAGCCAGGAAAATGACGCCGCCGGCGAGCAGGAATGTGGCGCGGATGCCAATCAGCGGCGGCAGCGCGCCGCCAAGCAGCGGACCGACCAGGGCACCGGCGGTGATACCGGCCGACAGCACGCCCAGCGCCCAGCCGGAGCGATCCTTCGGCGTCTGCATGGCAACCAGGATGGTCGAACCCGAAGAATAGCCGCCGGCAAAGCCGATCAGCAGGCGCAAGAGCACCAATTGCCAGACAGTCTGCACCATGCCGGTCAGCGACATGCACAGCGCCATGCCGAAACTGGCGCGCACCAGCATCAGTTTGCGGCCGTAACGGTCGCCTAGCCGCCCCCACAGGGGCGCGACCAGCGCGGCGGCAAGGAAGGTGGCGCCGTAGGCGACGCCCGACCACTGCACGATCGCCGCATGGCCCTCTGCGCCCAGCTGCTCGACGTAAAGCGGCAGGAAGGGCAACAGCAGCGTCATCGCTACAAGCGTGCTGAACGAGCCGGCAAAACACACGGCGAGATTGCGGCGCCAGTGGACGTTGTGCGTGGCGCGGTTGGCGTCTTGCGGCATGTCTGTCCTGTCCGGCCAGCTTGCATGGAACTTGCTGTGGATACCAATTTGGGATACCAAGCTGGTATCTGTCATGAACGCAAGCCCCGTCGCTGTCAATGCGGGCCTCTCAAACATGAGCGACAAAGGCCGGCGTGATCGGCCAACGCCGGCCAGTGACCCGATTGCCGGAACGAATGACCTGAACGGAACGCCAATGTCGCAGATGCAGAACGTCGAAAAGCAGCTTCGCGAGATGATCCTCGGGCTCGAGATTGGTCCCGGCGAGCGGCTGACGGAGCGCTGGGTCGAAAGCCGCTTCGGCGCCTCGCGCACGCCGGTCAGGGCTGCGTTGCTGCGGCTCGAGACCGAAGGCCTGATCTGCCGCGACGGCCGCGGCTGGACGGTCTCGCCAATCAATCTTGCCGAGCTGGAGCAGATCGCCGTCTATCGCGAGGCGGTCGAGGTCGCGGCAGTCAGGCTGACTTGCACCTTGCAGGACAGAAGTGCCGTCGAAATCATCGAGGCGATGCTCGATTCTTGCGACGACAAGACGCCGCGCGAGGAATGGCATCGCGTCGGCAGGGATTTTCATATCGAGCTGGCACGCCTGTCAGGCAACGAGTTCCTGTTCAGAGCGGTTCGCGATGCGATGACGCGCCTGTCGCGCGCCCGCTGGCTCGAGGTTCGCGACGAGGCAGCGCTCGGCCGCGCCTGGGCCGAACACCATGCCATTCTGTCGGCGGTGCGGGCCGGCGATGCCGATACCGCCGCCCGCCTGCTTTCGGCCCATATCATCGGCAGCCGCGACCGGCTGGTGACCTCGCTGCGCAACGACCGGCGCGGCCTGCGCGCCCGTGGATTTGCCGTCGTCGCTTGAGTGAGGATCGGCTGCCATTGATCACGAAAAGAGCAGATGAGCGAAGAATGCTACTTTCGGTCTCGCTTCGCAAATGCCGATGGCGTAAGAGCGGCGATGGAAAACAACCGATTTGACACACCCGTGACCGTCAAGGGCGCGGCGGGAAGCAATCAGCTCTTGCGTACGGCCCGCGAGGCTTCCGACTACCTCCTCAACAATTGGCCCGGCAAGCGCAGCCCCAAGCACCGCGAAGCGTTGCAAGCCTGTCATGATGCGCTGGCCGGCGACAAGCCGGCCATGAACGCAAGACGGGCCTTCATTGCCGCCGCTCGTGAAGTGAACGTCTTCGTCAGCGACAAGGCGCCTGCCTGAGGCATAGCGGGATTTGACCGAGGCCCGGCCCGCCTGGCAGCCCGGATATCATCACTCTGCCGTTTCGGTTTTGGTTTGGGACTCGCTCTCGCCCTCGGGCTTCGATCGCTCCTTGGCTGCGACCTTGGCAGCCTGCTTTTCCGCCTTCTTGGCAGCCTTCTGCCGGTCGCGTTCCTTGCGTTCCTGACCGTAGTTCGGTGCTCGTGCCATATCGTTTCCTTTCGTTGTGCTTGGCCTTTGCCTAGGAGCATTGGACCGCAAACACAACACCGCAAGGCACGATCGGGCTCCATATCTCGGCGCAGTCCGGAGAGCCCGGCTTTTCAGGCGCCGTCGCGGTCGAGAACGAGATCGGCCGGCCCGAACCGGTCCTTTGCCGTGAATTGCTGGTGCCAGTAGGGATAGAGCACGGGCGGCCTGCTGACCACATCGAGCCGTGTGCGCTCCTCATCGGCAAGCACAAGGCTTGCAGCGGCGATATTGTCTTTGAAATGGGCTTCGGTTCGTCCGCCGATCACCAGCGAACTGACAGCGGGCCGGCCGAGCAGCCACGCAAGCGCCACCTGCGCCGCCGACACGCCGTGATTATTGCCGATATCGATCAGCGTGTCGACGATCCGCCACAGCCGGTCCTCGTCGCGGATCGGCGGTTCCGACCAGCCGCTGAGCTGGCGGGCGGTCGGCTGGTCACGGTGGTATTTGCCGGACAGCAACCCGCCGGCAAGCGGGCTCCAGACCAGCACGCCGAGCCCCTGGTCGACCGAGATCGGCAACAATTCATACTCGGCCTCGCGCGCTTCCAACGTGTAATGGATCTGCTGGGTGACGAAGCGCGGCTGGTGATGACGGTCGCTGATCCCCAGCCCCTTCATCACTTGCCAGCCGGAATAATTGGAGCAGCCGACATAACGGACCTTGCCCTGCGCGACCAGCGTGTCGAGCGCGCCGATGGTTTCCTCAAGCGGTGTCAGGCCATCCCACTCGTGCAGGAAATAGATGTCGATGACATCCGTCCTGAGCCGCTTCAGGCTCCTCTCGCATTCGCGGATCAGATGGTAGCGCGACAGGCCTTCATCATTGGGGCCTTTGCCGATCCGCATGCGCGCCTTGGAGGCGATCAGCACGTCGCCCTTGCGCTTGCCGCCGAGCGCCTCGCCGATGATCTCTTCCGACACGCCGTTCGAATAGACGTTGGCGGTGTCGATGACATTGACGCCGGCATCGATGCAAAGGTCGATCATCCGGCGCGCCTCGTCGAGGTCGGTCTTGCCGACCGCCGAAAACGCGCCGCCGCCGCCGAACGTCATGGTGCCCATGGTCAGCGTTGAAACCTTCAGCCCGGAACGGCCGAGAGTGCGGTATTCCATGTCGTATCCTCACAATTTATCGGGAAAGGGCGTTGCAGACGACAGCCCTCAATGAACCAGCTATTTGTAGGATAATTCGTTCCGCTTGTCGCCCGTTCCGCAGGGCAAGCTCGATCACATCTTGCGGATTGAAACGCACAGCCAGCTCAGTAGTGGCTGCAATAAAACCGTCATTGCCGGCCTACACTAACATCGGTCCAGCGCTTCGATTTCCGGCCGCCGGGCCGGGCGGCAGAGCGCCTGACAGCGGCCGGCAAGGCCTGTAAGCGGAGCAGCGTAAATGACCGAGATAAAACAGAATTCCCCGGCCAGGGACTGGCTGGAAGCGGAACTCGCCGACACGCTGGATGAAGACTATGAGCTGGAAATCTCGGAGCCGGCGCTGTCGATGGAGATCGCCAAGATCTACAAGAATGCACATCCGCCATCGATCGACCGCCTGCAGTATTTTCGCGATCTCATCACGCTGCAATCCGAGTTGATCAAGCTGCAGTCCTGGGTCGCCTATCACAAGAAGAAGCTCGTCGTGGTTTTCGAGGGCCGCGACTCGGCGGGCAAGGGTGGTGTTATCAAGCGCATCACCCAGAGGCTTAATCCGCGCATCTGCCGTGTCGTAGCACTTCCGGCGCCGACCGAGCGCGACAAGTCGCAATGGTATTTCCAGCGCTACGTTCCGCATCTGCCGGCCGGCGGCGAGATCGTGCTGTTCGACCGCTCCTGGTACAACCGCTCCGGCGTCGAACGGGTAATGGGCTTTGCCCAGCCGGATCAGGTCGAGGAGTTCTTCCGCGACGTTCCGGATTTCGAACGCATGCTGGTCCGCTCGGGCATTACGCCTGTCAAATACTGGTTTTCGATCACCGACGAGGAGCAGCAGATGCGCTTTTTGATGCGCATCCATGACCCAATGAAGCAATGGAAACTGTCGCCGATGGACCTCCAGTCGCGCGTGCGCTGGGAGCAGTACACCAAGGCCAAGGAAGAAACGTTCGCCCGCACCAATATCCCGGAAGCCCCGTGGTTCAGCGTCGAGGGCAACGACAAGAAACAGGCACGGCTGAACTGCATCGACCATCTCCTCAAGCAGGTGCCCTATGAGGAGGTGCCGCACGAGGAGATCACACTGCGGAGCGCGTCTTCAATCCCGAATACGAGCGCCAGGTACTGCCGCGCGAACAGTATGTGCCGGAGAAGTACTGACTAAAGCGGCGAGGAGGGCGCCGCTCCATGGCGGCACCCTGCAACAAGCTAGGGGCGCTCGATGATGACATGCGTGGCCTTCGGCGTCGCGACCTGCTCGCTGCAGCGATAGCCGAGCTTGGGCATGTCGATGCCGGCAAAAAGGCTCTCGCCGGCGCCTAGCAGGACCGGTGAGATCGCCAGATGCATTTCGTCGATGAGCTTTTCCTTGAGATATTGCCGGATCGTAGAAACGCCGCCGCCCAGCCGTACATCCTTACCGTCAGCCACTGCCTTCGCCTTCTCCAGCGCTGAGTGGATGCCGTCGGTCACGAAATAGAAGGTCGTGCCGCCCTCCATGACAATAGGATCACGCGCATGGTGCGTGAGCACGAAGACCGGCACGTGGTAGGGTGGGTTGTCACCCCACCAGCCTTTCCAGCTGTCATCCGGCCATTCGCCGCGGATCGGCCCAAACATGTTGCGGCCGAGGATCCATGCGCCGACATTTTCGAAGCTGCGTGCCGCGAACGCCTCGTTGGTGTCCGTGGTCCCGCCATCCTTGCCGAGGACCATCTTGCGGAAGGTGCGGGTGCCGAACATCCATTCGTGCAGGGCTTCTCCGCCAACACCCAGCGGGTTCTTCAGGTCTTGGTCGGGACCGGCGCCGAAGCCGTCGATCGACAGGGTGAAGGCGCTGACGCGAAGTTTGGACATGAGAGCCTCCTCGATAGCCAATTGTGAGATGCAAGCAGTTATTGGGGTAGCTTAACTGATTGCATTTTGCAAGCGGTATTTTGAATCGCCGGCGGGGCAATCGCTTCCAAATCATGTTGGAATAACCAATCTCAATGTCGGCGCCGCCCGTCATCCGCCTGCCGGCAGCTTCTCCCTGTATAGTGACGGGGAGAAGGGGCTGGCCGCAACGTCGATGTTTTTGCAACGCTGGAGATTGGTGAAATCTTTTACGAACGCGTCTTTCTCCCTGCCACTTTACAGGGAGAAATGCCCGGCAGGGCAACGAGGGGCAGCGTAAACTTGAAGCGATGTCCTGCGGCGTTCCATGTCGCGCTTTGGACGAACGAACACTACTCGATGTAGACGCTACAAAGCGCATCACCCCTTGAGCATCGCCGCCACTTCCGGCGCGAAGTAGGTCAGGATGCCGTCGCAGCCGGCGCGCTTGAAGGCGAGCAGCGATTCCAGCATCGCCTTTTCGCCGTCGATCCAGCCATTGGCGGCGGCGGCCTTGATCATCGAATATTCGCCCGAGACCTGATAGGCAAACGTCGGCATCTGCAACTCGACTTTCAGCCGGCGGATGATGTCGAGATAGGGCAGGCCGGGCTTGACCATCAGCATGTCGGCGCCCTCGGCCAGATCCTGCTCGGCCTCGCGCACCGCTTCGTCGGAATTGGCGTGATCGATATAATAGGTCTTCTTGTCGCCCTTGAGCAGGCCGGCGGTGCCGACCGCCTCACGGTAGGGGCCGTAAAAAGCGGATGCGAACTTGGTCGCATAGGACATGATCGCCACATCCTGAAATCCATTGGCGTCGAGCGCATCGCGGATGGCACCGATCCGGCCGTCCATCATGTCCGAGGGGGCAATGATGTCGGCCCCCGCCGCCGCCTGGATGACGGCCGCCGCCGTCACTTGCTCCACCGTTTCATCATTGACGATAATGCCCTCGCGCAAGATGCCGTCATGGCCATGCGAGGTGAACGGGTCAAGCGCCGCGTCGGTGATGATGCCGATCTCCGGCACCGCCCGCTTGATGGCGCGGGTGGCGCGGTTGATGATGTTTTCCGGATCGAGGATGTGCGAACCGGTCTGATCGCGCAGGCCGAGCTCCACATTGGGGAAAGTGGCGATCGCCGGAATGCCAAGCTTGGCCGCGCGCTCAGCCTCCTTGACGGCGAGGTCGAGCGACAGGCGGAACACGCCGGGCATGGCGGCGATCGGTTCGCGCACTTGTCTGCCGTCGACGACGAAGATCGGCCAAATCAGATCGTCGACCGAGAGCCGGTTCTCCTGGACAAGGCGGCGCGACCAATCGGCCTTGCGCATGCGCCGCAGACGCCGGCTGCCGGTGATCTCGTCGACGCTGCGCGCGCCGGCAGGCTTTGCAGGGGTGAATTTGTTCATCGCAAAAACTCCGGATCGGGCGGCTTTTACCACGAGCCTCCGCTGCTGACCAATGCGACACGATTGTGCCAGGGTCCTGTCGGGCGCTATTCTGGTTGGCCATTGCCCGACAGGATCTGCGCAGCACCCCGCATGGCGACGCGGAATGCCTCGTCGAAGCTGACGCCGCGCACTTGCCAATTGTAGCTCTTGCCATTCAAGGCAAGCCGCCAGTCGGCTATCCAGCCCAGTTCCTTGTCGCTCCAGACGATACTGCCGGCGAGCGCCTGGTCGGCTCCGGCCTTCCTGGCAAGCTGGTCCAGCGTCGTGATATCGGCATGGCGCAGGGCCTGGTCGTCAAGCTTCGAGGCCGACAGCAGTGACGCTTCGGGAAACACAATCGGCATGACCAGCGGACCGGTGGCATTGACGAAGGATTCGCGCATCGCCGCCCCGCGCTCATCGTCGGCGGTCAGCACGAACTGCCTTGTGCCTTGCTCCGCCGCCAGGAAAATTGCCAGGCGTGGCCGCTCGCCAAGCCATGGATTGCTGCCAAGCGCGGCAAGCACCGGATCGATAACGTCAGGCCTGTACAGACAAGTGAGATCATGCGGCCGGTCATGGGTGCCTTGTTCGTCATGGATTGGAATGCCTTCGAGACGGTCGCGATAGCGGAATTCGGCAACGAAGCTGCCGGCCTTGTCGCGCAGCGCCGCCATCTCAGTTCTCTTCGGCAGCCGCTGATCGCCGGACACACGAACCAGCACCGCATCGAGGCAGGCCTTGAAGCCGATCTGCCTGTTGACCTCGCCCTGGCCGGTGACGATGGTCTGCGATTGATAGAGCTCGTCGACGGTTTCGGCCGATACGGGAGGAGTGTTCGCAGCGATCAGGCCGACCACCATAACAGCAAGGCGCGGCAACCAAGGCATGGTTCAACCTTCCGGTTCAAAGCGCCAGCATTAGCACTGGGTGACGCCGACGACCATGCAGCGGATTGGCCGCCGCCATTGACGCGGCCATGCGCCACGCTTTAGCACTTCACTCCCGGCGGGCGCGGGGAGGGATTCTCTGGCGATGGATTTTGGCGGAGGCGACGAGATTCGCTTCGAAAGATTGGGCAGGGCTGGCGTCGTCACGCTGACGCGGCCGCAGGCGCTCAATGCCGTAACCCACCGCATGGTCAAGGCGCTGGACAAGGCGCTGCGCAGTTGGGAGCGCGACGACGGCGTCGACGTTGTCGTCGTCAAGGCCGAGGGCAGGGCATTTTCGGCGGGCGGCGACATCCTCCACATCTACGAAGCCGGCCGCGCAGGAAGGCCTCCGGTCGATTTCTTCGCCGATGAATACCGGCTGAACGCCCGCATCGCCCGCTTCAAGAAACCCTATGTCGCGGTGATCGACGGCATCGTCATGGGCGGCGGCGTAGGTATCTCCTTCCATGGTTCGCAGCGAGTGCTGACCGAAAACGCCCAGTTTGCCATGCCCGAGGTCGGCATCGGCTTTTTCCCGGATGTCGGCGCCAGCCATCTGTTGCCGGATCTCGGCGGCAGCTTCGGCATGTATCTGGCGCTGACCGGCAACCGCATCCGCTATGGCGATGCTTTGTGCTCGGGCCTCGCCACCCATACGATCAAGGCGGAGGACCAGGCCGGCTTCCTCGCCCGTCTGGCGGAAAGCGGCGACCCGGAATCGGTGCTGCGCGGCTGCTTCGTCCCGGCCAGGCGCGAGACCGACAGGCCGACGCTGGAAGCCATCGCCCGGCATTTCGCGCAGCCGTCGCTGGCCGATATCGTCGCCAGTCTGGAGCGGGCAGCCGCTGCCGACGAGTTCGCGGCAAAGACGCTGGCCACCATCCGCACACGTTCACCGACCAGCCTGCATGTTGCATGGCGCCAGATTAGCGCCGGGCAGACGTTGTCGATGGACGAGTGCATGAAAATGGAGTTCCGTATCCTCAACCGCATGCTTGCCGGGCACGACTTCTATGAAGGTATCCGCGCCGCCATCATCGATAAAGGCTCGACGCCGCAATGGCGGCCGGCAGGTATCGATGACGTCAGCGCCGCCAACGTCGACGCCTATTTCGCATCGCTCGGCGAACGGGAACTGAAGCTGTGAGCGAGGTCGCCTCGAGACGCGTGGTGCTGCAGCCCTCGACGATCGAGGTCATCTTCGCCTGGTTCCAGCGCGTCATCGCCGGCTACTGTCTGCTGTTCGGCATCTTGTACTGGATCCGGCTGATCGGCTTTTACCCCGGCCCGTTGTGGCGCTTCGACCTGATGCCGGTACACTGGCAGGTGGCGGCGGTGGTGCTGGCGGTGTTTTTTCCGTTCGCTGCCGCCGGCCTGTGGATGCTGGCGTCCTGGGGGCCGGTGATCTGGTTCATCTGCGCGGTGACCGAGTGCGTCATGTATGCTGGCTTCCCCGAGTTGTTCGGCCACCGGCCGCTGATCGTCGCCTCGCACCTTGCGGTGGCGCTGCTCTACATAGTGTTCCGCGTGGTGATCTGGATCCAGAAGCGGCAACCCCGGCGATAGCAATTCCGGCCAGGATCGTTGGCTAAATCTTTAGGTTAATTATCCTTGCTCGGGTGACCGTCCGTTAAGCCTCTTTCGAAACCCCTTACCGGTAAGCTCTTGTTAGCCTTGGCGTTTAAGTCGAATTTTATGAGTATTCGATAGTGTCGCGGTCAAGGTGAAGAACAAAAAATCACCGGGCGACAAACGAGAGGCAAAGACAATGATCAATTCGCGTCCGGCGGCGAAGACCGCCAACGTATCCGATGACCGCCGCGAGGCGATCCGTTCGCTGTACATGGAATCGCTGCAGCTGGTCGAGCGGCTGCATCGCCGTCTGCTTGATGTGATCAAGGACGAATTCGACCGCAACGGTCGCTCCGACATCAACGCCATCCAGGCGCTGCTCCTGTTCAACATCGGCAATTCGGAGCTGACCGCCGGCGAACTGCGCTCGCGTGGCTACTATCTCGGCTCGAACGTCTCCTACAATCTGAAGAAGCTGGTCGATCTCGGCTTCATCAACCACCAGCGCTCGCGCATCGACCGCCGTTCGGTGCGGGTTTCGCTGACGCCGAGGGGCAATGAGGTGGCGGAAGTCGTCGCCGGCCTCTACGAGCGCCATGTCGGTTCGATCGAGCAGGTTGGCGGCATCAACACGGAGGAGTTCAAGCAGATGAACCGCGCCCTGCAGCGCCTGGATCGGTTCTGGAACGATACCATCGCCTACCGGATGTAATCGCATCCGCCGCATCTAGATTTGAAGCTGGACTACGGAAGTGCTGCCGCGGAGTGGACCAAAGGCCGGTGCCGAAAAGCACCGGTCTTGCCGTTTCGTCAGGCCGGCCGATCCAAATTCGAGCAACAGCCACGTTGCCGCCATATTCCAATGGAACCGAAGATGCGGGTGATGCTGGGGCCAAAGCCGTGCATTTGTCCTGTGCTCAAGTCACTTCCCATGTGGTTTTACACCGAAGTGATGCGGGCCATGGTTGGCTAATTGTTAAGAAGCCAACTCTAGAGTGCGGGCGAGACCGCCCGGTGGGTTGAATTGTAGCAAGAATGTCTGGAACGTCCATGAGAACCAGCCGCCGTTTCTTCCTTTCAGGAGCCTCCGCGCTCGCAGCCGCAATGGTCGCCGGCCGCGCCAGTGCACAGGATGTGATCGGGGATATCCTGAAATCCTCGGCGCGCGGCAATTGGGACGACCAATTCGATGCGCGTGCCAGCGAAGGCGGCAAGGTTGCCTCGACGCTGCCGATCTTCAGCCTGCAGACGGTGTCCTTCACCGAGCAGGCGATCATGCAGTATCAGAATATCGTCGCGCAAGGCGGCTGGGAACAGGTTCCAGACACCAAGAAGCTGCAGCTTGGCGTCGAGGATCCCGATGTGGTGCCGCTGCGCAGGCGCTTGATGATATCGGGCGATCTGGCGCAGAGCGCCGGGCTCTCGGAAGCGTTCGATTCGTACGTCGACTCGGCGCTCAAGCGCTTCCAGTTGCGTCACGGCTTGCCGGCCGACGGAACCACGGGCAAATATACTTTCGCGGCAATGAACGTGTCGGCGCCGGTTCGGCTTGGTCAGCTCCAGACCAATCTGCAACGGCTGCGTGAGCGGGCCGGCACGCTTGGCAACCGCTATGTTCTGGTCGACATCCCGGCGGCGCAGATCGAGGCTGTCGAGAACGACCGCGTTGTGCTGCGCCACACCGCAATCGTCGGCAAGATCGATCGCCAGACGCCGATCGTCAATTCCAAGATCAACGAAATCATCGTCAATCCGTACTGGAACGCGCCGGTCTCGATCGTGCGCAAGGATATCATTCCGCTGATGCGGAAGGACCCCAACTATCTCAAGGACAGCCATATCCGCCTGTTTGCGCCGGACGGCAGCGAGGTCGACCCAATGACGGTCGACTGGTCGACCGATGATGCCGCCAAATACCGCTTCCGCCAGGATCCCGGTTCCGGCAACGCGATGGCCTCAGTCAAGATCAATTTTCCCAGCCCGGACGGCGTCTACATGCACGACACGCCGCAGCAGAGCCTGTTCGGCAAGCTGATGCGCTTCGATTCCTCTGGCTGCGTGCGGGTTCAGAACGTGCGCGACCTCGTCACCTGGATTCTGCGCGACACACCGGGCTGGGATCGCCAGCATTTCGAGGCGGCGATCAAGACCGGGGAGAACACGCCGGTGCAGGTCACCAATCCGGTGCCGGTTTATTTTCTCTACGTCTCGGCCTGGTCGACAGGGCCGGGCGTGGTCCAGTTCCGTGACGACATTTACGGCCTCGACGGAGCCAACGAGCTGCAGATCACATCCGCGCTCTAAGCAGCTGAGTTCATTTGCAAAAGGCCGCCGGAAGGCGGCCTTTTTCGTTGCCGAGTCTTTCGCGGAAAGCTTTGCTGGGCCGATTGCCGGAAAAAGGACGCGGCGCTGTAGTCGGAAATCGCATCATGCATGTCGCAATGTTCATTCTGGTCGTGCTCATCTTCGTCGCCGTTTCGGGCGCGCTGGTCCGGCTGGTGCGGGTGCCGCTGCCGGTACTGCAGATCGCCATCGGTGCAGCGCTCGCCTGGCCGGTGCGCGGCATGCATGTCGAGATCGATCCCGAGCTGTTCCTGCTAGTGTTCATCCCACCGCTGCTGTTCAGCGACGCCTATGGTGCGCCCAAGCGCGAACTGATCGCGCTGCGCGGGCCGATCCTCGACCTCGCCATCGGGCTGGTCTTCTTCACCATTGTCGGCTTCGGCTACGCTTTGCACTGGCTTGTCCCGAGCATCCCGCTCGTCGTCGCTTTCGCGCTTGCTGCGGTGCTGTCGCCCACCGATGCGGTGGCCGTCTCCTCGATCGTCGACAAGAGCCTGGTCCCGGCCCGGCTGATGCACATCCTGGAGGGCGAGGCGCTGCTCAACGATGCGTCGGGCCTCGTGATGTTCCGCTTTGCGGTGGCAGCTGCCTTGACCGGCAGCTTCTCCTTCGTCGCGGCATCCGTGACTTTCCTCTATGCCGTCGCTACCGGCATCCTGGCCGGCGTGGCTGCCTTGTTCGTCGCCGCCAAGGTGCTGCAATTGCTGAACCGTATCGGCGGCGTGCCGTCCGAGGCGCAGGTGCTGGTCATGGTCCTGCTGCCGTTCATCGCCTATCTCGGCGCCGAGAATGTCGGCGCCTCGGGCATTCTGGGGGCGGTCACGGCCGGAGTGCTCACCGGCGGCTCCGGGATTTTCCGCTTTCTCGGCGTCTCGGCGCGCATACAGACCGTATCGCTGTGGACGACGCTATCCTTCGTCTTCAACGGCGCGCTGTTCATCCTGCTCGGGTTGCAGCTTCCCGAAATCATCGGCAACGTGCCGCCTGAGCTCGGCAGCCGCTATCCGGTCATCCAGCCAATCGCCACGGTGGTCGCGCTGACACTATGCCTGATCGGGCTGCGCTTCCTGTGGATCTGGGTCGGCGACATCGCGACGCGCGTCTCGGCGCGATTACGCGAGCAGAAGGCCGAGCCGTTCGGGCTGCGCGTCCGGATCGCCGGCTCTGTTGCCGGCGTGCGCGGCGCCATCACGCTGGCCGGCATCCTGTCGCTGCCGCTCACCATGCCGAATGGTTCGCCCTTTCCGGCGCGCGACGTGGTGATCTTCCTCGCCGCAGGCGTCATCATCTGCTCATTGCTCATAGCCAGCCTTGCCTTGCCCAAGGTGGCACGCGGGCTGGTCGAGCCGGGCGAGGATCCTGGCGCTGCCGAGGAGCGTCTTGCGCGTGTGGGCGCGGCCAAGGCCGCCATCGCCCGCATCGAGAGCATGGCCGGCGCGACCGACGGCGATGAAGGGGAAATACCCGGCGCCCGGCTTGCCGCCGCCGACAGCATCGTCGCCGGCTACCGTCGCCGCATCGCTGCCTCCGACGAGGCCGACGAGGCGCGCGCCGAGGCCCGCGAGGCCGGACGGCTGGAGCTCGAATTGAGGCTGGCGGGCATTGAGGCCGAACGCGCAGCGGTTCGCGCAATGTTTCGCAGCGGCCAGATTAACGACCATACGATGCAGGCGCTGTTCACCGAGATCACGCTCACCGAGGCCCTGCTGAAGGGCCGGCAGGCAAGGAAATAGAGGCTGCCAGTCCCTCTGGCGCAATCCGGCCAGCAAATTTCGCGCTGCAAACGTGGCGGGCCGAAAGCAACTGTGTTAATGGCGCGAGAGACCCCGAACCTTGAGGATTTCAGCCCATGGCAACAGCAGCGGCAGTGTCGAACAAATTCGAATCCTTTTTCGAAACCACGCTTGCCGATGCCGACCCTGAGATTTTCGGCGCAATCCGCAACGAACTCGGCCGCCAGCGCCACGAGATCGAGCTGATTGCCTCGGAAAATATCGTCTCGCGTGCCGTGCTCGAGGCACAGGGATCGATCATGACCAACAAATATGCCGAGGGCTATCCGGGCAAGCGCTACTATGGCGGCTGCCAATTCGTCGATGTCGCCGAGGAACTGGCCATCGAACGCGCGAAAAAGCTGTTCGGCTGCAACTTCGCCAACGTCCAGCCGAATTCCGGTAGCCAGATGAACCAGGCGGTGTTCCTGGCGTTGCTGCAGCCCGGCGACACCTTCATGGGCCTCGACCTCAATTCCGGCGGACACCTGACACATGGCTCGCCGGTCAATATGAGCGGCAAATGGTTCAAGGTCGTCTCCTATGGCGTACGCCGGGACGATCATCTGCTCGACATGGATGCGATCGAGAAGACCGCCCATGAGACCAGGCCGAAATTGATCCTGGCCGGCGGCACAGCCTATTCACGTGTCTGGGACTGGAAGCGTTTTCGCGAGATCGCCGATTCGATCGGTGCCTATCTGATGGTCGACATGGCCCACATCGCCGGCCTGGTCGCCGGCGGCATGCATCCGTCGCCGCTGCCGCATGCCCATGTGGTCACCACCACGACGCACAAATCGCTGCGCGGGCCGCGCGGCGGCATGATCCTTTGCAACGACGAGGATATTGCCAAGAAGATGAATTCGGCCGTCTTCCCCGGCCTGCAGGGTGGACCGCTGATGCATGTGATCGCCGCCAAGGCGGTGGCTCTGGGCGAGGCGCTGAAGCCGAGCTTCAAGATCTATGCGGAGAGCGTCGTCGCCAATGCCAAGGCGCTGGCCTCCAGTCTGCAGGAAACCGGTCTCGACATCGTCTCCGGCGGCACCGACAATCATCTGATGTTGGTCGACCTGCGTCCCAAGAACGCCACCGGCAAGCGCGCCGAGGCTGCCCTTGGCCGCGCCAACATCACCTGCAACAAGAACGGCATCCCCTTCGATCCGGAAAAGCCTTTCGTGACATCGGGCGTTCGGCTCGGCACGCCGGCCGGCACCACGCGCGGCTTCGGTCAGGCCGAGTTCCGCGAGATCGGCAAGCTGATCGCCGAAGTGCTGGATGGACTGAAGGTCGCCAATTCCGACGAAGGCAACGCGGCCGTCGAGGCAACCGTGAAGGCCAAGGTGGCGGCATTGACGGATCGTTTTCCGCTTTACCCGTATCTTGGTTGACGCAGGGCGTCGGTCCCCCAACTGTGACGGCGCCGATCAACTGGCCACGGCTGCATCTCGGAGACGCTTGATGATGATGCGAATTTTCCGTTTCACCAGTGTTGGCGCTGCCTTGCTCACCTTAGCCACCTCTCAGCTACTCGGCGCGGCCTTGGCGCAGACCGAGCCGACGCCGGCAGCACCCAAGACAGAGACCTTCGGCAGGTGGTCCACCACGGTGGACGAGGTCAACACCGGTGAGGACGTGCGCAAGACCTGCGCCGCCTCGACGGTCTTTTTCGACGCTAACGGCACCAGTGGCACCCTCACGCTGGCCATCTCGAATGGCGACGTACTGCCACCCGAGGGCTATCCGAGCCTCATCATCGCCGTGAGAAACAGTGACTTGCCCAAGGGGGACAACATCCCGGCGGTGTTCCGCGACGTCAACGACAAGATCAAGGCTGGTTTTCATATTATCGCCGACGGACAGTGGATGATGGACAACAAACCCGAGACCACGGTTGCCATACTGCGTGCCATGCGCCGTACCAGCGCCCTCGATGTCAGCTTCGCCGACAAGCCGGTCGCGACGATATCGATGGACGGCTTCACCAAGGCCTATCGCTATCTCGGCACGTCCTGCGGCTTCCCGACCGGCGACGTCGCTCCCTGATTGGCGTATTGCCGTCCAACTAATTGCCGCTCTCGCAATTTTCCTCGTGCCTCGCTATCTCTGAGACGCGATCGGTCATCGGCCATACTTTGCCATCGTGGCAAAAACCTCTAAGCCGTTCGCACTACGAGAATCGCGAACCGAAGGCTCTCCATGCGCTGTCCCTACTGTCAGTCCGAAGATACGCAGGTGAAGGATTCGCGCCCTGCCGAAGACGGTGCAGCGATCCGCAGGCGGCGCGTCTGCCCGGATTGCGGCGGCCGCTTCACCACTTTCGAGCGCGTCCAATTGCGCGATCTCGTCGTGGTGAAGAAGTCTGGACGCAAGGTGCCGTTCGACCGCGACAAGTTGCTGCGCTCTGTCGAGATCGCGGTACGCAAGCGCAATGTCGACCCGGAACGTATCGATCGGGCGGTGACCGGCATCGTGCGCCAGCTCGAAAGCTCGGGCGAGACCGAGGTGGCCTCGGGGGAAGTCGGCCGGCTGGTCATGGAGGCGCTTAAGTCGCTCGATGATGTCGCCTATGTGCGCTTTGCCTCCGTCTACCGCAATTTCCGCGAGGCCAAGGATTTCCACGACGTGTTGGGCGAACTCAAAGGCGACGAGCTCAAAGCCGACGAGCCCAGGGGCGAAGAGCTGAAGAGCGAAGAGGACGCCAGCTGAGCATGGCAGGGTCCGGACGCAGCACGGCTGAACAAGAGGTCCTCGATCGCCGCTATATGGCGGCAGCCCTCAGGCTGTCGCGCAAGAATGCCGGGCGGACCTCGACCAACCCTTCCGTCGGCACGCTGATCGTGCGCGATGACGGCGACGGGCCGATGATCGTCGGCAGCGGCGTCACCGCCGTCGGCGGCCGGCCGCATGCCGAGACCGAGGCTCTGGCAGAGGCCGGCGAACTGGCGCGCGGCGCCACCGCCTATGTAACGCTGGAGCCCTGCGCCCATCACGGCCGCACGCCGCCTTGCGCCAATGCGCTGGTCAGTGCCGGCGTGGCGCGTGTGGTCGGCGCTGCCAGCGATCCTGACCCGCGTGTTTCCGGCAAGGGCTATGCAATCTTGCGTGCCGCCGGCGTCGAAGTGGTGGAAAAAGTGTTGGCGGCCGAGGCTGCGGAGCAGATGGCCGGCTATTTAATTCGATCTCTGAAAAAACGCCCGGAAGTGATCCTGAAACTTGCGCTTTCGAGCGACAACAAGATCGGCGTGAAAGGCGAGGGACAGGTCTCCATCACCGGCGATATCGCCCGACGCGAAGTCTATCTGATGCGCGCCGAAGCCGATGGCATATTGATCGGCATCGGCACCGCACTGGAGGACGATCCGGCGCTGACGGTTCGGCTTCCGGGACTGGAGAGCCGTTCGCCGGCGCGCATCGTACTCGACCGTCAGATCAGGCTACCCGAGACTTCGAAACTGGTCGCCGGCGTCGACCGTGTGCCGCTCTATGTCGCTGCCTGCGCCGAGGCCGATCCGCACCGGCGCGCCGCGCTCGAACGCGCCGGCGTTCGCTTCATCGGTACTGAGACCTATGAAGGCGATATTGCGCTGCCGGAACTGCTCGAGGATCTGGCGGCGCTCGGCATGGCAAGCGTCGTGGTCGAGGGCGGCGCGAGGGTGGCCAAGGCGTTCCTCGACGAACAAGTGGTCGATCGTATCGTGCTGTTTCAGGGGCCGGACGCGATCGGCGAGGGCGGCATTGTATCGCCGATCGATGCCAATCATATCCCGCCGGGATTTCGCAAATTGCGCAACATGCGTTTCGGCGAAGATACATATGCGGAATGGATAAGAGACATCTAGGACCGAACTGATGTTCACAGGGCCAAACTAATGTTCACTGGAATCGTCACCGATGTCGGCACCGTCGCTGCCGTGAAGCCGCTCAGGGAAGGCGTCGGTTTGCGTATCGACACCGCTTACGATCCGCAGACCATTGCCATCGGCGCCTCGATTTCCTGCGGCGGCGTCTGCCTGACGGTGACGGGATTGCCGGAAGACGGCGCCAACGCACGCTGGTTCGAGGTCGAGGCCTGGGAAGAAGCACTCAGGCTGACGACCGCGATGGGCTGGAAATCCGGCACGCGCATCAACCTGGAGCGGGCGCTGAAGATCGGCGACGAGCTTGGCGGCCATCTAGTGTCCGGCCATGTCGACGACATGGCCGAGATCGTGGCGCGCAAGGAGGAGGGCGACGCCGTTCGCTTCACCCTGGAAGCACCGCGCGACCTGGCAAAATTCATCGCCCCCAAGGGCTCCGTCGCGCTCGACGGCACTTCGCTGACCGTCAACAAGGTCGAAGGCAGCCGCTTCGACGTGCTGTTGATCCACCACTCACTGACGGTCACCACCTGGGGCGAACGCCAGGTCGGCGATCGCGTCAATCTCGAGATCGACACCATGGCCCGCTATGCGGCGCGACTGGTGGAGGCGGCTAAAGAGGGGCTTTGAGGCGCTCGTCCATAAAGCCCATTCCCTGGTGCGACCGCCGCCGAGTTGGCCTTGAAAGTTCCTTCGGCAATCTTCCGCTTGCGATCAAACCGGCTTCGGCCTAAGTCACCGGCGATCCCCGGAGACATCTATGGCAGGCACATCCCAACACGGCAAAGCGTTCATCCGTCCGAAGAAGAAGGCCCACCTTCTTGTCATCGAGGCGCGCTTTCACGACGACCTTGCCGACGCGTTGCTCGAAGGCGCGACAAAGGCCCTCGAGGAAGCGGGCGCGACATACGATGTCGTCACCGTTCCGGGCTCGCTCGAAATCCCGGCGGTGATTTCCTTCGCGCTCGACGGTGCCTCCGAAGGCGGGACGAACTATGACGGCTTCGTCGCCCTCGGCACGGTGGTCCGCGGCGACACCTATCATTTCGATATCGTCGCCAATGAATCCAGCCGTGCCCTGATGGACCTGTCCGTGCAGGATGCGGTCTGCATCGGCAACGGCATCCTGACCACCGAAAACGACGAACAGGCCTGGACACGGGCCAGGCGTTCGGAAGGCGACAAGGGCGGCTTTGCGGCGCGTGCGGCGCTGACCATGATCGCTCTAAAGGAACAGCTGGGAGCGCCCTCGTGAGCGAACCCGCTTCGCCCGGCCAGCCCACGGTGCGCCACGCCAACAAGCGCGGTGCTGCCCGTCTGGCCGCCGTGCAGGCGCTCTACCAGATGGATGTCGCCGGCAGCGGCGTCTTCGAGATCACCGCCGAGTACGAGGCGTTCAGGCTCGGCAAGGAAGTCGACGGCGCGCTCTATCGCGAGGCCGACGCGCAATGGTTTCGCGCCATTCTTGCCGGCGTTGTCGAGCACCAGAAGACCATCGATCCAGTCATCCGACAGGCGCTGACCGAGGACTGGCCTCTGTCGAGGCTCGATTCCACATTGCGCGCCATATTGCGCGCCGGCGTCTACGAGCTGATGCAGCGCGAGGACGTGCCGGTGGCGGTTATCGTCTCCGAATATGTCGACATCGCCAAGGCATTTTACGAGGAAGACGAGCCGAAACTGGTCAATGCGGTGCTTGATCGCGTGTCGCGCCGGGTGCGTGGCGAGGGCCGCGGCAAGGACGCCTCATGACTGCTATCGTCGCCGTTGGGGCGGGCAAGGAAGCGCGTCGCACCGCCTTCATCCTCGCAGCCTCGCAGGCGATCATCGGCTCGGCCGCACCCATCGCCATTTCCATGGGCGGATTGGCGGGGCAGTACCTGCTCGATGCTGACAAGTCGCTGGCAACCGCGCCGATCACCGGTTTCAATGTCGGCGTGGCGCTCGGTTCCTTGCCGGCCGCGGCGATCATCCGCCGGCTCGGCCAGCGCGACGGCTTCATGACCGGCACAGCGGTCACGGCGCTTGGCGGGCTGGTCGCCACGCTGGCGCTGTTTCATGCCAGCTTCTGGCTATTCGCTTTCGGCTTGGCCGTGATCGGCATCGGGGGCGCCTTCGTCCAGCAGTTCCGGTTTGCCGCCGCCGACAATGCGCCACCTGAATTCAAGGCGCGCGCCATCTCCTTCGTGCTGGCCGGCGGCATCGTCACTGCCATCCTTGGACCGCAGATCGTCATCTTCACCGGCGACCTGTTCTCGCCGGTGAAGTTTGCCGGCTCGTTTGCGTCCATCCTGGTGCTGGCGGCGGTCGGCGCCGCCATTCTCTCTTTGTTGCGCATCCCGGCCAAGGCAACCGACAAGGTGGAAATCGCCGACAGCGACGCCCGGCCGCTCTCGGAAATCGTCACCAGGCCGCGCTTCGTCGCAGCGCTGTTTTGCGCCGTCGGCAGCTACGCGCTGATGAGCTTCGTCATGACGGGCGCGCCGCTGGCCATGGTCGGCTGCGGCCTTTCGACCGACGACGCCACGCTCGGCATTTCCTGGCATGTGATGGCGATGTTCGCGCCGAGCTTCTTCACGGGGTCGCTGATCTATCGCTTCGGCGCTGAGCGGATCCTGGCCATCGGCCTGGTGCTGCTGATTGGCTGCGCCATAGTGGCGCTGTCAGGGTTGGCACTGTGGCAGTTCTGGACGGCGCTGATCCTGCTCGGCCTTGGCTGGAACTTCAGCTTCATCGGTGCCACCGCCATGGTGGCCGACAGCTACCAGTCATCCGAAAAAGGCAAGGTCCAGGGGTTTCACGATTTCGTCCTGTTCGGCTCCGTCGCCTTCGCCTCGCTGATGTCGGGGGCGGTCTACAATGCCTGGGGCTGGGAGATGTTGAACTGGATGATTTTCCCGGTCGTCGTGCTGTGCTTCGTGGCACTGGGCGTGTTGAAGATGACGGGCTTGCGCGCGGCCAGCTGACGTCACGCTGTCGGGACGAGGCAACAGCGGAGTAACTCGCATCCGAACAAAATTATTGCGCCCATCCCCTTTCTTATGAAACCGTGTACCCCGACGGGGCATCGAAGCCATGCTCATATGCGGCAGCCGTATTCCGGTTCACAGCAAGGGATTTGTGAGATGTTTTCAATCAAGGTTCTGGCCGGCGCTGTACTGGCGCTCGGAGTTGCGTTGGCCTCGGCGAGTGCCCAGGTGGTGGTGTCGTCGAAGATCGACACCGAGGGCGGCGTGCTCGGCAATATCATCCAACTGGTGCTGAACGCCAACAATATCCAGACCACCGACCGCATCCAACTCGGCGGCACACCTGTGGTACGCAAGGCGATTACAGCCGGCGAGATCGACATCTATCCGGAATACACCGGCAACGCCGCCTTCTTCTTCGAGAAGGCCGACGATCCGGTGTGGAAAGACGCCGCCAAGGCCTACGAGACTGCCAAGAAGCTCGACTACGACGCCAACAAGATCGTCTGGCTGTCACCGTCACCGGCGAACAATACTTGGGCGATCGCCCTGCGCAAGGAGGTCGCCGATACCAATAAGCTCGTCACCCTTTCCGACTTCGGCAAATATGTCTCGGGCGGCGGCAAGGTGGTGCTGGCGGCCTCCGCCGAGTTCGTCAATTCGGCGGCCGCGCTGCCCGCTTTCCAGAAGACCTATGGCTTCACGCTGAAGCCGGACCAGTTGATCACGCTGTCGGGCGGCGACACGGCGGCGACAATTGCAGCCGCAGCCAACCAGACCAACGGCGCCAACGCCGCCATGGTCTATGGCACCGACGGCGGCATCGCGCCCTCCGGCCTCGTCGTGCTTGAGGACGACAAGGGTGTGCAGCCGGTCTACCAGCCGGCGCCGATCATCCGCGAGGCGGTGCTGAAGGAGCATCCGGAGATCGAGACGCTGCTGAAGCCGGTGTTCGCCAAGCTCGATCTCGTCACGTTGCAGGAGTTGAATGGTCGCGTGCAGGTTGGCGGCGAGCCGGTCAAGGGCGTCGCCGAGGACTTTTTGAAAAAGAACGGCTTCCTGAAGTAAGGCGATTCCGGCGCTCCGCTTTCGAGGTGCGCCGGATCGGCCGATGGGGGAGGGCGTGCGCATCCGGTTCGACAAGCTCGGCGTGGTCATCGCGGCGATATCGGCCTATGCGGCTTTTGCGGCGCCATTCGCCACCTTCCGCGCCAATCGCATCGTACCCGGCGAGGCGCGCTCGATCCTCGAATCTTTGCCTGCGACGGTCGGTCCGCTGTTGATGGCGATTGTCGTCGCAGCGGCGCTCATTGCGCTGCTGAAAACGCCGCTTGCTCTGCGCCTCGCCGCCAGTGTGGTTGCGCTTGCAGCGCTGGCGCTGCTGATCGGCGTCGCCGGCAGTTTCCTGACACCCGCCGGCAACACCTTCGCCCGTATCTCGCCGGCTTCGGGCTTTTGGCTGCTTATCTTCGCCTTCACGCTTCTGCTCGCCGACGTGCTTACGCGGCTGAACCTGTCGCCGCAGGCACGGATCGGCGTGCTTGTTGTCGCCGCCGCGGCGATCGGGCTGCTGCTCGTCTCGGGAAGCTGGAACAGCCTGTCGATCCTCAAGGAATATTTCAATCGCGCCGATAGTTTTTGGGCGGAAGGCTCCAAGCACGTGACGCTGGCGCTGGGTTCGCTGGCGGCAGCGGTGATTATCGGCCTGCCGCTCGGCATCCTCTGCCATCGCGTCGAGAAATTGCGGGCCGGCGTGCTCAACGTGCTGAACATCATCCAGACCATTCCTTCGATCGCGCTGTTCGGCCTCTTGATTGCACCGCTCGGCTGGGTCGCTTCGCATGTGCCGGGTGCTGCCGCGCTCGGCATTCGCGGCATCGGTACAGCGCCGGCTTTCGTCGCTTTGTTCCTCTATTCACTGCTGCCGGTAGTGGCCAACACCGTGGTCGGCCTTGCCGGTGTGCCGCGTGCCGCCAACGACGCAGCGCGCGGCATGGGCATGACCGACCGCCAGCGGCTGTTCGGCGTCGAGTTTCCGCTGGCCTTCCCGGTGATCCTCACCGGCATCCGCATCGTGCTGGTGCAGAATATCGGCCTCGCCACGATTGCCGCGTTGATCGGCGGCGGCGGCTTTGGCGTGTTCGTATTCCAAGGGGTCGGCCAGACGGCGATGGACCTGGTGCTGCTCGGTGCCGTGCCGACGGTGGTGCTGGCCTTCGCCGCTGCCATCATCCTCGATGCAGTGATCGAAATGAGCGCCAGCAAGCGCAGGGTTGAAACGGCATGATCGAGATCGAAGGCGTCACCAAGCGCTTCGGCGAGACGACAGTCGTCGACGACGTGTCGATAGTAATCGAGCCGCGCAGCATCGCCGTCATCGTCGGCACCTCCGGCTCCGGCAAGACGACGCTGCTTCGCATGATCAACCGGCTGGTCGAGCCGACATCGGGCGTGATCAAGCTCGATGGCGTCGACAACCGCTCGGTGCCGGATTATGAGCTGCGCCGCAGCATAGGCTATGCCATCCAGGGCCACGGGCTGTTTCCGCATCGCACGGTGGCGCAGAACATCGCCACTGTGCCGGTATTGCTCGGCTGGGACGCCAACCGCATCAAGGCCCGCGTCGACGAGCTGATGACGCTATACCAGCTCGACCCGCAAGCCTACGGGCCACGCTATCCGCATGAGCTTTCCGGCGGTCAGCAGCAGCGCGTCGGCGTCGCCCGGGCGCTTGCCGCGGAACCCAACGTGCTGTTGATGGATGAGCCCTTCGGCGCGCTCGATCCGATCATCCGCAACAAGGCGCAGGAGGATCTGCTGGCGATCCAGAAACGCTTCGGCACCACCATCATCCTCGTCACCCATGACATGGAAGAGGCCGTTCACATGGGCGACAAGATCGCGGTGATGGATGGCGGCAAAGTAGTGCAATATGCCGCGCCGGCCGAGATACTGGCGAAACCGGCCAGCGCGTTTGTCGAGACCCTGGTTGGCGCCAGTGAAAAACCGTTCCGGCTGTTGTCGCTTGGCCGGGTGCGCGACGCGGTGGAAAAAGGCACGGCCGAAGGCGAGGCGATCCCCGGTGACGCCAGCCAACGCGACGCGCTCGCCGAACTCCTGTGGTCGGGCCGCCCGGCACTTCCGGTGAAAGATGCCGACGGCAAGCCGCTTGGCCGCGTCACTGTGGACGGGCTGGTTAAGCGCGCGGCGAGGCCTGCATGAAAGCCTGGCCTCCCTTGCTGCTCAGGCTTGCCCTGGTGGTGGTGCTTATTGCCTTCGTCACCAATCCCGGCTGGTTCGAACCGCTGCTGAAGCCGCTGACAGAGAACAACGCGCCGGTAATCTACAATCAGGGCAGCCTTTTGACGTTGACGCTGCTGCATCTGCGGACCGTGCTGATCGCGACCGTTGCCGCGACGGTCGTTGCGGTCGCGCTCGCCATTCTGGTCACCAGGCCAGCCGGCGCCGAATTCCTGCCGCTGTCGCGCAGCCTGGTCAATATCGGCCAGACCTTTCCGCCGGTGGCGGTGCTGGCGCTTGCCGTGCCGGCCGTCGGCTTCGGCGAAAAGCCGACGCTGATTGCGCTGTTTCTCTACGGACTGCTGCCGATCTTCGAGAATGCGCTGACCGGCCTGACGACGCTGCCGGCCAACGTAGTCGAGGCGGCGCGTGGCGCCGGCATGACCGGCTGGCAAAGACTGGTCAAGGTCGAGCTGCCGCTCAGCGCGCCGATCATTCTCGGTGGTATCCGGCTGTCGGTGGTGATCAGCCTCGCCACCGCGACCATCGGCTCGACGGTAGCGGCGAGGACACTGGGCGAGGTGATCATCGCAGGCCTGCTGTCGAACAACCTCGCCTTCATCCTGCAGGGTGGCCTGATCGTCGCCGCCCTTGCCGTGCTGATCTATGACGGGCTGTCGGCGGTCGAGCGCTACACCGCCCGGCGCATGGGACGCGAGCCCGAGTAGCGTCTCGGGGCGAAGTTCGCTCTTTTTTCAGTGGCCGGTCGACCGCGTCGGATGGTCGAGCGTCAGTTCCAGCGTTGTGCCAGTCTCCCCGGTGATCCAGCGGCGGCGGATGATGGCGAAATCGTGCTGTGTGTCGGCTCTAACCACAGAGACCAAGTCGCCCACCGCGCAATCACTGTCGAGATCGAGGGCTTCGACAGTCTCGGCAATGTCTTGCTTGCCGGCATAATGTCTCGCGATGGCTGTGAGCACGATGATCACTGGCCCACCCGTTGCGCGATCTTCGGGACTCGGCGATTGATGAGTGCGATGCCCCGATCTTTCAGCAGGAGTTCTTGCCATGACCGCGCGTTTCTCCAAGATCGTCATGTGTTTGTGTCTGGCGGCTTTCGCCTTCCTCGTCGCCTTCGGCAACATCACCGATTACGGCTCAAACTTCGCCTTTGTCCAGCATGTGCTGAGCATGGACACGACCTTTCCCGGCAATGCACTGATGTACCGCTTGATCACCAACCCGTCGCTGTGGACGGCTGGCTACTGGCTGATCATCATTGGCGAGGCGCTGACCTGCCTGCTTTACCTAATCGCCGCCTGGCAACTCTGGCAGGCGCGCAACGCCAGCGGACAGGCTTTCAACGATGCCAAGAAGTTCGCCATCATTGCCGCCACAATGGGCTTCCTCGTTTGGTATTTCGGCTTCATGGTCGTTGGCGGCGAGTGGTTCGCCATGTGGCAGTCTTCGACTTGGAATGGTCAGGAGGCGGCGTTCAAATTCTACATCACCATGCTGCTGGTGCTGGTCTTCGTCGTCCAGCCGGACGGCGACCCGCGTAAAGCCTGACCACTGTTCGCCGATTTCAACCGATCTAACCGGATGGCAGTGTCGACAGGCGCTGCCGTCCAGCCTTTTGGGCGAAACCCGGGATCTTTTGGGCGAAAGCCGGACAGGAACGGAACAATATCTTGACGTTCCGAGCCCTGTTTCGCATAAGCCGCTGCGAAGGGACGGATTCCGGTTGCGGAAAATTCGTCCCCTGTCTCAACGGCCCGGGGAGGGGTTCTTTTGGGCCACCAATCGAGGAAAATTCGGCAATGACCATAATTTCAGCTGTCATCGCCTGCGGTCTGCTTTCAGTCCTTTACGCCATCTGGGCGACACGTTCGGTCCTCGCGGCCGATCAGGGCAATGCACGCATGCAGGAAATTTCCGCGGCCATCCGCGAAGGCGCTCAGGCTTATCTGGCGCGCCAGTACACCACCATCGCCATCGTCGGCGTCGTGGTCCTGCTGCTTGCCTGGTGGCTGCTTTCGATCACCGCCGCCATCGGCTTCCTGATCGGCGCCGTTCTATCGGGTGCCGCTGGCTTCATCGGCATGCACGTCTCGGTGCGCGCTAATGTGCGTACCGCGCAGGCGGCTTCCAACAGCCTCGCTGCCGGCCTCGAGATCGCCTTCAAGTCGGGCGCCATCACTGGCATGCTGGTTGCTGGCCTGGCCCTGCTCGGCGTCTCGATCTACTACCTGATCCTGACCCAGTTCATGGGTCTGCAGCCAAACGATCGCGTCGTCATCGACTCGCTTGTTTCGCTCGGCTTCGGCGCCTCGCTGATCTCGATCTTCGCCCGTCTCGGCGGCGGCATCTTCACCAAGGGCGCCGACGTCGGCGGCGATCTTGTCGGCAAGGTTGAAGCCGGCATTCCCGAGGACGATCCACGCAATCCGGCCACCATTGCCGACAACGTCGGCGACAATGTCGGCGATTGCGCCGGCATGGCCGCCGACCTGTTCGAGACCTATGCGGTGACCGTGGTCGCCACCATGGTCCTCGCCGCCATCTTCTTCGGTGGCACCGACGTTCTCGGCGCGGCCATGCTCTATCCGCTGGCCATCTGCGGCGCCTGCATTCTCACCTCGATCGTCGGCACTTTCTTCGTCAAGCTCGGTTCCAGCGGCTCGATCATGGGCGCGCTCTACAAGGGCCTGATCGTCACCGGCCTGCTGTCAATTGTCGGCCTTGCCGTGGCCACCTCGGCATGCATCGGCTGGGGTGAGATCGGCACCGTCGCCGGCATGACCATCACCGGCACGAACCTGTTCATCTGCGGCCTTGTCGGCCTTGCGGTGACCGGACTCATCGTGGTGATCACCGAATATTATACCGGCACCAACAAGCGTCCGGTGAACTCCATCGCCCAGGCCTCGGTCACCGGTCACGGCACCAATGTCATCCAGGGCCTCGCGGTCTCGCTGGAAGCGACGGCGTTACCGGCGATCGTCATCGTCGGCGGCATCATCTCGACATACCAGCTCGCCGGCCTCTACGGCACGGCGATCGCGGTGACGACGATGCTTGGCCTCGCCGGCATGATCGTCGCGCTCGATGCCTTCGGCCCGGTCACCGACAATGCCGGCGGCATTGCCGAAATGGCCGGCCTGCCCAAGGAAGTGCGCCAGTCAACCGACGCGCTCGACGCTGTCGGCAACACCACCAAGGCGGTAACCAAGGGCTACGCCATCGGTTCGGCCGGCCTCGGCGCGCTGGTGCTGTTCGCGGCCTACTCTAACGACCTGAAGTTCTTTGCCGCCAATGGCGACAAATACCCCTACTTCCAGGGTATGGGCGACGTCTCCTTCGACCTCTCCAATCCTTACGTCGTCGCCGGCCTGATCTTCGGTGGCCTGATCCCGTATCTGTTCGGCGGCATCGCCATGACCGCCGTCGGCCGCGCCGCGGGTGCTATCGTCCAGGAGGTGCGCAAGCAGTTCCGGGAGGATCCGGGCATCATGGCAGGCACCTCGAAGCCGAACTATGCGCGAGCCGTCGACCTTCTGACCAAGGCAGCGATCCGGGAGATGATCGTTCCGTCATTGCTGCCGGTGCTGGCGCCGCTGGTGGTCTATTTCGGCGTCCTCCTGATCTCCGGTTCGAAGGCATCCGCCTTTGCCGCGCTCGGCGCCTCGCTGCTCGGCGTCATCGTCAACGGCCTGTTCGTCGCCATCTCGATGACCTCCGGCGGCGGCGCCTGGGACAACGCCAAGAAGTCGTTCGAAGATGGTTTCGTCGACAAGGACGGCCTCAAGCACATCAAGGGCTCCGAAGCGCACAAGGCTTCGGTGACCGGCGACACGGTCGGCGATCCCTACAAGGATACTGCCGGCCCAGCGGTCAACCCGGCGATCAAGATCACCAACATCGTCGCGCTGCTGTTGCTGGCCGTTCTCGCGCACGGCTAAGCTCGGCCGCTATGGCCTTAAAACAAAACCCGCGGGATCGCTCCCGCGGGTTCTTCATTGCCTGAGATATGCCGCTTACAGGGAAGCGAAAGGAATGGAAGGAAGCCGACACCCTCGGGTGGATCAGCTGCCGCCGAGCGTGCTGCCGCCGCTGGCGCCGGGAATACCAGGCGCCAGCTTGCTGGCGCCACTGATGATCTGGCTGAGGAAGTTCTGGTCCTTGCCGCCGGTCGGCGTGGTGCGCGAGATGAAGTCGAACACCTTGCCGTCTTTCAAGCCGTAATTGGCGATCTGGGTGACGCGCCCGTCATCGCCAAAATAGACCGCCAGCACATGCTGGTCGACCAGCCGCGGCTTGTCGAAGGCGACATAGCGCTTGCGCGTCTGCGAAATGTAATAAAAGGCCTCGTTATCGAAGGTCGCCTTCGTCGAGGGAGTGCCGAGCGCCAGCAGCACCTGTTCGCGGCTTGAGCCGACCGGCACCAGGTCGATCGCCTGCTGGTCTATGACGTAGCCTTGCGTCAGCGTCTCGCTCGGATTGAGATCGCCGATCATCTTGGACGAATTGCAGGCGGAAAGTGCCGCAGCGATCACCAGCAGCGAAACCGCACCGCCGGGCTTGGGCAGGAAAGTCGACTTGAATTTCAGCGCGCGCAACTACAACTCCATAAGCTGGCCGCAACTTGCGCTGGGCCGCAAAACCGGTAAACCAGCTTGCTTGCCGATGCAACAAGGCCACTTCAACAAACGGTCCCGGGAGACCACCCTCAAATGTTCCAGCGCCTCTTTGGCCGCGAACGACATGCCAACCGCGCCATCACCGAGGCGCTTTACGCACAAATCGTGGCGGCGGCGCGGCAAACGGTGTTTTATTCCGCCTGGAACGTACCGGACACGCCGCTCGGCCGCTTCGAGATGCTGTCGTTGCACATGTTCCTGTTTCAGCACCGGTTGCGAGGCGAGGGCGGTGCTGCGGCAGAGGTTGCGCAGGTGCTGATCGACGAGTTCTTCATGGATGTCGAACATTCGTTGCGTGAATTGGGCATTGGCGACGTCGGCGTGCCGAAGCGAATGCGGAAACTCGCGAAAATGTTCTATGGCCGTACCGCCGCCTATGATGATGCGCTGCAAAGAAATGACCATGATGCACTCGCCGTCGCCCTTGCCCGCAATGTCAGGCCGGATGCCGGCGCCTGGCCGCAAGCGTCGCAACTGGCACTCTATGCCGCCGATGCATCAAGGCAACTCGCGGAACAGCCGACCGAATCGATCGTTTCCGGAACGGTGTCATTTCCCGTGGCCAACGCTTGAGCGACGGCAGGCCGATGAAGGTGGCGAAGTGGAGGCGAAGATGAAATACCCTGATACCCACAGCCCAGTGTCATTCCTGGCAAATGTCGCCCGGCTGCCGCAAAAGGGGCTGCCGGTGGTGATCGATGCCGACGCTGGCCAGCGCGCCCTGCTGGCCGTCGAGCACGAGCTGCTTTCGGTCGAGAACTATCGCGCCGAACTCCTGGTCGAGCCCTGGAAACGCAACGGGGTGAAAGTCAGCGGCCATGTTGAGGCCGATATAACGCAGGCCTGCATCGTCACCCTCGACCCGGTCGAGGCGCATATCGACGAGCCGGTCGAAGCGCTGTTCCTGCCGGAGCAATCCAAGCTCGGGCGGCAAGGTTTCGACGGCGGCGGTGAGATCCTGCTCGACGCCGAAGGCCCGGACAGCCCGGAAACCTTTTCCGGCGATGCGATCGACGTCGGGGCGCTTGCCGAGCAGTTCTTTGGCTTGGCGATCGATCCATATCCGCGCAAGCCGGGTGTATCGCTGGAGGCCGCCGGCGATGCCGAGCCTGTGGAGAATGAATTCCAGCAAAAGCTCAGATCACTGTTGGGAAAATCCTGATGGCTGACCCAATTTGAGAAAAGTTGGTTGTGCGGCAGCCCAAAACCGTTATTTTCGCCGAACCTTCGCGAGCCCCGCACCTTGGCAAGCCCGCTGGCCAATCAACCGTGAGATGAACACCGCGTGATCAGGATTTCCATCGATGCCATGGGCGGCGATCACGGGCCAAGCGTGGTGATCCCGGCGCTCATGACTGTCGCCACCCGCCGTCCGGATATACGCTTCGTCATTTATGGGCGCGAAGAAGTGGTACGGCCCGAACTCGCCAAATTCCCCAAGCTGGCGGAAGTGAGTGAGTTCGTGCACTGCGAGATCGCAGTGCGGATGGACGACAAGCCGAGCCAGGCGCTGCGCCATGGCCGCTGGAAGTCATCGATGTGGAAGGCCGTCGAGGCGGTCAAGGCAGGCACTGCCGACGCCTGCATCTCGGCCGGCAATACCGGCGCGCTGATGGCAATGTCCAGATTCTGCCTTCGCACCATGGCGACCATCGATCGCCCGGCAATCGCGGCGCTCTGGCCGACATTGCGCGGCGAGAGCGTGGTGCTGGACGTCGGCGCCACCATTGGCGCGGATGCGCATCAACTGGTTGACTTTGCCATTCTGGGCACCGGCATGGCGCGCTCGGTTTTCGGCATCGAACGGCCGAGCGTCGGGCTGCTCAATGTCGGCGTCGAGGAGATCAAGGGTCAGGAAGAGGTCAAGGAGGCGGGTCGTATGTTGCGCGAGGCCAACATGGCCTCGATGAACTACCATGGCTTTGTCGAGGGTGACGACATCGGCAAGGGCAGTGTCGACGTCGTCGTTACCGAGGGATTTGCCGGCAACATCGCGCTGAAGACGGCGGAAGGCACCGTTAGGCAGATCGCCGGCTATCTGCGCGCGGCGATGAACCGGACGCTGATGGCCAGGATCGGCTATATCTTCGCCAAGACCGCCTTCGATCGCCTGCGCGAGAAGATGGATGTCGGCCGCTCCAATGGCGGCGTCTTCCTCGGATTGAACGGCATCGTGGTGAAGAGCCATGGCGGGGCTGATTCGGATGGCTTCGCGGCGGCGATCGAGCTTGGCTACGACATGGTGCGCAACAATCTGCTTGACCGCATCGAAGCCGATCTCGACCTGTTCCATGCCCGCAATCCGAATGCCCAGACAATCCGGAAATCCGACGTCGTCATCGACGCAAAGGAATAGGAAAGAGCATTGATCAGATCCGTCGTGCGTGGCACGGGCGCCGCGCTGCCCCGCCGCATTATGAAGAATGCCGATTTCGAAGGCATGGTCGAGACGTCGGACGAGTGGATCGTCCAGCGCACCGGCATTCGCCAGCGCCACATTGCGGCCGACGACGAGACGACGGCCTCGCTGGGCGAGGCGGCAGCGCGCGCGGCCCTCGACAGCGCCGGCCTGACGGCTGACGATATCGACCTGATCGTGCTGGCGACCTCGACGCCGAACAACACCTTTCCCGCGACCGCGGTCGAGATCCAGAACCGGCTCGGCATGCACCACGGTTTTGCCTTCGACCTGCAGGCGGTCTGCTCCGGCTTCGTCTATGCAGTGACGACCGCCGACCTCTATATCCGCGGCGGCTTGGCCAGACGGGTACTGGTGATCGGCTCGGAAACATTTTCGCGTATTCTCGACTGGAACGACCGCTCGACCTGCGTTTTGTTCGGCGACGGCGCCGGCGCGATGGTGCTGGAAGCAGGCACGGGGGCAGGCGGCATCGCCGACCGAGGCGTTCTGGCGGCCAGCCTGCGCTCCGACGGCATCCACAAGGACAAGCTTTTTGTCGACGGTGGGCCGTCGACCACCGGAACGGTCGGGCACCTCAGGATGGAAGGCCGCGAAGTGTTCAAGCATGCGGTCGGCATGATCACCGACGTCATCGAGGCGACGTTCGCACAGGCCGGCATCGGCGCCGCCGATCTCGACTGGTTCGTGCCGCATCAAGCCAATAAACGAATTATTGACGCTTCGGCCAAAAAGCTCGGGATAGAGGAGCGGAAGGTGGTGGTGACCGTCGATTTGCACGGTAATACCTCGGCGGCTTCCGTGCCGCTGGCACTGTCCGCAGCCGTCGCCGACGGTCGCATCAGAAAGGGTGACCTGGTACTGCTCGAGGCGATGGGCGGCGGCTTCACCTGGGGTGCCGTCCTGCTCCGCTGGTAAGTGCCGAACTATCGGGTTCGGGTCCTTGACCTTGACGGATCAATTACTTAGGTTCTGCCGTTGCTTGTATCGATTTATGTTTTTGAGCTGATGGGACGGTTCGTATGGGGGGAAAGACACTTACGCGCGCCGACCTCGCCGAAGCCGTTTACCGCAAGGTTGGGCTGTCACGTACTGAATCGGCCGAGCTTGTCGAGGCGGTGCTGAATGAGATCTGCGAGGCGATCGTTCGCGGCGAGACGGTGAAGCTGTCGTCCTTCGCGACCTTCCACGTCCGCTCCAAGAACGAGCGCATCGGGCGCAATCCCAAGACCGGTGAGGAAGTGCCGATCCTGCCGCGCCGGGTGATGACCTTCAAGTCGTCGAACGTACTGAAGAACCGTATCCTGCGCTCCCATCAAAACAGCAAAGCCAAGGGTAGCAAGTAGCCGCCCATCCCCCTTTGCCAAGAATCATGCTCCAGGCTTCGGTTGAAAAATGAACCCGGCTTTTGCGCCGGGCTTGAATATTGTTTCATAAACCGCTGAAATAAGATGCGATTCGGTAGGCCGGATCGGTATTTGGGTGTGATCCGTTCCGCCGGGACGGAAAGCTGCTCTCTTTGTTAAGCGTGATGTCGCCCGAACCCGGTTCCCGCCTTTCGCGATAATGCTCTAGCGTGAGGATTCGTCCATGGACAAGAGCCCTGATGCTTTCCGCACCATCAGCGAGGTCGCGGAGGATCTGGATTTGCCGCAGCACGTGCTGCGTTTCTGGGAGACGCGTTTCAACCAGATCAAGCCGATGAAGCGCGGCGGCGGCCGCCGCTACTACCGTCCGCAGGACGTCGAACTGATCAAGGGTATTCGTCATATGCTCTACGACCAGGGCTATACGATCAAGGGCGTGCAGAAGCTGTTGCGCGAGAACGGCAACCAGTTTCTGATCGCCGTCGGCAGTGGCGACATGGCGGCGGTCGAGGCGATCTCGCAGCGCCGACAGGCCGACACGGTACCGCTGACGCAAGCGGCGCAGCCGCGCGGCCCGGACGACGAAATGCTGGTTGGCCAGCCGAGGGTGAAACCCAGCCGTCGTTTTTTCGGTATGGGCAAGACCGACGAGGAAGGTCCGGTTCCGCCGGACACGTCAAAACTTTCCCGTGACAATCGCGCGTTGCTGCAGGAGGCGCTGTTCGACCTCCTGGAATGCAAGCGCCTGCTCGATCAGGTTCGCTAGAGCCCGCCGGGTTGACCGGAACGGTCTTCAGGGTCATGCGTTAGGCTTCCTTCTGCAGATGAAGGAAGCACGTCATGGCATCGCTTTCGAGCATCTCCGACACCGATCTCAACAAGCAGGTCGCGGCCTTGGCCAGGGAACTGGCCACCTTGAAGAAAGCCGTGTTGAAGCAGGGCGGCGCCTTTTACGAAGACGGGCGCGATACCGCGTCGGATTACTATTCGGATATCACTGAGCGGCTCGGCAACGCCTTGCCGGCAATCAGAAGGCAAGGCCGGGCGATCGAGAAGACCGCCCGAGATCACCCGGCGACGGCGGCCGCTGTCGGGCTGGTTCTGGTCGGGCTTGTCGCCAGTCTGTTCCTCGGCGGCCGGCAGCAAAACGCGCCGCGAGCGCGTTCAAGGTCGGCACGTTAAGAAAAGCAAATGGCGGTGGTCAGCGGACCGCCGCCATTTTTCGCCGACACGGCAAACCCGGCAAGCGCGCCGCCCTTGATCCAGGACCAGAACGCCTGATTGCGGGTTGTTCGCCCGAGGGTGTTTTTCAGTACTTCTTCGCGACAATGTTCTTGTGATGGTGGCGGTAATGGTGGACGCGGTGATGGTAGTGATGGCGGTGATGCTTCTTGACGGTGGTGTGCATCGTCGTCGCATTCGCGCTGCTTGCGCCGATGATCGGCATCGAGAGGGCAAGTGCGATTGCAAGTCCAAGGGCGGAGAGAAGAGGCTTCTTCATGACATCGTTTCCTTTTTGCGCAGGCGGAATTTGAGCGTCACTGATTCAGGTCGGTGACTCGAGCGCTGCGGTTGGGACTATCGCCTTGGAGTTTTTCGGCAGTTTTTCCGGCCTGTAGAATTTCGTTTCCGAACTGTGTCTGCTGACGATCCGGCCAGATGTCAGCTCGCCGGCATCCGCCATCCATTCCGGCGTCGGTTCACGATGCCGTGACGCTATCTTTGATGCTTGGCAAATCACCGGCGAGCGGGCATTCTCCCGATCGTCTCAGGCAACAACATGATTTGATCTAACTCTTTCATCCCACGGAGTTGCCAATGCCCCAAATAGCAAAACGCGAACCTTACTCCGAACTGGCGGCGAGCGCGGTTACGCCTGAACGCAGTGCCGTCCGAACCGCCCGGGAAGCCCGTGGATACAGCATCGAAGAGCTGTCCCTGGCGTGCGGGCTGGCAGCCTATGAGATTGCCGACGTTGAAAGCGGCAAGGATGCCGATCCCTCGAAACGTCGGCGTATTGCCTCCGCGCTTCAATTTCCGGAAAGCGCTCTGTTTGACGAAGCCGTGTTGCCTGCCAAAAGGCGATCCGTGTCGTAGCGACGTGTCATGCTTCCACGAGCTCGCCATGGGTCGCCCTGGCGGGCTTCGTTTTTTCGGCCACTAGTGGACTTGACGGCCGCCACGGCGACGCCAGACGGAAATTGCTGGAGATGAGCCTCGAATCCGTTCGCGCCTTCTTCGCCGCACACGCGCCCGACATTGACGTCATCGTCACGGAGGCAAGCTCGGCGACGGTGGCTCTGGCCGCCGAAGCGCATGGCGTGGCGCCGGCGCAGATTGCCAAGACGATCTGCTTGCGCGCCGGCGACCAGACGATGCTGATCGTGGCCAGCGGGATCTCCAGGCTGGACAATCGCAAATTCAAGGACCGGTTTGGTGGCAAGGCGCGAATGCTGGACGCCGACCAGGTGCTCGCCGCGACCAACCATCCCGTCGGTGGGGTGTGCCCGTTCGGCCTACCGGCGCCGCTCCCGGTCTACTGCGACATCTCGCTGCGCGCCTTTGACGAGGTCGTCCCGGCGGCAGGCGCGACGAATGCCGCCGTGCGGCTCAGCCCGCAACGCCTGGCCGAACTCGTCGACGCCGAGTGGGTGGATGTGTGCCAGTAGCGATTTATCCGGGTCGTGGAATCCGCTGAGCGTTACCGCTACTCGGTCTTCTGTGGCTCTTCTTTCTTGATCGTCTGAGCGTCCGTGACAGTCGACATATCGGCCTTCTCGACGCTTGCTGTCTTCGTCTGCGTGTCGACCGATGCCTGAACCTTGGAATGCGCGGGGCAATCCGCAGAGGCAGCTGATATGGACATGGTCAGTGCCGCGGCTATTGCGAGGAATGTCTTCATGATCATTCTCCTCTTTCGTTCGATGGGTAAAGTTAGCCCGTCTGGCACCGACCGCAAAATCACATTTGTTCACACGCGCTCCTGCGCACACGGAAGCCGACGCTGGGCCAGTGATTCAAATGGCTGCGCGGATAGCCGCTTGCCGTATCAAGGCCCACTGGCTCCGGCCGGAGGATTTTTGGCGTTAAAGATCTCGCCGCTCAGAGCCAGTCTCAAATCTTCGGCGCTGAGCTGACCACTTTCAAATAAATCCATCACTCTGCGGCCGAGCACTTCTCTGCCTGGATCTCCATCAGCGAGGCCTAGTTCACGGCATCGGGCATCAAGTGCCTTGGTCAACATGGTCAGCTCGGCAGGACAGGCAACTCCTTGAAGCGACATTGCATCTCTCCCGAAAAGGGCGAAAGCGCGTGGCATCTTCGTAGCGTCCGCTCGCCCTTACAACTGCGGACGACGGCAATTCAACTAGAGCCAACCTTTTTCGAACTCAACATTCAAACGTACCAAAACGCCGCGCGCTCCAATGCGAGGATCCTGCTACAATACGGTATGGCCGTCCGAATAGCGGTTGTCCTCGCGCTTCTTTTCGCCTTCGCCTACGGTTTCGCAAAACTCGCGGAACATTATCGCAGCGTTGGCGACAGGCCCTCTCCGTGTGAAGAATTGCCCTATCCTGATTGTCCTGACCAAAAAGCTCCTCCCCGGGAAGAAACTGAGCCTTGAGCGCGCGCCTGTTCAGGCCAGGCCAGCCGTCGGGATTGAATTAGTTCTTTCCAACCGACGGTTGGTGGACGCATTGTAGCTGATGCGCCTAGGGTTCAGTACGATCCGCGCGCACCGGGCATGCCCAACCCCCGAGTCACCCCTGCCTGATGCAAGGCGCCTGATCGAGTCCCGCCGTTCTGGCATGTGCGGCGGGACCTTTTCTCACGATAAAGGTTGGCGTACGCAGCAAAGCTTACCTAGCCATTACCGCGCGGTTTCTCGGTGGGCTTCTGGCTAGACGCCAGCCTCCGTGCCTCGCGCACGAGTGATGCGTGATCGGTTCCCTCGATGAGATCACGCCTGCGTATGTTGCGCTGCTGCAGTGCGGCTATCGTCTGTACAGCCAGTTTTGGGGGAAAACTGGCTAAGCCTTTGGATTTTAATGGTCGGAGTGGCCGGATTCGAACCGACGACCCCTTGACCCCCAGTCAAGTGCGCTACCGGGCTGCGCTACACTCCGGACCGGTCGCGATGTATCGTGATAGACCGGGTCCGGTCAACCGAATTCGGTTGCTGTCCTGCCTGAGGCAACCGCGACGGGGATTGCCGGTCGCTGCGTCGCCCGCAACTGCCACTGGTGGCGGTATTCGAGCGCGATGGCACCCCAGATCAAGCCGAGCAGCAGGTAGACATGGCGCCAGTGGTCGATGTCGATGAAGGTGCCGAGCCCGATATTGCCGATGAAGGCGACGTAGGCGCATAGAAGATAAGGCTGCCACGGCCGGTCGCGCAGCAGAATGCGGAAGCCGGCGGCGATCGTCCAGCACGTCAGCGTCAGGAACGACACGAAGCCGAGCCAGCCGTAATCCATCAGCATCTTCAGCCAGATGTCGTGCGTGTCCTCGCCGAAGATCTTGCCGAAGACGAGCGGGCCGATGCCGAACGGATGCTCCAGTGCCATCTGAAAGCCGATCGTATAGCGGGCGAAGCGGCCGAGCCGGGCGGTGTCGTAGCTTTGTTCGAACTGTGCGCGGTTCGAGAACATCTCGGCGACGCCTGGCAGTTGCAGGATGACGATCATTGCGATGACCAGCAGTCCGACGGCGGCGATGGTCATGACGACGACGCGCAGCCTGAACTTGCCGCTGGCGCTCTGCAGGAACAAGGCACCGGTCAAAAGGATCGCCGAAACGGCGAACATGCCCCAGGCGCCGCGCGAAAAGGAAAAGAAGATGCCGGCGGTGATGATCAGCAGCGGCATAGCCAATAGAGGCATGCGCGCGACCGAGCCGGTAAGCAGCAGATAGAGCAGGTAGATGCCCGGCAGCACCAGGAACGGACCGAACACGTTCGGGTCCTGGAAGGCGCCGGCGGCACGGTCGTATTTGGTGAAGATCTCCGCTCCTGGAAAGGCATGGAAATAGCCGGCTATGCCGACCAGCGAAGTCAGCATCGCCGACACCACATAGGCGACGAAGATCACCCGGTAGAGACTGGGCCGGACCGCCGTTACCGAAGCGAAAAAAACCGCGGTTAAGGCCAGGAACAGCGAGACGGCGAGATAGAGCGGCGTGCCGGCGAGGTCCGACATCTGCGTCATCGAGATCATGCCGCCGATGTTCATGATCACCAGCAGCACCAGCAGCGGCACCGCCGCGCGTTGTATGCGCAGGCCGAACAAGGGCCACACCACGATCAGCCCGACCATATAGAGGTCGTATGGCGCCGGTTCATCGATGACGAAGCCCGACAGGGAAACACCGAGGAAAACCGCCCCCGAAGCAATCAATGCAATCAGCTTGGCGTTGACCGCCGTCGCGGGCAATTCATAGGCCGTCGCGCTCAATACGCGTTTTCCGTATTGAGCAGGCGGATCGGCGTCAGGAACAGGATTCTGAGGTCGAACAAGAGCGACCAGTTCTCGATGTAATAGAGGTCGTATTCCGTCCGCATGCGAATCTTCTCGTTGGTGTCCATCTCGCCGCGCCAGCCATTGATCTGCGCCCAGCCGGTCACACCGGGTTTGACCTTGTGGCGAGCGAAATAGCCGTCGACCACTTCATTGTAGAGGAGGTTGTGCGACTGCGCGGCAATGGCGTGCGGGCGCGGCCCGACCAGCGACAGCGAACCGAACAGCGAATTGAAGAACTGCGGCAGTTCGTCGACCGAGGTCTTGCGGATGAAGCGGCCGACGCGGGTGACGCGCGGATCGTTCTTGGTCACGGTCTGTTTGGCCGTCGGGTCCGCCTTGTCGGTATACATCGAACGGAACTTGTAGACGTCGATGATCTCGTTGTTGAAGCCGTGCCGCTTCTGATGGAACAGCACCGGCCCCTTGCTGTCGAGTTTGATCGCGATTGCGGTCGCCAGCATCACCGGCGAGAACACGATGATGCCGATGATCGAAAAGACAATGTCGAAGGCGCGCTTGGCGACCGAATCCCAGTCGTTGATCGGCTTGTCGAAGATATCGAGCATCGGCACCGAGCCGATGTAGGAATAGGCGCGCGGCCTGAACTGCAGAGCGTTCGAATGCGCCGATAGCCGGATGTCGACCGGCAGCACCCACAGCTTCTTCAATAACTGCAGCACGCGCGATTCAGCGGTTAGCGGCAGCGATACGATCAGCATGTCGATGCGCGCGATGCGGGCAAATTCGATGAGTTCGGAAATTGTGCCGAGCTTGGGATAACCGGCGACAACCGGCGGCGACCGCTTGTCGCCGCGGTCGTCGAAGATGCCGCAGATGCGGATGTCGTTGTAGGGCTGCCTTTCGACCGAGCGGATCAATACCTCCGCCGCCTTGCCGCCGCCGACGATGACGGCCCGGCGCTCCATCCGCCCGTCGCGCGCCCAGCGCCGGATCAGCTTCGACATCACCAGGCGGAGACCCAGGATCAGCACGAAACCGACGACGAACCATGTGCCGAAGAGCAGGCGCGAATAGTCTTCCGACATTTTCATGGTGAAGGCGGTGAGCGCCATCAAGGCGAATGTTCCGGCCCAGACCAGCAGGAGACGGCCGAAATTGGCGATCGGCCGCATCAGCGCGACGATCTGGTAGCGGTCGGTGACGTCGAACAGAACGACCGCGAGGAACGAAGTGGCGGCGATCGTCAGTGAGTATTGCCAGGCAAGATAGTTGAAAAAGCCGACATAATAGAAATAGACGGCAAGACCTGACACCAACAGCAGCGCGAATTCCACCATGCGCAGGACGCCGCTCACCATGATCGGCGACATCGTATCGCGCCGGTATTGCGAGGCGACCTGGCGGGCAACATCGTTCATGCCGCCGGCCGTATTGTTCTCGGCAGGGGCGTCGAATTTGCGCACCGCGTCTAGCGAAAAACGGCGCGCTGGGTCGATTTCGTTCATGGGGCGTCCGCAGGTTTCCCTCAGGTGAATAGCAAAAGAGAGCTAAGAAACCCTTGAAACAACGGATGGCTTTGGAGACGCTTTCACCAGGAGCAGCCCGGTGGAAACCCGTTGTTCTATTTTTTGAGCGCGGCGAAATAGGCCTTTTCGATTTCGGCGGCCATTACATCGGCGCCGAAGCGTGCCTTGAGGTCGGCGAGGCCGGGCATCAGGCCTTTGTAGGTGTCGAGATCGGCCAATGCGGCGCTTATCTTGTCGCCAAGTTCGCGCGGGTCGGGCCGGATCAGGACAGGCGAGCCGGTGTCGAAGATTTCCGGTATGCCGCCGACCGCCGTCGCGATGATCGGCTTGCCGGCGGCGAGCGCTTCCAGAACTATATAGGGCATGGCTTCCGCGCGCGAGGGAACGACGACCAGTTCGGCCAGCTTGAAGGCGAGCCTGGCCGGCATCGGCGCCAGGAAGCTGACCTCGAGGCCGAGCTGATCTACCTGGGCGCGATAGCGCGCCAGGTCGTCGCCGTCGCCGACCATCAGCGCTTTCAATGGGCGGCCGAGCCGTGTCGCGGCTAGCCCCAGCGCATCGATGAAGATGTCCGGGCCCTTGAGATCGCGCATCATGCCGATATAGAGGAGGTCAACCGCATTGTGCTCGGTCCGCACCGGCTCGAACTCGGCGGCGCGCAGGCCGTTGTGGACGAGAGCGTTCGGAATGGGCGGCTCGCCGACCTTCCTGCGATAAGTCCGCCGCTCATAATCGGAAACAAACAGCAGGCAATCGGTGAAGCGAGCCATGAAGCGCTCGAGCGCGAAGAACAGCTTCCCCATGGCGGTGGTCTCGTCATAGTGAAGCGAGCCGCCATGCGGCGAATAAAGGCGGGCTACGCGAGACCTGGATACCCGTAACAATGAGCCGAACAGACGGGCATAGGCGCCACCTTTGGCGCCATGCCCGTGCAGCACGTCCGGCCGCAATTCTTTTATGATCCTATAGGTGCGCCGGGCCGAGGCGAGATCGCCTGGCCCGACATGCCGCTGCATCGGGGTGCGGTGAATGCCGAGCGCCAGGCTGCCTTTCATCTGTTCGAACAGCCGTTCCTCGAAATCGCCGCCCGTCGTCGAATCGCAGACGATGCCGACGGCATGGCCGGCGGCGACCTGAGCCTCGGTCAGGTCGCGCACATGCCGGAAGATGCCTCCGACCGGTGAGCGAAAGCAGTGGACGATCCTGAGTGTGTCCGCCACTTTGTCAGCACATCAAAACAGGCGTTCGCGAACATAGACTGTATCGCCGGGCAGCAGCGGGTCGGAGATCACCACGCGTCCGGTTATCACCTTGCCGTTGATGTCGCGGGTAATATCGACGCTTTCCTGGTTGGCGCGTGGCGTGAACCCGCCGGCGATGGCGACGGCTTTCTGCACGGTCAGGCCTGGAACGTAGGAATACTGCCCCGCCGCACCCACTTCACCCATGACGAAGATCGGCCGGTAGCGATCGATTTCTACCGAAACATCGGGATCCCGCAAATAACCCTGGCGCAGTTTCTCGGCGATCTCGCTTTCAAGCTGTTGGGCGGTGTGGCCGCGCGCCGGCACGTTGCCAACGAGCGGCAGCGAGAGATAGCCGGACTGATCGACGCTGTAGGTATTGGTCAGTCCTTCCTGCTCGAACACGGTTACGCGGACGCGGTCGCCGGCGCCGAGGCGATAGGGCTGGTCGAGAACTTCATGGAATGCGGCCGGCGTCGGCCGGTAGCTGGAGCAGCCCGAAAGCATCGATACGGCAAGCAGCGCGCGGAAAAGGGGAGCAGTGCTTTTCATGAGCGGACACGTACCTTTGAATAGCCGGCGACTCTGCGGCAAACCTTAACGATCGAGCTCGGTTATCATCCTGTTAGGGTTAATGGCCGGTAAAGGCGCGCGGCCGATGCGGGCCGGATCGACGAATGCAGATGGTTTTCAGCCTCTTGTTTGCGGCTTGTTAATAGAGCCTGACAGGTTCTTACCGCGATATTAACGGCTGAGTTACCATAGTTGTTTACGGTGCATGCTGACTCAGTACCGGAGCAGGGATGCATGTCCGTTCAATCCGCGGCCGCAGATGTCGACGTCGATCTCAGGCAGCTTTTCGCCAGCCTGGCGCGAAACTGGCTGCGCATCCTTGTCGTCGCACTGGTTGTAACCGGTCTGGCCTTTGCGCTCGCCTGGCTTGCAACGCCCGAATACAAGGCGGCAGCCAAGCTGGAGATCGGGCCTCGAGAATCGGAGTTCACGCGGCCAGCCGGGGCCAACGGCAACGAGCGGTCGATTCCCGACGAAGAGGCTGTGGCCACCGAGGTCCAGATCATCTCGTCCCCCGACATCCTCAAGCAGGTGGCGGCGAAGCTCAACCTGGCGAAATTGCCCGAATTCGACGAGGCGCTGAAGATGTCGGCGCTGAGCCGCGCCCTTGTCCTTGTTGGCTTGAAAAGCGATCCGTTCGAGATTCCGCTGGAAGAGCGCGTGCTGGACGCAATGCATGAGAAGCTCAACGTCTATGGCGTTGAAAAAACCCGCGCGATCGCAATCGAGTTCTCGTCAGAGGATCCAAAGCTTGCCGCCGCGATCCCGAACGCCATTGCAAACGCCTATATCGCCTCCAAGGGCAATGCCAAGCTCGAATCGAATTCCGCCGCCACCGACTTTCTGGCGCCGGAAATCGCGGATCTGCAGAACCGGGTGAAGGAGGCGGAAGCCAAGGTTGCCGCATTCCGTGCGCAGTCCGATCTTTTGATGGGCGGCAACAATTCGGTGCTTGCCACCCAGCAGCTGTCCGAATTGTCGAGCGAACTGTCACGCGTGCGCGCCAATCGCGCTTCGGCGGAAGCGACCGCTGACAGCGTGCGCAGGGCGTTGCGCAATGGCGGCTCGCTGGATGCCGTTCCGGAGGTGTTGTCTTCCGAACTGATCCAGCGCCTGCGCGAGCGGCAAGTCGAACTCAAGAACAACATCGCCGACCTTTCCACCACCTTGCTCGACAACCATCCGCGCATCCGCGCGCTGAAGTCGCAGCTCGCGGATCTCGACCGCCAGATCCGCAACGAAGCGGAAAAGATCATGAAAGGTCTGATGGCGCAGGCCGAGACGGCGAAGGCGCGAGAGGCTCAACTCGTGGCAGACGTCAACACGCTGAAGGCGGCGTCCGCCCGCGCCGGCGAAGAGCAGGTGGAACTCGATGCGCTGCAGCGTGATGCCGCGACCAAGCGTCAGCAGCTCGATCTCTATTCATCCAGCTATCTCCAGGCGGCCGCACGCAAGGATCGCAACTATCTGCCCGTCGACGCTCGCGTATTTTCGGAGGCCCAGGTGCCGGCCGAACCTTATTTCCCCAAGATTGGTCCGATTGTCAGTGCGGCCTTTGTCGGCTCGTTGCTCATCATGGCGATCGTCACGCTGCTGCAGGAACTGTTTTCCGGCCGCGCCATGCGTCCGGCCGCCGGTGCCCATTTCGAGCGCATCGAGCAGGTTGCGATGCCGGCTGTCCAGGCCGAACGCGTGATGGCCGAGCCCGACCCGTCGGTTGGCCGGTCCGAACCGGCAGTCGTTGAGATCGATGAGGCCGACGACGACAATATCATTGAAAGCAAAGTGGAGCCGGAACCCGTCGCGGTGGCGGAAGCGGCTGCCGAGAAAATCGAACCGGAGTACTCTGAAATGGCTGCTGGAGACATTGAACCGGCACGTTCTATCCTCGGCGAGGTCGACATCGACAAGGCCGCGGAAAAACTGATCGCCACCGGTGCCGCCCGCGCCATATTCGTCTCGCCGGAAGGCGACGAGGCGGCTGCCTCGGCAGTGCTGGTGGCGCGCGCAGTCTCCGACGCCGGGCTACGCGTGCTGCTGCTTGATCTCACCGCTTCGGGTGCTGCCTCGCGGCCGATGCTGGACAGTGGGCTGTTTCCGGGCATCACCGATCTGCTCGCCTCACAAGCGCAGTTCAGCGATGTGATCCACCCCGATCTCTATTCGGACTGCCACGTTATTCCCGTCGGCACAGCCGATCCGGTCCGCGCCATGCGCGCCGCCGATCGGCTGCCGATTATCATGCAGTCGCTGACCACCGCCTATGATTTGGTCGTGGTCGAATGCGGACCGGCCGGCGCGCAAGGCATCAGCCGCCTGGTGGGCGAGGGGACCGAGGTCTTGCTCTCCATGCTTGAGCCGGACGACGAGGTGACGCAGGCCGCGGTCGCGCTCATCGAGAGTGGCTATCCCGACCTGACGCTGGTCACGCCCATCGGCCATGTGGCGCCGGGCCCAATGCCGGGACGGCGCTCGGCCGCCTGAGGCAGTTTTCTCTCAAATCGAAATCAGCTGTCGTCTTCGCCTGCGGCCGGTGCTGTCCGCCCCACGGCTTTGCGGCGCAGCAGCTTGGTCAGCTTCCAGACCATTGGGCTGTGCTTGATGAATGCCTTCAGGCTTGCGCCCTGCCTGAGCGCCAGCGCCAGCGCACGACCTTTCGGCGTCAGCGGAACCAGCACCTCGAAATGCTGCGTTTCGACATCGCACCACAATCGCTTGTAGGGTTCGTCGCCAACCGAGAAATCATAGATTTCGAAACCCGCCTCGCAGGCTTCCTGGATGTTCTCGAAGAACAGGAAGTCGCCCGGGCTGGTGTGTGCGAGGTCGTCCTCGGCGATCGCCCCGAACTCGCAGATCAGCCGCTTGCCCGAGCGGCTCGACCCGGTGACTGCACGAAGTTTGCCGGCGACTTCCAGCCCATGCAGGACGAAGGACGGATCTTCCCCTTGAAGCGCGTCGGCAAACAGCGAGCGGAAAAAAGCGCGCACCTCCGCCTCACCGAAAACATTGGCGATGCCCATCTTGCGGAAGCGGAATTCCTTCATCTCAAAAAAGGCATCGAGCAGCATGTGCACCTCGTCCGCAGTCCTCGCCTCGATGCGACGATAGCTGCCAACGGCCTCGAACTTGCGCGCCTGCGAGCGATGCTTCTTGCGCCTGCGCTTGCCGCTCACGCGGGTGAGCAGTGCGTCAAATCCTCCCACAAGACCGGCAGCCAGCGACAGATTGGGGCTCGAAAAATGCGGCAAGGCGGAGAGCGGGTTGGCAACGCCGTCGAGATCGGGCAGCAGCCGCTCCAGCGCGACAAGATCGATGTCGCGCCGCGCCTTGGCAATCGCCGCCAGCATCGAGCGGATCGCCGCGCTATCGGCATTCGCCAGCCATTGCGGGTCGGCGGCGGCAAAATTGCCGTTTGCATGGCGGCCGCCCATGAACCGGGCGACGCGGAACGCTCCACTGCGAGTGACCTCCAGCGCCAGTGAGAAAACCGGCCTGTCCTCGGCGCGCAGCGTCGCAACGACAACGTCGGCGCCGGTATGTGCGGCCCAGTTCAGGATCCAGCCAGCGCTTTGCGCAGGGGCAAAAAGCGCCGAATGGCAGAATTCTGCGTACGCCGCCAACGCCGCACTATCGGCGACCGAGGTTGACAGGCCGGCTTTGCCGGCCGGCAAGGCATACGGCGACGCCTCGCTGCTTGCCAGCCGATTGCCGTCAAATGACGCGGTGGCGTCAACCATACCTCAATCCTTGGGGCGTATTCGTCGCGATTGGGGGTCCGCGCAGGCGCATTCCATGCTTAATGAGCTTAGGCGCAAAAGGTGAATGAATGATCGACGGGGGCGAGGCAATCCGCAAACTGGCGCTCAATCTCGCCCGCTATTCCGGTCTCGCGCCGCTGGCCAAGCCGTTTATCGGCGGCCTTGGCGCCATCCTGATGCTGCATCGGGTCACCGCGACACCGGAAAAGCCGAACGGCGTCAACCGCCACTTGAACATCGCGCCTGGGTTTCTCGACACCGTGATCGCCGACATGAAGGCGAACGGCTACAGTTTCGTCACGCTTGACGAGGCGATCGAGCGCATCAAGGCCGGCGACAAGGACGGCCAGTTTGCGACGATCACCGCCGACGACGCCTATCGAGACAACATGACCGAGGCGCTGCCGGTGCTGGAGAAGCACGGCGCGCCGATCACCATCTACGTCGCGCCGGGACTGATCGACGGCGCTGCCGATTTGTGGTGGGACGTGGTCGAGGACATCGTCAATGCGCGCGATCGTCTGACGCTGACGACGCCGGATGGCCCGGTGACAATCGACTGCTCGAGTCCGGGAAAAAAGGTCCAGGCCAATGCGCGCCTGCACGCTCATCTGACGCTGAAGGTGCGCGAGCAGGACCAGCGTGCGGTGTTGCGCGATCTGGCGCGCTCGAACGGCATCGAATTGGGTGGTCCGCGCCTGAGCACGCTGATGAACTGGGACGAGATCCGCACCATGGCCGGGCACCCGCTGGTGACGATCGGCGCACATAGCGTCAATCACTGCAATCTGAAGCGGCTTCCCGAGAGCGATGCGCGACATGAGATCGGCGACGTCAAGCGCATATTGCAGGCCAAACTCGGCGAGGAACCGCGCCATTTCGCCTATCCCTACGGTTATGCCAGTGCCGTCGGCCGCCGCGAAGTAGGCCTAGCCCGCGATGCCGGCTACGCCTCGGCGGTGACGACCCGCCACGGCATACTCCGCGCCGAGCATGCCGGCTTCCTGCACGCCCTGCCGCGCATTTCGGTCAATGGCCGCTATCAGAGCGTCGCCCACATCCGAACAATGTTGTCGGGCGTGACGACGCCGCTGGCCAATGCCGGCAAGACGGTGGTGACGATCTAACTGTTGCCTCGCCCCTTCGGCCGCGGCTCCAGGATCAGCCATTTGATGATGCCCATCGCCGGCAGCACCCACAAAAGCCCGCTGAGCAGGAAGAAGATGAAGTGCGCCAGCGGCCCGGACTGCGACAATTGGGCAACCGCCACGATCGAGGCGACCAGCGCATAGACAATGACCAGCACTACCAGCAGGAAGCTTCCGATCAGCTTTTTCAGGCGAATGGGCATGGCGCGATCTCGTTGATCGCTATCGCTTAGGCCGAACAGCCAATACGCGCAACCTGCCAGAAACGGCGCGACGGCGTGCCGCGCTGTCCGGTCTTGCAAGCCGGGTTGCGATGGTTCACCAATCCGCGACTTCAACTGCCGGGACAAATCCATGGCTGCTGCCATATCCGATGCCGCGCCTTTCGCCGCCCGCGATCGCGACCTTCGCAACCGCGCGCTGGTACGCGGTTGGCTCTATGTCGTGCTCCTGGTGCTGTTTGCGCTGGTACTGGTCGGCGGCGCTACAAGGCTCACCAATTCCGGCCTGTCGATCACCGAATGGCAGCCGATACACGGCGTTATCCCGCCGCTCAATGATGCCGAGTGGCAGGAGGAGTTCCTGCGCTACCAGCAGACCCCGCAATATGCCGAACTCAACAACGGCATGAGCATCGAGGCGTTCAAATCGATCTTCTGGTGGGAATGGGTGCACCGCATCCTGGCGCGTAGTGTCGGCGTGGTCTTCGCCCTGCCGCTGCTGTTCTTCTGGGCGACGCGCCGCATCGAGCGGGGCCTCGGCACGAAATTGTCGGGCATCCTCCTTCTCGGCGCCCTGCAGGGCGCGATAGGCTGGTGGATGGTGGCGTCCGGGTTGGTTGACCGGGTTTCGGTCAGCCAATATCGGCTGGCGACGCATCTGACGCTGGCGGCGCTGATCTTCACGGCGACCATGGTGGTCGCGCGTGGGCTGGCGCCGCACTCGGAACCTGCCGCCGACCGCTCGACGCAACGTCTGGCCGGCTTCCTGGTGCTGCTGGCGCTGGTCCAGATCTATCTCGGCGGGCTGGTCGCAGGGCTAGACGCCGGCTTGAGCTACAACACCTGGCCGCTGATGGACGGCAAGCTGGTCCCTGGCGACCTGCTGCTGCTGGAGCCGGCATGGCGCAATTTCTTCGAAAACCCGAAGACGGTGCAATTCGTCCACCGGGTCGGCGCCTACACGATCTTCGCGGTCGCGCTCTGGCACATGATTGCGACACGCCGGCGCCTGCCGGGCACGACGCATGCCCGACGCGCGACGCTGCTGTTCCTGATTGTCGTGGTGCAGGCGTCGATCGGCATCGGCACGCTATTGATGCAGGTGCCTCTGCACATGGCCCTGACGCATCAGGCATTCGCGCTGGTTCTGCTGGGCTTCGCCGCCGCGCATTGGCGCGGTACCAAGGGCGCTTACCCGCTGCCCCACGAGATCGCTCTCAGAGGCTGAGCCGCACCCGCCGGATTGCCGCGGCAATCGCCAGCTCGCGGTTTTCGTCGACCGCATTGCGATCTTCATGGTGCCATGCAGCCGACAGGCAGCCATAGGCGATGGCGTGGTCCAGTATCGCGGGCGGCGACTGGCCGAGCGTTGCGGCAAAGACATGCGCCATATGCGCGATCCGCCGCGGATCGGTGCAAAGATCGTCTCGGTCGAGTGGGTTGTAGAACACATTGGCGGCATCGAAGCCGGGGTCGCCGAGAACGCCCTTCGGATCGATCGCCAGCCAGCCGCGCGGACCGTGCATGATGTTGTCGTGATGCAGGTCGCCATGCAGCGGCCGTACGTCGTGCGGATTGGACAACAGCCGTTCCGCGATTTCGGCAGCTTCGACATACAGGCTCTTTTCGCCGGCGGCGCGATCGGCCTTCGCCTTTTTGAACAGGCTGGAAAACAGGATCCGCAACGGCTGAAGGTCCGGCGGGGCAGGGTGCTTCGACGGCGAGAACAGCTTGGCCATTACCTCCGCCGCGATCGCGGTGGCGGCATTGTCGCCCTGATCCGCAATCATCTGTGACAGCGAGGTTTCGCCGGCATACTCGAGCAGCATCCGGTGGCCATCGCGACCCAGCAGCCGCACCGCGCCTTCGCCGCGTCGCCAGGCGAGGAAATGCTCGCCGCGCAACTCGTCCTCGACATCGTCGAAAGGCTTTAGATCCTTGACGATTGCCGGTGAGCCGTCTTCGCGATCAACCTTCCAGATGCGGCTGCTGAACGTTTCGGCGATGAGTTCGGGCGCGCCGACCTTCCAGCGCTTCGGAAATGCTGGCGCATCCATTCAGAGGCCGAGCATCAGATCCATGTTCTGCACGGCAGCGCCCGAGGCGCCCTTGCCGAGATTGTCGTAGACGGCAAGCAGCAGCGCCTGCGCCCTGTTATCATTGGCAAAGACATAGAGCTTCATCCGGTTGGTGCCGTTGTAGATCTCCGGATCGATGTCGGGCATGCGTTCCTGATGCAGATACGGCGCCACCTCGACCACGCCGCCATCGATGGAAGCGAAATGATCGGCGATCGCCGCGTGAAGCTCGGCGCCGGTCGGCACATGGTCGAGGCCGCCGAGTTGCAGCGGCACCACCGTGATCATGCCTTGCGCGAAATTGCCGACTGCCGGCTGCATGATCGGATCGTGCGAAAGCCTGGCATAGGTCCTGAGTTCCGGCACGTGCTTGTGCTGCAGCGTCAGTCCGTAGGGCAGGAATTCCGGCGCATCCTCGCCCTTGGCGACATAATCCTCGATCATCGGCCGGCCGCCGCCGGAATAGCCGGAAATGCCGTTGACGGTGACCGGAAAATCGGCCGGCAGCAGCCCCGCCGCAACCAGCGGCCGCAGCGTCGCGATTGGTCCTTGCGGCCAGCAGCCCGGATTGGCGACGCGCTTCGCCGAAGCGATCTTCTTCGCCTGGTCCTTGTCCATTTCGGCGAAACCATATTCCCACCCATCGGCGACACGATGCGCCGTCGAGGCGTCGATCACTTTGGTGGTGTCATTGGCGATCAGCGAAACGCTTTCCTTGGCGGCCGCGTCCGGCAGGCAGAGAATCGCGACATCGGCGGCATTGAGGAACTCGGCGCGCGCTGCCGTTTCCTTGCGGCGCTCGGTCGGGATGGAGATGATTTCCAGGTCGCCGCGCTCGGCAAGCAGCGCCCTTATCTGCAGACCGGTGGTGCCGTGCTCGCCGTCGATGAAGATTTTCGGTTTCATTGCGTGCCAAAATTCCTGTTATCTCAAAGCTATATGCCGCTCGCCTGATTCAATCCGGCAACGCTGTGATTGCCTTGGTTCATTTCCTCGAGCCGGGCCTTTCGTTCCGCCAGCAGCCCGAGATAGTGCATGGCCACCATCGAGCCGGCAATCGCCGTTATATCGGCGTGATCATAGGCTGGCGCAACCTCGACGACGTCGGCGCCGACGATATCGAGCTGGTTGATCTGGCGCAGCACCGACAGGATCTTTGCCGAAGACGGGCCTCCCGCGACCGGCGTTCCGGTGCCGGGCGCAAAAGCCGGGTCCAGGCAATCGATGTCGAAAGTGACATAGGTCTTCTTGCCGCCCGTACGGTCGACGATGGCATACGCGATGTCGGACGCACGCATTTCCTCCACTTCATGGCCGTACAGGATCTTGATACCGAACGTGTCGGGCGCATGGGTGCGGATGCCGATCTGGATCGACCGGTCGGGGTCGATGATGCCCTCCTTGACTGCACGGCCGACGAAGGAGCCGTGATCGATGCGCTTGCCGTCGTCGGGCCAGGTGTCCTGGTGTGCGTCGAACTGCACCAGAGCCAGCGGGCCATGGATGGCGGCATGCGCCTTGAGCAGCGGCCAGGTGACGAAGTGATCGCCACCGAGTGACAGCAGAAAGGCGCCGGATTTCAGGATCTTGGCCGCTTCGCGTTCGATCGTGGCAGGCGTCTTCTGGTGATTGCCGCTGTCGAGCAGGCAGTCGCCATAATCGACCACGGCAAGCTGTTCGAACAGATCGCGCGAAAACGGATATTGCGGGTCGTTGTCGAGGATGGCCGAGGCGCGGCGGATTGCCTGCGGCCCGAAACGGGCGCCCGGCCGATTGGTGACCGCAGCGTCGAAGGGAATGCCCCACACCACCGCATCGGCGTCCTTCACGTCCTTCGAATATTTGCGCCGCATGAACGACAGGGCGCCGGCATAGGTCGGCTCGAACGACGCACCCGTCCTGGAGCGGGTGGTGAAGGCATGATCGATGGTCCTTGGCGGCATGAAGCGATCTCCTGTGCGTCGACGCGCAACCTTATTGGACATAATTCTCAGAATTGCGACCCCTGCGGAGGATCATGGCCATTCGATCCGGTCACAAATCCTTGCTCGCCAGGCGAACCCGGCATGGCTCGCCAGGAGATTGCCTGGCAAGCAACCGAAAGTAGCCGCCGAAGACTGCTTCGGCCGGCGCTGACCTGATTTTCCGGCATTTTGCAAGCCGGCTTCGTTCACCTGCCTGTCACGGGCATCGCTTAACCGGGGTGCGATCCCGGTACGGAGCGATTCTCGTGCGAATGACCTGTCTCATGCGAACGATTTGGCTGAGCCTTCTACTTTCCGCGGCGCTGGCGCTCTCCCTTGGCCAGGCATCGGCAGGCGAAACGCGCGCCAGGCAGATTCTCGACCGCTTCGAGCACGCCAACCAATGGCGCGACCATGTGATAGTGGCCGCGCACCGCGCCGGCGGCATGCAATCCGGCAAGACGCTCTATCCCGAAAATTCGATCGCCGCCGCCGAGGCGTCGATCGCAATGGGCGCCGAAATCGTCGAGGTCGATATAAGGCGCTCGAAGGACGGACAGTTCGTCGTCATGCATGACAGTTGGCTCGACCGCACGACGAATTGCAAGGGTGAGGTGGTCAACCGCACGATGGCCGAACTCAAGACGTGCCGTTTGGTGATCGAAGGCACCGGCGCCGTTACGGGCGAGACGGTCTCGACGTTGCGCGAGATGTTGATGACGACCAGGGACAGGATCCTCATCAATCTCGACAACAAGCTCGACACCGAAAGCCTCGTCGGCATGGTCGCGGTTGCGCGCGACCTCGGCATGGCCGAACAGGTGATCGTCAAGGAGAACCTGTGGAATGCGGAGCGGATTGCCAGTGTCAAGGCCGCCATGGACGCGATCGGCAGCGGCTTCCAGTTCATGCCGATTATCGCCGATGACGCGGTTCGCGACGCCATGTTTGCCGAGAAAGTGGGCCGGGCCTTCCCGATGCGCGCGGTCGAGATGATCAACTGGCGCATGGGATCAGAGACACTGACCGAGACCGGCGGCCCGCTGTTCAGCCCGCGCATGCGCGCGCTGGCGGTGAGGGGCGACTGGCACATCTGGGCCGACACCTATGCCATCGTCAACAAGCCGGGAGGCTTCCTCGCCGGCGGTCGCGGCGACGAGCTGGCGGTTGCGGCCAGCCTGCCGCGCGAGACTTATGGCTTCTGGGTCGAGCGCGGCGCCACCATCATCCAGACCGACGAACCGAAGGCCGCCATCAGTTGGCTGGCGGCGAACGGTTTTCGCGTGCCCTATGCCGGTGAGAAGCGCCCGGCCGAGCCGGCCAACACGGCCAGCATCAACTAGATCGGCGCGGCGAGAATTGGATCTCCCTCTTGTGGTGACGATGCCCGGCAGGGCAGAAGGGCGCTGTCCCGCCGACCCCAGGCCGGCAGCGCCAAACTTTCGAAGGAACCCAGAAACAGAAAACCCGCCTCCGTGGGCGGGTCGCTGGAGCCAATTAGCACCATACCCAGATTAGTAGCATAGCTGCCGGCACAAAGCAAGAACAAAATGTGGCGTGGTGGCAGAAAAATGCGACGATCCTTCAGCGCCTCGGCGGTTCCGCCTGCAAGGTCGCGCCTTCGCTGTCCTGCCGGCAATCTCCCCCGCAAGGGAACCCACTTGGGGGAGATTGGCTCATCACTGCCTTCGGCAATCTACCCGCAGGCCGCCATTGCCACACCATCCAGCTCCTTGATGACATCGTCCGACAGTTCGAGGTCGGCAGCGGCGAGGTTCTCCCTGAGATGCACGACGGAAGACGTGCCGGGAATCAGAAGAATGTTGGGCGCGCGGCGAAGCAGCCAGGCGAGCGCGACCTGCATGGGCGTGGCGCCGAGGCGTGCGGCGACCTTGGACAAGGTCGACGACTGCAACGGGTTGAAGCCGCCAAGCGGGAAGAACGGCACATAGGCGGTGCCGTCGCGGGCCAGATCGTCGATCGAGGCATCATCGCCCCGATGCGCCAGATTGTACTGGTTCTGCACGCAGACGATCCTGCACATCCTGCGGCCTTCGGCGATCTGCGCAGCGGTGACGTTGCTCAGCCCGATGTGGCGCACGAGGCCCTGTCGCTGGAGCTCGGCAAGCGTCGCAAGCGGCGCCTCGATCGACCCTTCGGCGGGGCCATGCGCGTCGAACATGACCCGAAGGTTGACCACCTCCAGCACGTCGAGTCCGAGATTGTGCAGATTGTCGTGCACCGCCTGTGTCAGCTCTTCTGCCGAGAAGGCCGGCAGCCATGAGCCATCCGTGCCGCGTCGGGCACCGATCTTGGTGACGATAACGAGGTCGTCGGGATAGGGTGCGAGCGCTTCGCGGATCAACAGGTTGGTCACCTGCGGGCCATAGAAGTCGCTGGTGTCGATGTGGTTGACGCCTTGTGCAACGGCTTCGCGCAGTACGGCCAATGCCGCGTCGTGGTCCTTTGGTGGGCCGAAGACGCCTGGCCCTGCGAGCTGCATGGCGCCGTAGCCGAGCCGTCTCACCTTACGGTCGCCGAGGATGAATGTGCCGGAATGGTTGACGCTGGACATGGTCTTTCTCCTTCAGGAACGGTGCACAGATAGACGCTGTCCGATCTCATGATAATTGGCTACAATTCGCACGGGCTGTGCGGAATGACGAACAATGCAGATTGATCTCGGGGACCTGAACGCCTTCGTGGCCGTAGCGCGCGCCAAAGGTTTTCGGGATGCGGCACGCGCCAGCGGCGGCAGTGCGTCCGGCTTGAGCGAGGCGGTGCGGCGCCTGGAGACGCAGCTCGGTGTCAGGCTGCTCAACCGGACGACCCGCAGCGTTGTCCTGACGGAAGCCGGCGAAGGCCTGCTGGCGCGGCTCGGTCCTGCCTTGACCGAGGTGGAGTCGGCCCTCGACGTAGTGAACGGCTTTCGCGACAGGCCGGCAGGTACGTTGCGCCTCAATGTGCCGGTCAGCGCGGCGCGGCTGGTACTGCCCAGCATCGTTCCGCCTTTTCTCGCCGCCTATCCGGGCATCCGGTTGGAGGTGATCTCGGAGGAGAGCTTCGTCGATGTGCTGGCGGCGGGGTGCGACGCCGGCATTCGCTATGAGGAGCGGCTGGAGCAGGACATGATCGCTGTGCCGATCGGACCGCGTGTGCAGCGCTTCGCCACCGCCGCCAGCCCGGCCTACCTGGATCGTCATGGCCGGCCGCAACACCCGCGCGACCTGCTCGGCCACGCCTGCCTGCGCGGCCGCTTTGCCAGCCGTGCGATGCCGCCGTGGGAATTCGAGCGCGACGGCGAGGTGGTGCGGGTCGACCCGACGGGGCCGCTTCTCGTGACCCTGGGCGGGGCGACTGACCTCAAAGTCGATGCAGCCATCGCCGGCACCGGCATCATCAGCCTGTTCGAGGATTGGCTACGTCCTCACTTCGAGAGCGGAGCGCTCGAACCGCTGCTTGAACCCTGGTGGCAGAGCTTCTCCGGGCCGTTCCTTTACTATCCCGGACGGCGCCTCGTGCCGGCGCCGTTGCGGGCGTTCATTGACTTCATCAAGGCGTCCGCCGGCCAGCCCTGACACCCGGGAGAGCCGCGCCCGAAAATAAGCGCGGCTCCCTTCCCTCAGGTGACCCGCCACTACGCTTCGCGGCAGGTGTTGCTTGATCTATTTGACTGGAATCATCAGGTGCGCGTAGGGCGTGCCGGGGAACATGACGTATGGTTGTGTGGGGTTCGGCTCGTGGGGATACAAGGCCATCATGTCTGGTGCGTTCATGACCATCACGTGCGGACCATCATGCAGCCATTCGGCCCCCTCCGGCGGCTTGGTTGCAAAGGGGTCGGTATTGCTGGCCGCATCGCCTCCTTTTAGCATGTAGGCGAAAGCAACTTTCCCTGCAGGCGGCTCCTTCTTGGACATGATCGCGTGCATCCACGCCATCCCGTTCTCATCCGTGCACATTGGGTCGTCGGCGGGAGTGCTCGGGTCGTCCGGGATGCAAGTGAAACCGTTGGTGCCCTTCCTCAACGTTTTCATCTCCCAATTCACGACGGCGGCGTTTTTGCCGACAGCCGCCGGTGCCGCTGTAATCGCATTATCGATGAGCTGCTCGTCGCTTTTGTCGGCAGCAGGCGCGGCGAATGCCCAAGTGGCGGCGACAGCTGCCAGAAACACACTGCTGGAATGGATGCGCATTGCCTCCTCCTTCGCGAGCGTCGGGTTACCGGCGCGTCGCAACGTGCACAGCTCCCGCTCTGTGGAGTTGGCTGCTGCCCTGGGATCTGGAACGCGCCTGTAATTAAGATACTACTAATATTATGTTGGGTCACCTGAAGATGCGGGATTGCTTATGTCGACAAAGAAAAGGGGCTGCGAATACGCAGCCCCTCTGAAAAAATCGATAGAAAACAGGTCTCTGTTTAACGCTTCGAGAACTGGAAGGAGCGGCGGGCCTTCGCCTTGCCGTACTTCTTGCGCTCGACGACGCGGCTGTCGCGGGTCAGGAAGCCGCCCTTCTTGAGCACGGCGCGCAGCGCCGGCTCGTAATAGGTCAGCGCCTTGGAGATGCCGTGGCGCACGGCACCCGCCTGGCCGGAAAGGCCGCCGCCGATGACGGTGGCAACGATGTCGTACTGGCCGGCGCGATTGGCGGCGATAATCGGCTGGTTGAGGATCATCTGCAGCACCGGACGCGCGAAATATTCGGCGAACACCTTGTCGTTTACGACGATCTTGCCGGAGCCGGGCTTCACCCAGACGCGGGCGATGGCGTTCTTGCGCTTGCCGGTGGCGTAGGCGCGGCCCGACTTATCGAGTTTCTGGACGTGGACGGGTGCGGCCGGCTGGGTGTTGGTATTGCCGGTGGCAGCTCCGAGTTCTGCGAGCGAGGAAAGCTCAGCCATCTTACGAAACCTTCTTGTTCTTGGCGTTCAGCTTGGCCACGTCGAGGACGACGGGCTGCTGGGCGACATGCGGATGGTCCGTGCCTGCATAGACGCGGAGGTTCTTCATCTGGCGACGGCCGAGCGGGCCACGCGGGATCATGCGTTCGACGGCCTTCTCGACGACACGTTCGGGGAAACGACCCTCGAGCAGCTGGCGCGCGGTGCGCTCCTTGACGCCGCCGGGGTGGCCGGTGTGCCAGTAATAGACCTTGTCGGTGAACTTCTTGCCGGTGAACACCACCTTGTCGGCATTGATGACGATGACGTTGTCGCCGTCGTCGACGTGCGGGGTGAAGGTGGGCTTGTGTTTGCCGCGAAGATGATTGGCGATGACAGTGGCGAGACGGCCGACGACGAGACCATCGGCGTCGATCAGCACCCACTTCTTCACCACATCCGCAGGCTTCTGCGAAAAGGTTGCCATGGATTGTTGCTTTCGGTTCGGACCTTCAAAAGAAGGCGTTTCTTGTTGCTTGGATTGGCGAAAGGCGCTTGCCCGCCGCCAATAACAAAACGGCGGCCTTTGCGGGCCGCTGTTCCGTGAGGGCTTATAGGGGAGGGGTTCGACCGCGTCAAGGCGCATGAAATGTCGGCGAGCTATCAAAATCCAGCAAAAACAATGCCTTGGATGAAAGGTATTATTTTACCACACCATCAATCCGCTTTGGCGGGATCGAATAGGTGCCCGTTGCGTGCGCTACCGTGTGTCCCTCCGGGCCGGCGACGATGTCGATATCGAACACCATCAGGCTCTTGCCGAGCTTGAGGATGCGGCAATGGCCGTCGATAGGACCACTCTCGGCCTTGCGGACGAAATTGATGTTGAGACTGGTGGTGACCGAAAGCGCATCCGGTCCGGCATGCGAGAGCACGCAGACATAGCCGCCTATGTCGGCCAGCGTGAACAGCGCCGAACCCGACACGGTGCCGCCGGGACGCAAATGGCGCTCGTCGGCGTTGAGGCGCACGACACAGCCGCCTGGAAACACCTCCAACGCCTCGTAGAAGGTGAACTGGTCGTTGAGCTGCGGGAAAATGGTCGCCATCAGCGCGTTGATTTCGGCAGCCGCCAGCACCGGCTTGAGATTGCTGTGGGCGGGCATTTCAGTCTCCCGGTTTGCGCCCTGCATGTATGAACGCGACGTGGCGTTTCTGGCAACACCCCATTCATTATGGCAGAAGCGGACGAGGAAGTTGGACGAAGCGAGGCGGCATACTAGATTAGTCCATCATCGATCCGGAATCGCAGAGGAATGATCATGGCCGAAATCGTCGCCATCAAGCCTGCCGTTGCCGAAGGGCCGGTCGTCTCCAGGCTGGACAACGGTGTGCTGCGCCTGACGCTCGCCAATCCGCCGGCCAACGCTCTTTCGCTTGCAGTGATGGCGGCGCTGACGGCGGAACTCGACCGCGCCAAGGCCGACAAATCCGTCCGCGTCATCGTCCTTGGGGCGACCGGCAAAGTGTTCTGCGCCGGGCACGACCTCAAGGAGTTGAGCGCGCACCGCGCCGATGCCGATCGCGGCAGGGGCTTCTTCGAAAAGACGTTTTCCGCCTGCGCCGCGCTGATGCAGGCGATCGTTCGCCATCCTAAGCCGGTGATCGCCGAAGTCGACGGTCTGGCGACGGCGGCCGGATTGCAGTTGGTCGCCAGCTGCGATCTCGCCATCGCCTCGCACGAGGCGACCTTCTGCACGCCTGGCGTCAATATCGGACTGTTCTGCTCGACGCCGATGGTGGCGCTGTCGCGCAACGTTTCGCGCAAGCACGCCATGGAGATGCTTTTGACCGGCGAGACGATCGATGCGGCAACCGCCAAGGAATTCGGCTTGGTCAACCGCGTCGTGCCGCGCGAATATCTGAATCAGATTGTCACCAAATACGCGCAAACCATTGCGTCCAAATCCTCCCTGGTCGTCAAGATCGGCAAGGAAGCCTTCTACGAACAGGCAGAAATGGGGCTGGCCGAGGCCTATGATTACACCGGGCGCGTCATGGTCGAAAACATGCTGGCGCGCGATGCGGAAGAGGGCATTGGCGCCTTCATCGGCAAGCGCAAGCCGGAGTGGCCGGAGGAATAGGAGGCGGATATGGAACCGCGCATCTCCATCATCACCATCGCCACCGACGATCTCGACCGTGCGACGCGCTTCTATGAGGCGATGGGCCTGACCCGCCATGCCGGGATCACCGAGGGCGTTGCCTTCTTCCAGATGGGCGGCGCCATTCTTGGCTTGTTTCCGCGCCCAAGCGCCGAAGAGGATTCGGGCGTCAGCTTCTCGAAGGCGCCGTCGGCCGTCTACCTCGCCTACAACACCCGCTCTGACGCCGAGGTCGACGAAGTGCTTGCGGCGGCTGAGAAGGCCGGCGGCAAGATCGTCAAGCCGGCCGGGCGCGCCTTCTGGGGCGGCTGGTACGGCTATTTCGCCGATGCCGACGGGCATGTCTGGGAAGTCGCGCACAATCCGGCTTTTCCGATCGCGGAAGACGGATCGATTTCGCTGCCGGGCTGACGACGTTCTCCCTGGCCCATTGCAAGCCACTTGCTCGGCTGTTGGCACCTCACTCCGAAGCGCTGTATGACGAGGCATGAACCACGACGCCTACGACAACGCCTATATCGCCGGCATCCTCAATTCGGTGAAGACCATCGCCATGGTCGGCGCATCGGCCTATGACGTGCGGCCGAGCTATTTCGTGCTGAAATATCTGCTCGGCAAAGGGTTTTCGGTGTTCCCGATCAATCCCGGCCAGGCCGGCAAGGAAATCCTCGGGCGGATGACCTATGCCAGGCTGGCCGATGTTCCAGAGCCAATCGACATGGTCGACGTCTTTCGCGGCTCCGCTGCCGTGCCGGGCATCGTGGACGAGGTGTTGCGGCTCGATCCGCTGCCGAAGGTCATCTGGATGCAGCTTGGTGTGCGCAATGACGAGGCCGCCGCGCGCGCCGAGGCCGCCGGCATCAAGGTGGTGATGAACCGTTGCCCCAAGATCGAATATGGCAAGCTGTCCGGCGAGATCGGCTGGACCGGCGTCAATTCCGGCGTTTTGTCGTCGAAGAAGCCGCTGATGCGGCCGGGATTCCAGAGTTTCGGCGTTCGCCAGAAGTAGGTAGTGAATAGTGAATGGTGAATAGAAAGATTTTTCTGGAAGGCGGGCAAGGCGGCATATGAGCCGCTTGCAATCAGGGTGGGGCTGGCCGACTTTGCCATTCACCATTCACCATTCACCATTCACCATTCACCATTCACCATTCACCATTCACCATTCACCATTCACCATTCACCATTGAGGGAGGTTTTTCGATGGCCCGCACGCCCGGTTTCAACACGCTCGCCGTCCATGCCGGCGCCAAGCCGGATCCGGCGACCGGCGCGCGAGCGACGCCGATCTACCAGACCACCTCCTTCGTCTTCGACGATGCCGACCATGCCGCCTCGCTGTTCGGGCTGAAGGCGTTCGGCAACATCTACACCCGCATCATGAACCCGACGCAGGCGGTGCTGGAAGAGCGCATCGCGGCACTCGAAGGCGGCACGGCAGGCCTTGCGGTCGCCTCCGGCCATGCCGCGCAGGTGCTGGTCTTCCACAATCTGATGCAGCCCGGCGACAATTTCGTTTCCGCGACAAAGCTTTACGGCGGCTCGATCAACCAATTCGGCCACGCCTTCAAGAATTTCGGTTGGCAGGTGCGCTGGGCCGACACCAATGACGTCTCGACCTTCGAGAGCCAGATCGACGACAGGACCAAGGCAATCTTCATCGAGAGCCTGGCCAATCCCGGCGGCGTCTTCGTCGACATCGAGAAGATTGGCGACATCGCCCGCAAGCACGGCCTGCCGCTGATCGTCGACAACACGCTGGCCTCGCCCTATCTGCTGCGGCCGATCGAGCATGGCGCCGACATCGTCGTGCATTCGCTGACCAAGTTCATCGGCGGTCACGGCAATTCGATCGGCGGCGCCATTGTCGACGGCGGCACGTTCGATTGGTCGAAGTCGGGCAAGTATCCGATGCTGTCGGAGCCGCGCCCCGAATATGGCGGCCTCGTCCTGCACGAGACCTTCGGCAATTTCGCCTTCGCCATCGCTGCTCGCGTGCTCGGCCTGCGCGATATCGGCGCGGCGATTTCGCCGTTCAACGCATTCCTTATCCTGACCGGTCTGGAAACCTTGCCGCTCAGGATGCAGCGCCACTGCGACAATGCGGCGGCGGTCGCCGGATGGCTTTCCAACCATCCCAAGGTTGCCTGGGTTTCCTATCCCGGCCTGCCCAGCGACAAGAACAACGCGTTGCAGAAGAAGTACTCGCCGCTTGGCGCCGGCGCGGTGTTCACATTCGGGCTGAAGGGCGGCTATGCGGCGGGCATCAAGTTCGTCGAGGCGCTCGAACTGTTCTCGCATCTGGCCAATGTCGGCGACACCAAGTCGCTGGTCATCCACCCGGCATCGACCACGCATCGCCAGCTTTCCGACGAGCAGAAGATCAACGCCGGGGCAGGGCCTGACACGGTCAGGCTTTCGGTCGGCATCGAGGACGTCAACGACATCGTCGCCGATCTGGAACAGGCTCTCGCCAAGGTTTGATCGCCATGGCTACGCCGAAATTTCTTTCCGTCGGCGTCGACGCCGTCGAACCGGAACTTGGCGCACCAGCGCCGGATCGCCTGATGTCGGGCGATCCGAAATTCCGCACCTGGAATGTCGAGGAACAGCACGGCGGCCTCTATGCCGGCGTCTGGGAAGCGACGCCAGGCAAATGGCGCATCGAATATGATGAGTGGGAGTTCTGCCACATCCTGTCAGGGGTTTCGGTGATCGCTGAAGACGGCGGCGATGCGCGCACCGTCAGGGCAGGCGACAGCTTCGTGCTGAGGCCGGGCTTTAGAGGAAGCTGGGAAGTGCTTGAAACGACGCGCAAGGAGTATGTAATCAAGCTTTGATTTCGCATGGCGCCGGACTTTACAAAAGCGATCGATGTCCGTGTCGGAAAATCCGTATCGGCTCATCATGTCGCGGTGCCATGAAACTCCCGGCAAATCCTGACTGCCTCCGCTTCCGCGCTCCGACTAAGGCTTCATTCAGGATGAATGTGACCGTCACGTTCGATCCGTTTCCGGCCGCGGGCCGGTGTAGCGGAGAATCCAGAGCCCCTGGTTCTTGTCAGTTATGTAAACGAAGCCGCGCCGGTCCACGACCACGTCCTCGGTCTGAACAACCAGCTTGTCTTCCGGCATAGGGCCGTAGCGTCGGACTGGCTCCGGCGGGATGAAGTAGCCGACCTCGCGCGGAAGCCGAGTATTCGAGACGTCATAGACCCTGAGCCCGGCGTTGAAGTGCGCGATATAGAACAGATCGCCTTGTTTCTGGACATCGGGATGATGCTGGTGGTGGTTGATGTTGTGCGGTCCGCGCCAGCCGCCACGAGTTGTGAAATCCGAATAGGGAGCGCCTTCGGGTGGCACTGGTTCAGGCAACAGCGACAGCAGAAAGGGTTCACTGGAATCGGAAATATCGACGATCGAAGCGTGATGCATCGGACCAAGTCCATAGGTGACGTTCTCCGAATTGGCGAAGGCAATGCCGCGCTCTGGAATAGGCAGCACGCTATGCACACCGAAGCGCGAGTGAAACGGAGGGCTGAAGCTCAGGCCGCCGACCTGCCTCGGCTGGGAGACATCGCTAATATCGAGCACAACGATTCCCGCCGCACCATAAGGCAAATAGACAAGATCGCCAGTGACATAAGGCGGGCCGTGCAGCGAGACATCCTCGCCCGTGCTGGCGCAGAAGGCGCCGCACATGCATTGCGGCTTCAGTCGCAACCGGTAGCGATCGACGGTCTCCTGGTCGGCGGCGGGCTTCGCAGCCGCAAAGCTCTCGCCGCCGGCCTCGTGCTGGCCCGGCACCCACCAGCGTCCGGCTTCGCGCGGATTCGAGCGATCCGAAATATCGAGGATGACGTAGATGTTGCCCCTGTAACCCGGCATGCCGGCGGCAAGGTGGACATAACGTCCACCGGGATAGAGGTTGCGATGCGTGCCGTTTCCGCCGGTGCGGTAGTGACTGAGTTGTTTCGGATTGATGGGGTCCGCGATATCCCAGATCAGAACGCCTTCGCCGAACGGTGCGTCGGGGTCACCGCCGAAATTAGCAAAGGGCTTTTCGAGGGCGGTCACCATCGTGTCGCCGGACAAATCTATTTGTAGAGTCCAAGTATTCGTGCCGAGATAGGGCACGAACTTGACCGTCTCGGGCTTGGCCGGGTCGGTCACGTCCACGATGCTCCAGCCGGAGTGCCAGAAGTGCCCAGTGTAGAGATACCAACGTTCGCCAACCTGCCTGATCGCCATTTTGAAGGCTGGGCGATGATCGAGATCGGTATAGCCCACTGCTTCGACATTGTGGGCGAAAGCGCCAGGGGGCGCTGGCGACGAAGCTGGAACGGGCTGGGCAAGGGCCTCGCAGACAAGACCGGATTGAGATGTCGCGGCGATCGTCGCGCCGATGAGCGGCACTTTCAGCATCTGGCGGCGTGAAATCTCGGAATTTTTCAAAGCGCGTCTCCCGGATTTTGCAGCTTTCCGGATTTTGCAGATTCCGATACTTTCCGTCCAATATCGTTTGAGCCATGGGTAATTCTATTTGGGAAATTAAAGGCTGAAGATGAACCACAAGCTGATGCAGTCCTTCATGGCCGTCGCCGAAGAGCTGCATTTCGGGCGCGCGGCAGCGCGCTTGCATATCTCACAGCCGCCCCTGACAAAGCAGATCCAGCAACTGGAACAGGCGATGGGTGTGCGCTTGCTGGAGCGCACCAAGCGCAAGGTCGAACTGACTGCGGCGGGGCGTGTGTTCCTTGATGAGGTTAGGGCCGTGCTTCAGCAGACAGAGCAGGCGGTGGAGCTTGCTCGCAAAGCCGATCGTGGCGAAACCGGCCATCTTGCTGTCGGATTCATCGACGCGGCTATCTACAGCGTGGTGCCGTCTGTCGTCCAACGCTTCACCAAGCGCTATCCCGAGGTCGAGTTGAGCCTGACCGACCTGCGCATTCCCAATCAAGTCAGGGCTGTGGCCGAACGCCAGCTCGATGTCGGTTTTGTTCATCCTCCCGTCGTTCACAACGCATTGAAGGTCGAAAGCATACTGGTCGAACCCCTGATCGTGGCCTTGCCGGAAACGCATCGGCTGGCCTCGGAAGCAGAGGTCGCGCTAGCCGACTTGGCCTCCGAAGCGTTGATTCAGTTCCCGCGCAGCATCAATCCATCCCTCTATGACGAGATCGTCGGGTTGTGCCGTTCATCCGGGTTCAGCCCGAGGATCGTTCGAGAAGCAACGCCGAAGCAGACAATCATCGGACTTGTATCCGTCGGGCTGGGCGTCTCGCTGCTGCCCGCCTGTCTGCAAAATTTGCGCCGGAGCGGCGTCGTTTATCGCCCTATCCAGGGACGAACCTTGTCTATCGACACTTCAATCATCTACCGGCATGAACAACCCTCGCCGGTGCTGAAGGCCTTCCTCGACATCGTCCGCGAGACGACGCAAAAAGATTCAAATCCCGTCTCTCTTCAAGCTTCATGACCGAATTTCTATAGGCATCCGGGATTGTTAGTGTGAGGTCCTGCTTCCGGTAGCTTCATCGTTCGATCAGCGATTATTTGGCACTCGCGGCCTTGAGATGTTACCTATTTGACCGGAATTCGCCGGAGCCGGCTTCGAAGCCTGTCGTCGGAAGCCGTCCTCAGATTCTGACGGCAAGCGTTTCCGGCCCGTGGAAATGATACGTGTCACGGAAGCGCGGCTGTTCGGCCATTTGGAGCCGCGGCAGGCGTTCGAACAAGGTTTTCAGCGACACCTGCAGTTCGAGCCGGGCGAGCGGCGCGCCGATGCAGAAATGGATGCCGGCGCCGAACGACACGTTCTTCTGGTCGGCACGGTCCGGCCTGAAGGCGAGGGGCTCGGCAAACGCAGTAGGGTCGCGATTGGCCATGCCGAGCAGCAGACCGATCGTCTCGCCCGGCTGGACGATGATCCCCGGCCCGGCCTCGACCTCCTGATAGGCGTAGCGCGTGAACATGTGTAGCGGCGCGTCGAAGCGCAGGCACTCTTCGACCGTCGCGGCTGTTGCTTCCGGTGAGGCGAAGAAGCGGCGCGGGTCGCCGCCTTGCGCAAGGATCGAGCGCACCGCATTGCCGGTCTGGTGGACAGTTGCTTCATGGCCGGCATTGAGCAAAAGGATGGCCGAGGATACCAGCTCGTCCTCCGACAGTTTCTGGCCGTCCTCCTGTGCCGCAATCAGCAGCGACAGAAGATCCTCGTCCGGCCTCTTTCGCCGCTCGGCGACGTAGCCGCGCAGAAAATCGGAAAAGTCGCGCGCGGCGCGATTGGCCGTGTCCTCCGTCTCGCGGGTGCGGCCATGCATGTACATGGCGACCATCCGATGCGACCAGTCGAGGAGCTGCGGCCCCATGTCGACCGGCACGCCGAGCATTTCCGCAATGATGGTGATCGGCAAGGGAGCTGCGAATGCCGGCAGCAGGTCGACTCCTCCTGGTTCGAAACGGTCGATCAGTTCGTTGGCCAGCGCCTCGACACGTGGCCTGAGCCGCTCGACCTGGCGCGAGACGAAGGCGCGGTTGACCAGCGTTCTGAGCCGTGTGTGGACAGGCGGCTCCAGCTCCAGCATCGAATTGGCCTCGATGCCGTCGAACGCGCTGAGGTGCGTGCGGTCCTGACCGATGCCTCGGCTGTCCGGAATGCCGGCCGGGTTCTGCCGGCCGAAGCGGCGATCGCGCAGCAGCCGATTGACGTCGTCGAAGCCGCCAAAGCACCAGAAACCAAATTCTTCCCAGAAGAAGGCGTTCGATGCGCCGTGCACGAAGGCGTAAGCTTCGTAAGGGTCTTGGAAAAAAGCCGGCTCGTGCGGATCGAGCCGCAGGCGACGCGTGGCTGGATCAAAGGCAAGGTAGGGCGGCTTCAATTCGGTCATGCCAGATCATTAGCGCGGCTTGCCTGTCTGGTGCCAGACCGTATGTTGGCCCTCCCGCGAGGCGAGCCGCCGAAGCGGCTGCGGAAGGACGGTTTTCATGAATGTGATCGTGGTCGGTGCAGGCATTGCCGGGCTTTCCACGGCGTGGTCGCTGGTCAGGGCCGGGCACCTCGTCTCGATCGTCGAGCAGGGACCGATCCCCAATCCGCTCGCCGCCTCCGGCGACCATCATCGCATCATCCGCCGCGCCTACCGGGCCGGAACGGGCTACGGCCGGCTGATCACCGAAACCTATGAAGCCTGGGATGAGATGTGGGCCGATCTCGGTGAAAGCCATCTCGATCCGCGCGGCTTCATCTGCATTTCGCGCCAGCCGGGCGATGAGGCCGAGGAATACCGCGAAGGCATGGAAGCCGGGAACTACCCGTTCGAATTGTTCGAGCCGGACGCCGCGGTCGAACGCTGGCCGTTCCTGCAGCCCGGTTCATTCCGCTATGCGTATTTTTCGCCGGACGGCGGCGCGCTGCACTGCCGCAAGATCGCCTCGGGCCTCGCCAGATGGCTGCGCGCGAACGGCGCCAATGTCTACGAAAACAGCAAGGTGGTCGAGATCGACGCCGACGCCGGGCATGTTGTGCTTGCGGGCGGCGAAACGATGCAGGCCGAACGGATCGTCGTCGCTGCCGGCGCCTGGGTGCTGAAACTGTTCCCGGAGCTGGATGGCGAGCTGAAAACCTGGCGCACCGCGCTCGCCTATGTCGAACCGCCGGCGGACCTGAAAGCGGTCTGGCAGGCAGCACCGGTCGTCCTCAACATCGGCGGCACTGTCGACGGCTACGCCATCCCGCCGACAGGCGGCGCCGGCATGAAATTCGGCTCGGGCCTGCACAGGGTGCCGACCAGCGATGCAGACTGGAACCGTCAGCCGGTACCGGGCGAGGGTGAGGCGATCCGCAACCTGTTTTCGCCGCCGATCGCTCGTGTCGAGGAGTACAAGGTCACCGAAGTGGTCACCTGCGCCTACACATTCACCGCCGACGAGAAGTTCCTGGCCCACCGGAAAGGCAGATGCCTGATCGTCTCGGCCTGCTCCGGCCACGGCTACAAGTTCGGCGCGGCGGTCGGCAGAAGGGTTGCGGCCTGCGTCGGCAATGGCGATGTCGACGGCCTGAAGAAATGGCTCAGGGCAGAGGTGGCCTGAGCGGCTGCTAGTACCGGCAGTGGCGTGGGATGTGCACGCGCCGCCAGCTGGATGAGCCCTCCCTGACCACCACGCGGCGAGCCACTGTCTGATAAGACGCCGGAATGTCGACGATGCGCTGTTGCTCCGGCCGCACGAGAACCTCTTCGGCGACGCTCTCGTATTCGGCGGGCAGGACAACGCGCCGCCGGCGTTCCGGCTCAATCACGACGATCTCGGCCACGCGTTCATAGCGCGCCTTGTGCCTGACCTTGCACAGCACCTTGCGGCCATTGATGATGCGCCATTCCCAGGAATAGCCGCCGTCATCGACCCTCACGGACCGGTAGATGGTGCGGGTGATGGCGGGCACGATCTCGTAGCTGACGCGCGCCGGCGCGATCTGCACCACGCGCTCGCGCGTCCCGTAGATTGGCGCCTCGTATTCCACCTGCTGGCCGGCTGGGCTGACGAGCACATCCTCGTAGACGGTGTCGTAGACGGCCGGCCGATTGACCTGCTCGTAGCATTCGACCGCGCGTCCGCCGGCCGCCGTTTCCGACATTGTGCCGAGCATGGTCAGGCCGGCAATGGCGAAGGAAGAAGCTTTCCTGGTCATGGAACTCCCCCTGTTCGAACCGCATGAAGCGGGTTCAACGTTGAACTGTAGGGAAAGCCATGTCGTGGAAAAGGCGATTCATCAAACTTCGTTAATTCGACTACCTGAGTCCGACAGACAAATTCTTGCTGCCAATTAAGCATCCGCTAACAATCAACGAATAACATTTGACGTATTCGAGTTGATTGACTTGGTCGCTGGTCAGGAACGTCGTGGGGGGACGTAGCTGGCCATCCGGTGTCGCATGCGATCCCGCGTTTTCCGCATATCTCGTCCTGCAATAATCCTTTCAGTAAATGTGACGTTGCCCTTGGATCCTCCACCCAGGCTGCAAGTCGTACCTGTGGCGGCGTTCCTTTGCGAGCGCCGGGCAAATGGAGGCCGACATGCCCGCAGAACTTGTTGCGAAATCCGTTGTGCAACTGCCGGCACCGACGGCTTCCACCGCAAGCCATGAACTCACCGACCTTTGCCTGGCACTCTGGGCCAGAATGGGATTGTCCTGGAAGCCTGCCGTCGAATGGTTCCCACGCGTGGTCGTTCTGCATTCGGCGATCTACCGCACGATGTTCGACTCCTCGTCGGAAGGGGACATCGATGCCGTTCTTCTGGCCGATGAGCGGCGTAACTCGCCGCTGGACAACCTGCGTGACCACATTCCGCTGGCGATGGTGCCTGTCATCGATCTGGGCGGCCGTGCCGGCCGGTTCGCGGATGTACATTTCGATCTGATGCAGCAAACGACTTGGGCGGAGACGGCAAAATGCATACTCGATTTTCGCCGCCGCCGCGAACAGCTTGCCGCGCACATCCGTTCGACAAATACGCCCGAAACGCGCTTTCTTGCGCATGCCTTCGTCGCCGGCAGAAGCATCGAAGCCAAGCGCTATCCGATGACGTCGGCCTCCATAAGCTATCCGGGCTTTCCGTCGGCGGCCAAGACGATCCCGATCGCCGAAGATCTCTCCCATCGCGGACTTCTGCTTAAGACCTTCTTCGACCGCGTGCATGAGTGCGGCGCCTGCGGGTCGCGGCGGCTTACCGTTCGCGAGGAATGTCCCTCCTGCCGTTCGGCCGATATGTTCGAGGCCGAGCTTATTCATCATTATCGTTGCGCGGCTCTTCGTCCTGAAGGCGATTTTCGGCAGGGAAGCGCACTGGTCTGCCCCAAATGCAGCCAGCAATTGCGTCACTATGGAAAGGACTATGACAAGCCCGGCCACTCGCAAATCTGCAGGAGGTGCAAGGATTCGACATCGGAGCCGGCTGTTGGATTCGTCTGCCAGGATTGTGATGCGCGGGCTGATGGCGACAGCGTTAAACGTATCGACTTTTTTTCCTACGCACTCACGGATCAGGCGCTGTCTCTGCTCACCAGTCCGGAGAAAAAGCTGCCAACGTCCTTGTTGGGGTTGCCGCCGTCCCTGGTTCAGGAACTCGACCGCGCACGCATGACCGGAGCGAAGGGCCCGCCGTTGGCGGTCACGGAATTGCGTTACGGAGCACGAGAGTCGCTCATAAAATCAAAGGGCCAGGACGTCTTTGAGAAACTGCGCCGTCTCTTCATCGAAAACCTGAGCAATTACCTTGCGGAGACAGGATCGGTGCACAAAGGCGCCGCCGCCGACTATTTCATCATGACGGCGAAGGGCGACGCAACATTGTCGGAGCAGATATCGGCAATGCTTTCAATCTGCGAGGCGTCTTTGGGCGAAAAGCTTGATCCTCGCCCTCGGGTGGCGACCAAAACGGGGCAAGCCTCGCGTTGAATGATCTCGAACTCGGATTTGCGTTCCTGCTAGCTCAATCGACGGCGAGCCTGGCCTCCGTTTTCTGGTACACGCTGGTCTTTGAGTTCCCCCGCTACATCATTCCGTTCGTCGCGGCCGCTGTGACCATGCGTTCGCGTGATGCCGCGGGTTCGATTGACCCTGAGCGACCATTACGGCCCAATGTAAGCATCATTCTGGTTGGCCATAATGAGGCTGAGTCCATCGAAACCTGCGTCCGCTCGTTGCGGGAACAGTCTTTCAATGACTTCGAAGTTGTCATTGTCAGTGATGGTTCGACCGATCGGATGAGCAGGGTCTCGCAAGCTCTGGTCAAGAGAGGTTATGCCTCGCGCATCATTTCGACGGATCTGCGGGGCGGCAAGGCGAGCGGGATCAATCTGGCGTGCCGCGTAGCCAAAGGCGACATACTGATCAATGTCGATTGCGACTGTTCGTTTGATCGGTACGCGATCGAGAATATTCTCGGCCCCTTTTCGGATCCAGCGGTTGGAGCGGCATGCGGCGATATTGCACCGCGCAACGGCCACGCGAGTATCGTCGCCCAGTTTCAGGAGATCGAATATTTGCAGTCGATTTCGGTCGGAAAGCGTATTGCTGGAGCTCTCGATCAGGTCGTTTGCATTTCGGGAGCGTTCAGCGCCTTCAGGCGCAAAGCCCTTTTGGGGGTTGGGGGGTTCGACGTAGGCGGTGGCGAGGATCTGGATGTCACGCTGAGATTGCGGCGGGCGGGCTGGCGCATGGCCTATGTACCGGATGCGATCTGCTATACGGACGTCCCGATAACCGCATACCAATATATCCGCCAGCGATTGCGCTGGGAACGCGATGCCATTTGGCTACGCTTTCGCAAACACTACCGCCTGTTTCATGTCTCGGACTCGGGTTTCCGGCTTCCGGAGGCCCTACACCAATGGGATTTCCTCCTTTTCAACGTCGTTGGTGCCGCGATATTCCCGCTCTATCTCGTCTGGCTCGCCCTCCAGTACGGCTCTTTCACGCCCGCGATCCTCATCGGCATGCAGTGCGGCCTCCTGGTTCTCGACGTGTTTGTGCTGGCGCTGGCCAGTTGGACCACCGAGCGGCGGGGGTTCTGGCGAAGCATATGGTTCCTGCCCGGCTACTCCCTGTTCATGACCTATGTGATGAGACCCGTTCGATTGATCGCCTATATCGATGAATGGGTGTTCTCAGGTTCACATCGCGACAACTACACGCCGATCAAAGTTCGGCTAGAGCGGCCCTGGTAGAGAACGAGTTTCAGATGAAATACATTCGAAAACATGTCCGAGTGGACAATCTGGGAAAACAGCAGCGCGCGAGTGTGGGAAGTTGGGGTCGCATCGTTTACCTCGCTCTCCTCGGTTTGTTTTCCTCTTCGATCGTCTACTACCTCATTGGTGATGCGGTCGTCTTGTCAGCGGACGGTATTGTCCTGAAGGATCGGTATGCCGTCGATGCCGCCTATCCGGCCAAGGTGACGCATGTCTTTGTCAAGGCGGGAGACAAGGTCGAGCCCGGTACATTGCTCGTCGAGCTTGAATCGTTCGACATGGTCAAGGAGATCGCGGAGCTGCTGTTGCGACAGGGTGAACTCGCCGTTCGCGAGGGCCAGCTCCACAGCCGACACGAAGCGATCCAGTCCGTGATGCCGCTGGCCGAGCGGACAGCGCGTGAAACCAGGACGACACTTGCGAGAATCGACACCATCGTCACGGCAGGCATCGTCTCGACTTCGACGAAGGACGAAGCCGTTCGTGGCAGCTTCCAGGCCGCCGAACATCTGGCTGATCTGACCGGTCAACTGCAAGCGACCAAATCCGAACTCGCCCTGGTGGCGCAATTCCGTGCGAGATCGGGCGAGGCTATGGATGAGGTAAAGGCCATATATGACGGCGGAAACATCCGCTCGGTCACGGAGGGGGTCGTTGGCGCCAAGGTGCCGGTCCCTGGCCAGGTGCTGCGGTTCGGCGATCCGCTTCTACAGATCGACGGCGGCAAGTCCTACGTCCTCGCCTATCTGCCGGACAACTATCTGTTTTCGCTGCGCGAAGGAATGGCGGTCGACGTGGGTAACGGAACCGAGCGTGCAAGAGGAACAGTCGAAAAGATTCTGTCGGTCGCCGACGCGTTGCCGGACGAGTTTCAGAACATGTTCCGGCCCCGCGACAGGTCAAGGCTGATCCGTATCGCACTCGATGAGGCGAATTCCTTCGCGGTCTCGCAAAAAGTATCAGTGAGTGGTTGCGCGTTCGGCTTCTGTTGGGCCAGGTAGCGCCTGCTTAATCCTGCGGAGGCAGCTACTTAGCGGTCCCGGGAACGCAATCAATCTTCCTCGCCTGGTACGACGTTCCAGACCCTTCGCGTTGCGAGCGACGCCAGTGCCACCATGGCCGCGCGAAACCGTGGATCAAAGAGGTGAAGTCAATCCACCAGGATCCGTGCCGCGTCCTCCGGGCACCGTCCGGCAAGCTTGATTCGTTTTAACCAAGTCGCTAGGAGAGGCGGCCTTGCGCTAGGGTGAGCCGGCATCCTATTTACACAATAACGATCCAGAACCGATTCTGCCCGATTGCAAATCTCCGGCGCCGGAATCCCATCCTCAAAAAGGGATAGTCCATGAAGAACCCCGTCGAAACCTACATGAACCTCGTTCCGATGGTGGTCGAACAGACCAATCGCGGCGAGCGGGCCTACGACATTTTCTCGCGGCTCCTCAAGGAGCGCATCATTTTCATCACCGGCCCGGTCGAGGATGGCATGGCGACGCTGGTCTGCGCGCAGCTGCTGTTCCTCGAGGCGGAGAATCCGAAGAAGGAAATCAACCTCTATATCAACTCGCCCGGCGGCGTCGTCACCTCCGGCATGGCGATCTACGACACCATGCAGTTCATCAAGCCTGCGGTGTCGACGCTCTGCATCGGTCAGGCCGCCTCGATGGGCTCGCTGCTCTTGACGGCGGGCCACAAGGACATGCGCTTTGCCACCCCGAACGCCCGCATCATGGTCCACCAGCCTTCCGGCGGCTTCCAGGGCCAGGCTTCCGACATCGAGCGCCATGCCCAGGACATCATCAAACTGAAGCGCCGCCTCAACGAGGTCTACGTCAAGCACACCGGCAAGAGTTATGATGAGATTGAAAAAACGCTCGACCGTGACCATTTCATGACTGCCGACGAGGCCAGGGATTTCGGCCTCATCGACAAGGTCATTTCGTCACGTGAGCCGGTCGAAGGTATTGCCTTATAGGCCCGCGGTGGCAATGAGTGGCGGGATCACGCGCTTTTGGCGCAGCTTGCGGCATTTCGGCCACAATTGGCTGTTCCCTCGACGGGTGCAATTGCCTACGTTAAGGCTATGTTGATTTTCGACGGCTTAGCTTTGCGTGGGGTTGTTCGAATCATTGCCCCGTTTTCCGATTTGTGTTTCGTACGGAATGCGTTGCGGGAGCCGGGGCACTGGCGGCGGCGGATTCCCGCGATAGATTGAATATGCGCCCTTTCAACCAGACCATCGGCGGGCGGCCATGAAAGGACATGAAAATGAGCAAGGTCGGCAACAACAGCGGTGATTCCAAGAACACGCTTTATTGCTCGTTTTGCGGTAAAAGCCAGCACGAAGTGCGCAAGCTGATCGCCGGGCCGACGGTGTTCATCTGCGACGAATGCGTCGAACTGTGCATGGACATCATCCGCGAGGAGAACAAGACCTCGATGGTGAAGTCGCGCGAGGGCGTGCCGACCCCGCAGGAAATCCTCAAGGTTCTCGACGACTACGTCATCGGCCAGCCTTACGCCAAGCGCGTGCTGTCGGTGGCCGTCCACAACCACTACAAGCGCCTCGCCCATGCCGGCAAGAACAACGACGTCGAGCTGGCGAAGTCGAACATCCTGCTGATCGGCCCGACCGGCTGCGGCAAGACGTTGCTGGCGCAGACTCTGGCCCGCATCATCGACGTCCCCTTCACCATGGCCGACGCGACGACGTTGACCGAGGCCGGCTATGTCGGCGAGGACGTCGAAAACATCATCCTGAAGCTGTTGCAGTCGGCCGACTACAATGTCGAGCGCGCCCAGCGCGGCATCGTCTATATCGACGAGATCGACAAGATCTCGCGCAAGTCGGACAATCCCTCGATCACCCGCGACGTGTCGGGCGAGGGCGTGCAGCAGGCACTTTTGAAGATTATGGAAGGCACTGTCGCCTCCGTGCCGCCGCAGGGCGGCAGGAAGCATCCGCAGCAGGAATTCCTGCAGGTCGACACCGCCAACATCCTGTTCATCTGCGGCGGCGCTTTCGCCGGCCTGGACAAGATCATCTCGGATCGCGGCAGGAAGACCTCGATCGGATTCGGCGCCATCGTCGCTTCGCCCGAGGATCGCCGCACCGGCGATGTTTTCCGCCTGGTCGAGCCTGAGGATCTGTTGAAGTTCGGCCTCATTCCCGAGTTCGTCGGCCGTCTGCCTGTCCTGGCGACGCTGGAGGATCTCGACGAGCCGGCGCTGATCCAGATCCTGACCGAACCGAAGAACGCGCTGGTCAAGCAGTATCAGCGGCTGTTCGAGATGGAGAATGTCGACCTGACCTTCCATGAGAACGCGCTGTCGGCGATCGCCAAGCGCGCCATCGAGCGCAAGACCGGCGCACGCGGCCTGCGTTCGATCATGGAAGCGATCCTGCTCGACACCATGTTCGAGCTGCCGGCACTGGAAGGCGTGCGCGAAGTGGTTATTTCGGAAGAGGTGGTGTCAGGCAACGCCAGGCCGCTCTACATCTATTCCGAGCAGAAGGAAAAGAAGGGCAACGTCAGCGCCTGACGTGAGCCGGCAATGGATTTTTCTGAAACGGCGCCGCAGGGCGCCGTTTTGCTGTCGCACACCGCGTACGGCGCCGCGTAGTGGCTGCGGATTGGAGGGACGGACCGTGTTGACCCTTGATCTTTACCCCCCGGGCCTCCAACTAAAGGCGGAAGGCCGTGGTGCCGAATTCTGTGCTGTAAAACTCCCGTCACAAACGGTGGTAGGCGGAACGATCCCCGGTCGTTAATATGAGATTCGCGGTTGGCCGATTGGCGGCCGCGACATGAAAGGTTGGACAATGGCCAAATTATCCAAGGCTCCCAGCGACGGCGTCTTCGCAGTCCTCCCACTGCGCGACATCGTGGTGTTCCCGCACATGATCGTTCCGCTCTTCGTCGGGCGTGAAAAGTCGATCAAGGCGCTGGAAGAAGTGATGGGTCAGGAAAAGCAGATCCTGCTCGCGACCCAGATGAATGCCGCCGACGACGATCCGGAGCCCGATGCCATCTTTGACATCGGCACGCTCGCCAATGTGCTGCAATTGCTGAAACTGCCGGACGGCACCGTGAAGGTGCTGGTCGAAGGTGCCTCGCGCGCGAAAATCGTCGCGTTCACCGACCGTCCCGACTTCCATGAGGCCCGTGCTGCGGCGCTGGTCGAACCGGAGGAGGAAGAGGTCGAAGTCGAGGCGCTGGCACGTTCCGTGGTCACCGACTTCGAGAACTACGTCAAGCTGAACAAGAAGATCTCGCCCGAAGTGGTGGGTGCTGCCAGCCAGATCGACGACTATTCCAAGCTCGCCGACACGGTCGCTTCGCACCTTGCCATCAAGATCCCCGAGAAGCAGGAGATGCTCGCCACGCTGTCCGTCAAGGAACGGCTGGAAAAGGCGATGGGCTTCATGGAAGCCGAAATCTCGGTGCTCCAGGTGGAGAAGCGCATCCGCTCGCGCGTCAAGCGCCAGATGGAGAAGACGCAGCGCGAATACTACCTCAACGAGCAGATGAAGGCGATCCAGAAGGAGCTCGGCGAGGGCGAGGACGGCCGCGACGAGGCTGCCGAGATCGAGGCGCGCATCAAGAAGACCAAGCTCTCCAAGGAGGCCCGCGAAAAGGCGGAAGCCGAGCTGAAGAAGCTGCGGACGATGTCGCCGATGTCGGCTGAATCGACCGTCGTGCGCAACTATCTCGACTGGCTGCTGTCGATTCCGTGGGGCAGGAACTCCAAGGTCAAGCAGGACCTGGCCTTTGCCCAGAATGTGCTCGATACCGATCATTTCGGCCTCGACAAGGTCAAGGACCGCATCGTCGAATACCTCGCTGTGCAGAGCCGCCAGAAGAAGCTGAAGGGGCCGATCCTGTGCCTCGTCGGACCTCCCGGCGTGGGCAAGACCTCGCTCGGCAAGTCGATCGCCAAGGCGACCGGCCGTGAGTTCATCCGCATGGCGCTGGGCGGCGTGCGCGACGAGGCCGAGATCCGTGGTCACCGCCGCACCTACATCGGCTCGATGCCCGGCAAGGTCATCCAGTCGATGAAGAAGGCGAAGAAATCCAACCCGCTCTTCCTGCTCGACGAGATCGACAAGATGGGCCAAGATTTCCGCGGCGATCCGTCATCGGCTTTGCTCGAGGTGCTCGATCCCGAGCAGAACTCGACGTTCATGGACCATTACCTCGAGGTCGAATACGACCTGTCGAGCGTGATGTTCGTGACGACGGCGAACACGCTGAACATCCCTGCGCCCTTGATGGACCGCATGGAGATCATCCGTATCGCCGGCTACACCGAGGACGAGAAGATCGAGATCGCCAAGCGTCACCTGATGCCCAAGGTGATCCGCGACCACGCGTTGCAACCGAAGGAGTTCTCCGTCGGCGAGGACGCGATCCGCGGCATCATCCAGACCTACACCCGTGAAGCGGGCGTCAGGAGCCTGGAGCGCGAGCTGATGAAGCTCGGGCGCAAGGCGGTGACCGAGATCCTGAAGACGAAGAAGAAGACGATCAACATCACGGCGGACAATCTTGCCGATTACCTTGGTGTTCCGCGCTTCCGCTTCGGCCAGGTCGAGAGCGACGATCAGGTCGGCGTGGTCACCGGGCTCGCCTGGACGGAAGTCGGCGGCGAGCTGTTGACGGTGGAAGGCGTCATGATGCCCGGCAAAGGCCGCATGACCGTGACCGGCAATCTGCGCGATGTGATGAAGGAATCGATCTCTGCGGCGGCCTCTTACGTCCGCTCGCGGGCCATCGATTTCGGCGTCGAGCCGCCACTGTTCGACAAGCGCGATATCCACGTCCACGTGCCAGAGGGTGCAACCCCGAAGGACGGACCGTCGGCTGGCGTGGCGATGGCGACGGCGATCGTCTCGGTGCTGACCGGTATCCCGGTCAGGGCCGATGTGGCGATGACCGGCGAGATCACGCTGCGCGGCAGGGTGCTGCCGATCGGCGGCCTTAAGGAAAAGCTGCTTGCCGCACTTCGCGGCGGCATCAAGAAGGTGCTGATCCCGGAAGAGAACGCCAAGGATCTGGCGGAGATTCCGGAGAACGTGAAGAGCGGCATGGAGATCATTCCGGTCTCACGGGTTGGCGAAGTGTTGCGCCATGCGCTGGTGCGCATGCCGGAACCGATCCAGTGGGTCGAACCCGTCAATGCGCCGGCCGTGGTCGATGTCGGAGACGAGGCTGGTAAATCGCTGGCGCATTAGTGCTTGCTAAAGTTGCAATGCACAAAGAGAGAGCCGGGCCTTGAGCCCGGCTTTTTCATGTGAAGAACCGCGGATTTCCGGGCTTTTTTCGACTTTCCTGGCGCTTTTCGACTTGGTTGCCGGAGCGCTTCTTTCTAAAGTCCGTTTCCTGCCGGATGAGTCGAGTGTTCCGGTTTTCTCATGGAAGGGAATTTTTATGAACAAGAACGAACTGGTGTCCGCTGTCGCCGATGCCGCGAGTATTTCGAAGGGTGACGCGCAGTCGGCGGTTGATGCGGTGTTTTCCGTGATCACCGGCGAACTGAAAAAGGGCGGCGATGTCCGGCTTGTCGGCTTCGGAAATTTCACCGTGTCAAAACGCGCCGCGTCGACCGGCCGCAATCCGCAGACCGGTGCGGAAGTGAAGATCCCGGCGCGCACCGTGCCGAAGTTCTCGGCCGGCAAGGGCCTCAAGGACGCGGTCAACTAGGCGCCTCCTTAAGTCTTTCAGAGAAAAGAAAAGCCGGCATATCCGGTTTTTCTTTTCTGTTGGAAAAGGCGGCGCTATGCCGTCGGCGCGTCCGTGCGCATCAAGCCTTCTTTCTTGAGATCGGTCCACAGCGCCGATGGCAGCTTCGCGTCGAGCAGGGAGCGATTGCTTTCGACTTCGCCCGGCCGCTGGCCGCCGGGGATTACCGAGACGACGGAAGGATGCAGCAGCGGGAACTGCAGCGCCGCCTCGATCAGGCGCACGCCGTGGCGTTTGCAGACGGCCTCGATGCGGGTGACGCGGTCGATGATGTCCTGCGGCGCCTCCGAATAATTGTAGTAGGCGCCGGGCTTCGGCCCGGTTGCCAGGATGCCGGAATTGTAAGGCCCGCCGAGAACGATGCCGATGCCGCGTTGCTGGCATAGCGGCAGGAAAGACTGCAGCGCTTCCTGCTCCAGCAGCGTGTAACGCCCGGCAAGCAGGAACAGATCGAAATCGCCGCGCTCGGCCAGCGTCTGGGCAACCTGCCACTCGTTGATGCCGCCGCCGAATGCCTTGATCACGCCCTGGTCGCGCAATGCCAGCAATCCGTAGTAGCCGGAGCTCATGAATTCCTGGATGCGCTGGTCCGAGGCTTCCTTGCTGCCATGGGTGAAGATGTCGACATCGTGCACGAAGAGGATGTCGATGCGGTCGACGCCGAGCCGTTCCAGCGAGGCCTCGAAGGAGCGCATGACGCCGTCATAGCTGTAATCGTAGACCTCTCGGCGCGATGGGGTGTCGAAGAACTTGCCGATGCCGGTGCGCTGTTCCGGCGGGCAGGCGCGCATTATGCGCCCGACTTTGCTGGACAGCACGTAGTCGTCGCGCTTCTTCGAACGCAGGAACGGATTGAGCCGCGTTTCGGCTAGGCCTAGCCCATAAAGCGGCGCGGTGTCGAAGTAGCGGCAGCCGACCCGCCATGCCGCCTCCAGCGTAGCATTGGCATCCTCGTCGGAGACGGCGCGGTAAAGATTGCCGAGCGGTGCGGTGCCGAAGCCGAGCTCGGTGAAGGTGATGCCGCCATTGCCGATGCGGTCGAAATGCCGTGTCTTCATATGTCGTCGTTTCCTCATTCACGATTTGCCGTGACACTATCACGGCTGTAGCGCATCAAAAGCACTGCGTGTCGTTGGACACCGATTTTCGCGGTGATAGCATGAATGAAAACAAGCTGTTCGGGGCAAAGGTGACTAAGATATTCAAATGGTTCTCCGGCACCGGCAGGCTGGTGCAAATGTCATGACGGACGCCGGCGAAAACCTGTTTGGGATTGCGCTGAACGAGCTTGGCACCGTGCTGGAGCGTATCGACGCAAGCCGCATCGACGCCGCTTGCGCCATCTTGGCCGGTGCGAAAAAGATCGTCACCTATGGCTGCGGCCGCGAGGCGCTGCAGGTCAAGGGTTTTGCCATGCGGCTCTATCATCTCGGTCTGCCGGTGTCGGTCGTCGGCGACATGACCACGCCGCCGCTGGGCGAGGGCGATGTCTTCCTCGCCAGTTCCGGCCCGGGTGAGACGTCGACGGTGCTGACCTTGATGCAGGTCGCGCGCGAGGCCGGTGCCACAGTCCTGCTGCTCACCGCGCAAGCCGACAGCACTGCCGCAAAGCTGGCCGACTTCACATTGCTTATCCCGGCTCAGACCATGGCCGACGACCAGGGTCCCGAAAAGACATCCGTCCTGCCGATGGGCTCGGTTTTCGAAGGCGTGCTGTTCGTCCTCTTCGAAGTGATGGTGCTGAAGCTCAGGGATCTGACCGGCGTCTCGCCGGGAGCGATGCGCGGCCGCCACACCAATATGGAGTAGGTGTCATGCGCTACGAATTGATGCTGCCGCATCAGATACGCAAGGTGATCGCCGAAAACCGGCCGGTCGTGTTGCCGCTGGGTGTGCTTGAATATCACGGCGAGCACATGGCCGTCGGCATGGACACGCTGGCGGTGGTCAAGAGCCTGGAACTGTTCGAAAAAGAAGCCGAGATCGTCATTCTGCCGCCCTTCTATTACGGCGCGGCGAGCTATGCTGTTGCAGCACCGGAGGGCAGTGGTTCGCTGCAGGTCGGCGGCAATGTGCTGGCGCCATTTGCGGAAGAACTGTTCTATAGCCTGCTGCGCATCGGCTTCCGCAACATCCACGCCATCATTCACCACCAGACCGAAAATTTTGCCGCCGGCATGCCAACCGATCTCGCCTTCAAGGCCGCCGGCCGGCAGGCGATCTTCCGCTTCCTGGAGAAAGAACGTGGCGAAGGCTGGTGGGGCTCTGCGGCGATGGCCGACTATTATGCCGAGCACGCCGAGGGCAGCAATTTCTTCAACTGGGTGCAGGTGCATCCGTTGATGCCGGCTTCAATGCACAGCCGGTACCCGTTCGACCATGCCGGCACCGGCGAGACGTCGCTGATGCTGGCGCTGTGCCCGGAGGCGGTGGATGCCGGCCGCTTCGCCGACAACACCGGCTGGTACACGGCAAGTGCGCCCGAAGCCTCGGTGGAGTTGGGGCAAAAAGGGGTTGCCATGATCCTCGAGCATTTGCGGGCAACACTTTCGGGTTAGCGCGCTTTTCCCTTCTCCCGCAACAAGGGGAGAAGGGAGAGCCGGCGCAGTTATTTCACCGCGCCCGCTGTCATGCCCATGATCAGGTAACGCTCGAGCGCGATGCCGATGACGGCGAGCGGTGTGATGGCGGCGGTGGCAAGCGCCGCCATTGACCACCAGTTGATGCCTTGTGAGCCGGTCTGGCTGGCCACCATGACAGGAATGGTTTTTGCGTCGGTCGAGGTCAAAAGCGCGGCGAAGAAATACTCGTTCCAGCACAGCACCATCGCCAGGATGAAGGCGGCGACCATGCCCGGCAGCGCGATCGGCATGACGATGCGCAAGAAGGCGCCCCAGATCGACAGGCCGTCGACGAGTGCTGCCTCCTCCAGCTCCACCGGGATGGAGTTGAACTGGTCGCGCATGATCCAGATGACGATCGGCAGCACCATCAGCGTATAGAGCAGGATCAGCCCGACGCGTGTGTCGAGCAGGCCGACCTCCCGGTAAAGCACGAGGAAGGGCAAGGCCAAAACCACCGGCGGCAGGATCAGCTGAGACAGGAAGAAGAAGGAAATATCCTCGTTCCTGAACCAGGCAAACTTGTAACGATAGCGGGTCAGCCCGTAGGCGGCGAGGCTGCCGATGACGATGGCGAGGCTCGACGCGCCGACCGAAGTGATGACCGAATTCATGAAGCGCTTGATGAATTCGTCGCGGACCGTCGACGTCCGAAAGATCGAGTCCGGCGACAGGCCGAGCGAACGCCAGCCTTTCCAGTCGGGCCGGAAGTCGACGAACGGGATCAGATGGCCCTGGGTGACGTCGACCGCGGTCTTGAACGAGGTGGTTATCGTCCAATAGATCGGGAACAGGCAGATGAAAGCCCAGAAGATGAGCGCGCCATAGATGAAGACGCGGTTAGCGAGGAAGTTCGCCGGCGAGCGGATTTCGGAAGCGGCATAGTCGGTGGTCTGAACGCTCATCTTGCCGGCCCGATCAGTTGACGTTGCGCACGAAGCGGCTGGCGAACTTCAGCAGCCAGGTCACGAACACGATGATGATGATCAAATAGGCCATCGCCAGCATCGTGCCGTAGCCGACGTTCGAACGGTCGCGATATTCGCGGTAGATGAAACTGGACACCGAATCGGTCGCGCCGCCCGGCCCGCCGGAGGTGACGGTGATGATGATGTCGGCGAGCTTCAGCTTGAAGATGATGCGCAGGATGACCGCTGTCACCGACACCGGCAGCATCAGCGGGAAGGTGACCTGCCAGAAGGTCTGCCAGGCGGTGGCGCCATCGACACGCGCTGCCTCGAGCACCTCGCGCGACATTGCCTGCAGGCCGGCGAGCAGCATGATCATCATGAACGGGATGAACGTCCACGCGTCGAGCACCATGATCGAGATGCGGGCGGTGATCGGGTTGGAGAAGAAGGCCGGGTTTTCCCAGCCGAGATGCCGCGCCAGCGTCGCGGCGGGCCCGAAGCGGTATTCCATCAGCGACTTGCCGATCATCCACGACACCGCCACCGGCGACAGCATCAGCGGCATGAGAAACACGACGCGGAAGAATTTTCGTGCCCTAATCTGCGCGTTGAGCAGCAGCGCCAGGCCGAAGGCGATGACATATTCGACGAACACCGCCAGCACGTAGAGCACCATGTTGAACAGCGCGTTGCGATAATAGGCGTCGTTCAGCATCTGCCAGAAATTGTCGAGCCCGTTGAACTGCCGTCCGCTGAAGGAACTGAGGTTCCAGTCGGTCAGCGCGATGTAGAAGCCGAACAGCGTCGGGAAGATCACCATGGCAATGGTAAACAGCAGCGCCGGCAGCAGGAACAGCGCGCGCTGGCCGTCCTCGCCGCGCGTCAGCACCTGGCCGATGCCGAGCGCGACACCCCACAGCACGTAGGCGTAGACCACCGGCCGCCAGGTCTCGAAGCCGATAGTGTCGACCTCGCTCTTGTAGAGGATTTGCAGCGCGATCACCGCCAGAAGGCCGAGCGTCGCAGCAGCCATCAGCGCCCAGCCAAGCCGTTTGCGGCTCCGCGGAATCAGGTCGGATGGCACGGCGCCTGCCGGCCATTCACTTGTCGACAAAGTCTGGTCAGCCAGGGTCCGGTCAGCCACGCGTCTTGCCTGTTCACAGGAGGCTCGATGACCGGCCGAGCCGATCGAGGCCGGGCCGGTCAAGCGGATGTCCGGCGGCTGTTCGCCGCCGAACCAGGTTTCACGATCTCAGCCTACATGCCGAGCGAGGCCTTGTAGAGCTTGACCTGTTTGTCGCGGCCGATCTGGTCGGTTAGCTTCTCCCAGGCGGCTGCGATGGCGTCGGCGCCTTCCTGCGCCTTCATCTTGCCGGCAAAGGTGTTGGCCAAAATGTCCTCGGCGGCGCTGTAGTACTGGAAGATGCCGGGGATGCGCGGCTCGATCGCCGCGTTGGGATGGTTGTAGCTGTCGGCTTCCGACTTCAGATACGAGGTGATGAACGCCTCGTCGTAGCCCGCCGCCACCCATTCCGGAATGTTGAAATGCGAGTTGCGATAGGGCTGGAAACCCGACGGATAGGCCGCGCACCAGAGCGACAGGTCCTTGCCGCCGAGATGGGCAGCGGCAGACCATGCCGCCTTCTTCTTCTTTTCGTCGCTGTCGACGCGGGCCATGACGTAAACGCCCCAGCCGAGATAGGCGCAGTTCGGCGCATGGTTCGGGCCGCTGGCGAGCTTGTCCCACTGGCCGGTCTTGGAGTTGTAGACATCGTCCGAGCCCGGCAGGATCGAGAAGCCGGTGATGTCGCCGACGACCGAGGAATCGTTGGTCTTGACGTTCGAACCGACGTCGCCCCACCAGGTAACCATCGAACCGGTGCCTGCCAAGAATTGCTGGAAGGCGGTGGTGTTCGGGTCGGCGTTGATCTGGTCGGCAGGTTCGGAGGGCAGGGCATCGATGACGTCCTGGATCGCCCGCACCCATGCCGGATTGTTGACGCGCGGCTTCATCGTGTCGGCATCGAACAGCCAGGCCTTGTCATCGGGATGCTTGGCGTAGGCGCTGGCGCGGCTGCCGAGGAAATAGTAGCCGAAACCGCCCCAGGGCTTGGGCGCATCGAGGTAGCCAAAGACATCCTGGCCCTTCACCTGCTTGCCCTTGAGGAATTTCGTCACCGCCTGCACCTGCTGCCAGGTCTTCGGCACGCCCCATTCGCCTTCTCCGCCGCCGTCCTTCCAGGCCTTGGCGAGGTCGGCATCGGCAAACACGTCGGTGCGGTAGTTGAAATTATGTGCGTCGCCGTCAACGGTCACGCGATATTGCTTGCCGTCCCATGTGCCCACCGGCGGCTGCAGATAGGCCACGACATCCTTCATGTCGATCTGGTCCTTGACCCAGTCCGGCATCTCGGAGGTGAGACCCTTGCCGCAGACGTCGCCTTCGAACGGTGCCCCCATTTCGATGATGTCGAAATCGACGGTGCCGGTCGCGATCGACTGCTGCAGGCGGGCGTTGTAGTCGGCCTGCGCCAGGTCGATCCAGTTGATCTTGGCGCCGGTATAGGTCTCCCACGGCTTCAGGAAGCCGCGAAACAGCACATTGTGCAGGTTCTGGTTGTTGAGGCCCATGAAGGTGAGTTCGACACCGGCGAATTCGCCTTCCTTGACATTGGCCTTGGTGGCGCCAAGGCAAAGCTCCCCGACCTGCTGGAAGTCGGCATCGGTCGGCTGACCCTTGCCGACACCCGGAATCTGCAGGATCTGCGCACGCAGGTCGTCGGCGGCCGCAGCCGTGCGCGTCAGCGCACCAAGCCCGGCGCTTGAGGCCGCCGCGAGGGCGGCCATGCTGGCCGCTCCCTTCAGCACGTCGCGGCGGGTGGCCCCGGCGCGGACAAGTTGGTTATAAAGGCTGACTTTCATTTCGTTCCTCCCAGAAGGTCAATTGTGAATTGGTTCAGATGGTGGAGCGCCGATTATGTTCCCCAACGACAGCGACTCCGGTAAATAGCGGCCCGAATTCTCCCTCCCGCGACGCTTGGCATTCAGTGCCGGACAAGCGTACCGGTGCGCCCGGAACAGGGTCATAAGCCGGACACTGTCACTATTCGCACAACGAAGTGCGGTGTCAACGTGAATGGGTTTTTTATCTATAAGAGACTGACTTGCCCTCGCCGTTTGCGTTGTTTAGCTTCACGGCAACTGAAGGGGGAATGATGGCTCAAGTCGCGATCCGCAATGTGGCCAAGGCGTTCGGAACCGTCAAGGTTCTGCACGATGTCAGCGTCGACATCGCCGACGGACAGTTCGTGGTGCTGGTCGGGCCTTCCGGTTGCGGCAAGTCCACGCTGCTGAGGATGGTGGCCGGGCTGGAAACGGTCTCCGGCGGCACCATCGCCATCGGCGAGCGCATCGTCAACCATTTGCCGCCGGCCAAGCGCGACATCGCCATGGTGTTCCAGAACTACGCGCTCTATCCGCACAAGACGGTCGAGCAGAACATGGCCTTTGCTCTCAAGCTGCGCAAAACCGACCCGGCGGTGGTCACTGAGCGGGTCAAGCGCGCCGCCGACATCCTCGACCTCAATCCCTACCTCAAGCGCTATCCGCGCCAGCTCTCTGGCGGCCAGCGCCAGCGCGTCGCCATGGGCCGCGCCATCGTGCGCAACCCGCAGGTGTTCCTCTTCGACGAGCCGCTCTCCAATCTCGACGCCAAGCTGCGTGTCCAGATGCGCACCGAGATCAAGGAACTGCACCAGCGGCTGAAGACCACCACCATCTACGTCACCCACGACCAGATCGAGGCCATGACCATGGCCGACAAGATCGTGGTGATGCGCGACGGTCGCATCGAACAGGTCGGCGCGCCGCTGGAATTATTCGACCGGCCAGCCAACCTGTTTGTCGCCGGCTTCATCGGCTCGCCCTCGATGAACCTGCTCAAGGGCGTCGTGCGCAAGGGCGACAAGCCCGTCGTCGAGATCGCCGGGACGCCGTTCCCGATTGCGGCGACCAGTGCCGTCGAGGATGGCCGTAATGTCGTCTACGGCGTGCGGCCCGAGCACCTCGAAATCCATCCCGATGGTGTTCCGGCGAAGATTTCGGTGGTCGAGCCGACCGGTTCCGAGACTTTGGTGTTCCTGCGCTTCGGCGAGGGCGAGATGGTGGCGCTGTTCCGTGAGCGCCACGACTTCAAGCCGGGCGACACACTGCACCTGAAACCGCGGCTCGACCAGGTGCATCTCTTCGACGCAGAGACCGGCAAGCGTCTCTGATTTCGCCCCAGCAAACTTCGCGAGGAATACCATGCTCAAAGGAATCAATCCGCTGCTCAATGCCGATGTGCTGCAGGCGCTGCGGGCGATGGGCCACGGTGACGATCTGATTATCGCCGACACCAATTTCCCGTCCGATTCGGTGGCGCGCCAGACCGTGCTTGGCCGGCTACTGCGCATCGATGCGTCGGCGGCCGACGTGGTCAAGGCGGTACTGTCGCTCTATCCGCTGGACACCTTCGTCGACGATGCCGCCGCGCGCATGGAGATCGTCGGCAAGCCGGACGACATTCCCGCCGTGCAGAAGGAAGTGCAAAAAGAGATCGATGCCGCCGAGGGCAAGGCCTGGCCGATGATCTCGGTCGAGCGCTACGCCTTCTACGAACGCGCCAAGAAGGCCTATTGCGTCATCCAGACCGGCGAGCGCCGCTTCTATGGCTGTTTTGCGTTCCGCAAGGGCGTCGTGCCACCGGATGCGGAGTAGCGGGATGCCGGCGAATCCGATCGTCATGAAGCCGGTTGTCATATTGGGCGTCTTCGTCGCCGATACGGCCTACCGCGCCGCCCGCCAGCCGCGCATGGGCGAGACGATCCTGGGCACGTCCTTCACGCTCGGCCCCGGCGGCAAGGGCTCGAACCAGGCGGTGGCGGCCGGCCGGCTCGGCGCCGACGTCACCTTTCTTACCCGCCTCGGCGTCGACCCCTTTGCCGATATGGCGAGACAGACCTGGTCGCACGCCGGCGTGAAGAGCGCCGTCATCGACACACCGGAAAGCTACACCGGTGCCGCCTATATCTTCATCGAGGAGACGAGCGGCAACAACGCGATCATCGTCAGTCCGGGTGCGGCGATGCTGATCTCGCCCGCCGATATCGAGGCAAATGCCGGCCTGATCCGCGCGGCCGGCGTTTTCGTCACCCAGCTCGAACAGCCGATCGAGGCGGCGCTGCGGGCGCTGGAGATCGCGCGCGGGGCAGGGGTGACCACCATCCTCAACCCGGCGCCCGCGGCCAGGCTTCCGGACCGCATCTACACGCTTTGCGACTATGTCACGCCGAACGAAACCGAGGCCGAGGAACTGACCGGCATCAAGGTGTCCTCGATCGACGACGCCCGCCGTGCCGCCGACAGCCTGCTTGAGAAGGGCGTTGGGGCAGTCATCGTGACGCTTGGCGAAAACGGTGCGCTGCTGCACACGGCCGATCGTTCCGAGCATGTCGCAGCGGTCGCCGCCGGCCCGGTGGTCGAGACCACAGGCGCGGGCGACGCCTTCAACGGCGGCCTGGCTGCCGCGCTGTCGAGGGGGATCGAACCTCTGGAAGCGGTGCGCTTCGCCTGCGCCGTCGCCGGCATCTCGGTGACGCGCCCAGGCACCGCCCCGTCCATGCCGACGCTGCAGGAGGTCGAGGCGCTGCTCGCCGAGGGGTGAGACCGTATGGATTACATCATGAACGACGACGGTTTTTGACAAATCAACGTCGACATTTCTCCGACACCAGGGGACGTGACCCCAAAGGAGAAATGGCGCGAGTGACGGGGCTCGAACCCGCGACCTCCGGCGTGACAGGCCGGCACTCTAACCAACTGAGCTACACCCGCGCATGGACGAGCACGTGTCAGCCGTGTTCGTCGTTGGGGCGGTGGATAAGGGGTAAGCCACCGGGTGTCAAGCGGACCCGGACAGCATAACAGCAAACAGCAGAAGGTTTTTTGACAAGCCGAACTTTGTTGCCGAAACCGGCTCCCGGCCAAGCCACTGGCCGCTCATTTGGCCTTGCGAAGCCGGTCCTAACTGCTTAAAGGTCCGGCCCGGAGCGGGCGATTAGCTCAGTTGGTAGAGCGCTTCGTTTACACCGAAGATGTCGGCGGTTCGAGCCCGTCATCGCCCACCATTTTATCTCAATGATTTCAATGCTGTCTGCTTCGCTTGGAGGTAGTCAGGCGTCCCGTGCGCCCAGCTATGCGCCCAGAAACGAGCATTTTGGGGCGCTTCAGTAGGCATCGGCGGCTGCCTGCTGGAAGTCGGGATGATGGTGGCCGTAGGTCGATTCCATCTGCTTGACGGTCATGCCGAGCGAGCCGGCGGCATCCCAGATCGGCACCCGGCGTTGCATCAACCAGGTCGCCCGGGTGTGGCGAAGGATATGCGGCGTGACCTCCTCGCCGAGCTTGGCCTCGACGCGGGCGGCATCGAACGACTTGCGCATAAGGCCGATCGGCTCGCCGCCCTTGGCATGGATCACCGGACCCTTGCCGCCGTCTTTCCGTCTCCATCGTTTCAGATGCGCAATCAGCCGGCGCGGCAGCCGCATTGGCGGCCGGCGCTTGGTTGTTTCGCGCACGCGCTCGCCGCGCCGATAGAGCACGCCGGCGTCAAGATCCGGCCAGCCGCCAGCCGGGCCACGGTTCCAGTTGAGATCGAGGATGGCGGCGTGCCTGGTGCCAGTGTAGAGGCCGATCAAGATGAAGCGCGGCAGACATTCATAGGTCTTCGGCCTGGCGCGCCGCAGCCGGAGCGCACCGCGCAGAAGGTCGGCCGCCTCTTGCCGCGTCAGCCAGCGCTCGCGGGCGACGGGCTTGTCTGGCAGGTCGAAATAGGGCCGGAAGTTCAGCCGCTTCTCTTTACAGAACATGTAGACCGCCGCACGAAGATCCTCGAGCTCGCGGCGTGCAGCTGCTTGATGCTTACGGCTGGCGCTATATTCGCGGCAGGTCTCGCCGTCGACCGCTGACAGCGGCTTGTCGCCCCAGAATAAGGTCAGGAATGCGATGCGGCCTTCAAGCGGCCCTGTGTCGTCGCTGCTCGCCTGCTTGGCTGCGAGATAGTAATCTAGCGCCGCGGCGCATGCGATGTGATCGGGACCACGTTCGACGGAGACGGGCTTTTGCTTTTTTTGCCCGATGTATTCCGCGAGCTTTTCCGCCGCGCTATCAGTTTCGCCAACAAGGCATCCCGTTCGCTTGTAAACGGACCCGTCGCGGATGACGAGCCGCTTGACCCCGTCCCGGTCGAGCCTTGGGACGATGCGGGGCGGGCTTTTTCGACGCGGCATTTGAGTCGCATTTCCCTGATTGCGGACGGTGTGACGAAATCCTTGTTGGCAATCTGCTCGATTGTCAAATTCCCCTTGCGGGCTTCGGCGCGCAAGGCCTTCGGCGTGATCCGCCCCCCAAAGAACCTATCGCATGCTTCCTGGAGCCGCATCGGCGTGTCGTCTTCGGAGGCGGATGGCGCGCTCACGACTGTCCTTTCCTACCGGCGGGGTGATCTCCGCATACGCATTTCTCAGGCAGCGGAGGCGATCCGTGCTCCTGTGTTGCGCACTGCCGGCAGATGGGGTCGCTGTTCGGGTTGCCCTCTCCCTTTCCAGAGAGGCGATCCTGGCGGGGAAGGAGAGCGCGGGCGGCGCGCAGGTGCTTGATTTGGACCGATGGTTGGCAGAACCAGTCATCCTCTAGCCCTTCGAAGATAAACGCGCGGTTCGCAAACGGCGCCTCTCTCAGTGCTTCCCGTTCGGCTTCGAGGCTGGCTATGTGGTCTATAAGGATGTGGATGTTGTCGGAGGAGCAGCGGCCAAGGTATCGTTCGTCAGTAAATTCCAAGTCGGCCCGCATTTCTGCGATCAAGTCCGATGGCGCGCTCATGACGATTTCTCCCCACCAGAGGGAAGAGAGGGGTTTCCTGCGATGGCGGCAGTGACCATGGCCTGATATATTGTTGCGCATTCGTCTGTGTTCAGGGTGACGTTGCTGAGCCGCGAACCGATTTCCATGTATTTGTCCATTGGGATCGCATTCAGGGCGGCGGTTTTCATCGCCTCGGTCGGCTCCTCCGGCTCTGCCCCGCGCGCAAGCGCAAGTGCGGCGCGGGCTTTGTGTATGCGTTCGCGCGCTTCGCCATGCTGTTCCGGCATCGGCATGTTGGCAAACGGTTCAAGCGCAGCCACGAGCGCGTCGATGCGACGTTGTTTGGCACTGATGACTTGTGAATAGCTATGAACCATTTCTTGAAGAACGTCGGCCCTGTCCACCGGGTCTCCTGCGCCCCCAGAGGAGATGCCCTTGACCGCAGCCAACGCCCTGTCCAGTTCGCGACGAGCACCAGCGGAATAGATGCCTTCAGCGTGGGCGACCGCAGCTGACGCGTCGAGCAGACGTTCAATTGCCTCTTCGATTGTCGGGCAGGTCATGATTGCACCAGTGCGCAATCATTGGAGCAGGAGCACCAGTTGTTTTCGAATTGCTTGCAACCGGATTTAGCGCATTCGCCAGGGATATCGGCCGCAAGATTGGCGATCTGTTCTCGCGACAAGCGCCATTCGTTCATCAGCAATTTCACAACGACATCCATGGCTGCATTGGGATAGGGAGCGCTCATGGCGGCTCCTGTTGAAGTGCAGGCCATGGCACTTTCACCAAATCTCACCGCCACAGCTTCAACCGGGCTGGATTTGGTGAGAGTGGCGCGGCACCGCCCTATCGCAGATCGGACATCGTCAAGCCTGTTCCTCAGTTCGGCCTTTGGGTCGTCAGCTTCGACGGCCATCCGCAGCAATTCGATGTCAGCGGTGATGCCGTCAAGTATGTCTTGCGTTGGCGTGGTCATGGCGAAACCACCGCGATCTTGTCGGGCGAGACCTTCTCGGCCAGTTCGGACAGTGGGTCTATGCGCTCGTGCTCGGCGATCGTCATCTGCGGGACGGTGATCGACTTTCCGTAGCGCTCCTCCCACGTCGCCAACCACGTGAGGTAATTGTCTTCCGTGACTTGCTCGGCTTCGGTGATGGTCGCTTCAAGCTCGGGATGCATCTTCAGCACCACCGGCGTTGCCTCACGGCTGATGCGCGGTATCTGATGCGTAAACACGTCCTCGCCGGTCATGAAGTTCAGCACCTCATAGACGCCGCCGATCGGGCCCATCAATATGCCGGTGATGGTCGACAGAACGTCGCATGTCGGGAATTCTTTCGTAGTCATGGTGAAACCTCTTCGCATCTGGTGGCAAAGCGCTGCCGACTGACGAGTTGTTCGGGATCGTTGGCGATGTTGAGCAGGACGTCGGCATGACACGGCTTGCCGTCGAGCGCGCACCAGCAGGCGAGGTTCTTCCCGGTCAGACTGCCGATGTTGCGGAAGATGGCGAGCCGCGCCTTAGCCTGTTCCTGAGGCGACGGATCCGGGATCAGGCAGTCCCAGCAGCAGGCCATTTGGCTGAATAGCTGGACGACATAGGCGCGGTCGTGCCTGGCGCTGACCTTGAATGGATTACCGAAAAGCGATGGCCGCGCGACGTTGACGGCGTCGAGGCCGTTGAACGATCGGGAGTGCAGTTGCAGATCGAAACCCTTGGCGCGTGAGAGGCGAAGGCGGACGGGTTTACTTGTGAAGGAGCTGCCCATCAGACGTGTGGCCTACCTTCGGCCCTGCTGATAGCGGCGCGGAGTTCGGCCCGCACTTCCATCCACAGTTTGCCGAGCATGTTCTTGCCGTCGCGGTTGTAACCCCAGCCCCAGAAGTCGTCGCGCCATGAATTCTCGACCAACTCGCGATCGCCGGTCGCCAGCAGCTTGCGGCGCACGTATTCGTGCTGATCAGCCTTAGCGCGAAGGATATCGCGCATGACGTCGACCTTCACGTCATCCCAATCATGTCGGCGGAGATGCTTGTTGCGTTCGGCGAGCTTGAAGGCGTCGTGGGCGGAAGGGGCGCTCCGTATACGCTCCATAAGCTGAAACTGCTGGGCAGTCGGCACGTTCGCCTTGAACTTCATAAAATGATAGACGGCCTCCGACGTGTCGAAGCGCACCAATCCTTCGCGCGGCGTCCACTCCCACATGATGGTGAACGCCGAGAAATTCGACAGGACATAGAAATCCTGCTCGTAGAAGCAAACACGCTCCTGTGTGTCGAGGCCGTGGCATTCGATGGTCGGGAGCGGCGGCCGCGGGCAATTTCCGCTGTAGCCGTGGAACTTGAACATCTCTTCGCCGGCCGGCATAGGCTCGCCGCAAAGCTCGCATTTCGGGGTCTCGCTCATACTCGCAGGCCTCCTTGATTTGTGCTGTCCGGGTCTCACCCAGTGGTGGCCGCATCTTTGTCGGCGACGGATATCCACACCGGCACCTGCCAGCCGACCACTTTCAGCAGGATGAAGCCGCCTTCGCTGAGGGTCTTGATCTCTTCAGGACTCGGTCTCCAAGCGCTCACGCATTCCGGATTGCCGTAGGAATCCTTGCGATAGAGGATCGGCAGCGTGCCGCACGGCCCATTGGACGGCGTCCAATTCGCCGGAGCACCGGGATTGTGGGTTGCCCCTTTGATGGTGGCTACTTCCATAGGTTTCTCTCCTGGGTCAGAAACGGATAGGTCAAAGCAGGCTGCCCTGCTTCGGAGTGTTCGCTGTCGGCGTGGCGCTGATCTGGTCGCGCCATCTGAAAAACCCGAGGGCGCCCTTGACAGGGATGAATTCGTCCAGCGGTTCGGCGTTGCGCAGCACGAAACCATAGCGACCGAAGAACCACGGGCTGGCGCTGTCGGCGACACAGCCGGCGATCTCGACCGTGCCAACAATGCCGCCGCGCGGCAGCTCCTCGAATGCCGGCAGTGTCAAGCCAGGCGTGAAGGGATGCGTGAGGCTGACGTGATGGATGGTCGCCAGACAATCCTCGTATTCGTCACGTGTTATGCCCTTGGAGGCATGCAGGCAGACGCGGCCTCTGATCTTCGTCGGCCAGTCGCGGTTTTCGATATCCTTGCCGCCATGCAGGATTGCCCATGGCCAAGGCTGACGGACGGAAATGGCGAGGTCGGGGAGATCGATCACAGCAGCTTCCTTTGCGCTCGCGCCGGCCGAGCGCAGTCCTGGCAGGTGTGCGTCCACTCGCCGGCGACCTTGGCGATGACGAAGCCTTCACGCCGCGCGTCGGACACCATCACGTCGAACTCGTCGGCCTGATAGGTTCGGCTCTGCGATTCGCCGCATTCGCAGACGATCTGCTGAAGGCCGGAGTGTTTCTCGATCGTCACAATAGGTCCCCTTCGGATTGACCGAAGCCTAGGGCCCGGCAGCGTGCGATCTGCTCGAGCTTCTTCTGATTGCCGGCCATGCGCGCTGTGTGCTCAACCGGGCCGTATTTGTCGGTCGCGATCGCACCGGCGGCGATCGCCATCGCGCGCTTCGATTGCGCGATGTCGAAGTGCTCCCAGGATGCATCCATGCCGGCGACGCCGATGCCGGCCGGGCGCTGCAACCATTTGCGCTGCACGCCGATCCGGTCGGCCATGGCGAACAGCTCTTCGCGGGTGTCTGCCCACATGTGACACATGAGCAGGCGGCCGAAGGGATGCCTGGCGTTGTCAACATAGACGCTCACGACGGCACCGTCGGGAAGTCTTTCAGATCAAGACTTTCTCCCCGTTCGATGGCCAATTTGGCACCGGCCCTGGTGAGGCGGAACAGGTCAGAGCCGCCAGTCAGTGGTGTTCCGGCCCGGCGCCATGCGTAGCCTGCCGAAACCATGGCCATCCATTCGGTGTGCTCGTGACAGCCTTCGCCCGTCACGAAATAGTTGCGATAGGACTGTCGGCGGCGGCCGTCCAAGCCAAGCGCGTGGCGCGCGAGCTCAATCTGGGTCGGCGTCATCATGAAGGCTCCGTGGCGTTGAGCCCTGCGCTCTCGGCGCGTTGAAGGCCCTTGCGGATTTTTGCGTGGGTGACCAGAAACTGACGGCCCTCCCATTCGAGGACGTAAAGCGGCTCACGATGCCGTGGCTTGGTGATCATCAGCGGCCGTGCGGTGCCGGTCTGGTCGGCGATGGCATACTCGACAGGAACGCCGGCCGGCGCGATGGCTACGCATTTCGCAGGGCGCTGACTGTCATCCTCGGAATTGTGGATGTTCAAGATATCGCCCGGCTTCAACAGCGCGCCGGATGGAACCATCGTTTCGCCGTGGCCGGCGTTGGTCACCAACAGGATGTTCGGCATCAGCGTGCCTCCGGCATGGCGGCGGCTCGCTCGTGCTTGGTGATCGCGTCCGGCAGGTTCTGGCAGACGCAGTAGTCATCGGCCCCGAGACAGCCGCAACGCGCGCCCTGCGCCTTCTTTTCGGCATCGTTCGGGATGCGATCGTCTGCTTTCTCGTAGCGCTTGGTGCTGGTGTTGTAGACGATTAGACCCGGTAGCGCGGCCATCGTGTCCCGAAGGTCATAAGATGCTTGCGGCGTCGAAACGCCGAACTTGGTCTGGATATGCTCACGGTTGATGAAGCCGTAAATCTCAACCATCTCGGCGATCCATGCGATGCGGGTGCGCTTGAACCAGTCGCTCATGAGAAATCGCCCTCCGGCATGGCTTTATGTTCGATGCCGTCGAGCAGCCGGCCGGTGCGCTTCTTTCCGACGCGCCACATGTCCTGGCCGTCTATGTTCCGCGCGGGATAAACCGGGACGTTCGGATATGCGTGCAAGGGGTCCGCGCCGTCGCCTATTCCGAAAGGCCCGTCGCCATCGTCAACGACCTTGACGGGCATCCATTCTCCCCACTGCTTGAAAAAGAACGCCACGCCGGCGGCAGCACACTGGTCGCGGATCGAGCGCGCCCATGCGGGATGCATGGGCCGGGCGTTGTGGCCGCTCTCGCCGCCGACGATGACCCAGTCCGGCTTGACGAACTGGATATTCATCTCGATCGGGCCGAGCAGCGGCTCAAGGCTCCAGAAGCGCGCCGCCGCAGGCGTCTCGTCGAGCCAGCGGCGCCGGTTGTCGTATCGCGTCTGATCTTCCGCCGAAGCGCCACACCAGACATTGTGCAGCGGCCATGAGTAGACTTCCGCCGGCTTGCCGGTGAAAGTGTACCAATTGGCGTAGATGTCATTGAGCAGATCGCGGCGCGACAGGAACTCGCACATGCGGTCTGGTCGCTTGGTGAGCACCTGGTACGTGTGATGGTCGGCGGCGGCCATGACGGTGAATACGTCGAGGATCCATTCGTCCGGCACGTTCTCGGCGAACAGGTCGCCATGGGCACAGACGAAGATGCGGCGCGGCTTTTTCCACTCGAGCGGCTGATGAAGCCATTGCCGGTTAAGCCGCACCTCGCCGGTCCAGACCGGGCCGGCCTTGGTCTCACGGGTGAGACCTTTGCGGCTGTCGATGTGCTTCAGCCTCGTCCCGGCGAGCTTCATGGCATAGCAGTTGGTGCAGCCCGGCGAGACGATCGAACAGCCGGTGATCGGATTCCACGTCGCGTCGGTCCATTCGATTGCGGATTTGTCAGCCATCACGCTCTTCCGCCTTTGACCTGCGGACGCTTCACGGACACTTCGAAATCGTCATCGTCCGACGTTGTCGCCCATCGAACGCGCTCGAGGATGATTGAGAGGATGTCCTCGCCCGCATCGGCGGCGAAACCGCGTGCGAAGTTCTCGACCATGCCGCCGATCACGCGCGATCCGGCATCGAGAAGAACGGTGGCGCTGGTGCCGGCATTCAGTTCGTCCGCGATGAAGAGAGCGAACTGGACTGAAACTTCGACCGCACGGGCTTGGCACGCCAAAACAGGCGCTGCCTTTGCCTCCGGCGGGATGTTTGAAAAAGCCTCGCGCAGCACCTTCTCGAAAGCCTCGCGATTGATGTGGCCGTTGAAGTGGTCAGCCATTGCCGCCACCCCGCTTCGGCTTGATTGAGAAGTCGGTACGGCGCTCGTCGAGATAGGCGGTGCCGCTCGCCTTCATCGCGTCGTCGATGACTTTCATCGCCGCGGCGTGAGTGGCGGCGCCGAAGAACAGCAACTTCACTGGCACCCCGGCCTTGGTCAGGTCGAAGTGGTGCGTCTTGCCGTCCTTCATGTACTCCCATGCGCCGGCCGGGACGCCGACGATGAGGAGCGGAACGCCATCGCCCTGCCCGGTCGGGGACACGGCAAAGACCAGCTTCTCTTCCAGTGTTGCCATCAGTAACCCCTTCCCGGGTTGTCGCAGTAGCTGTCGCGGTCGTAGCGCTGATGAAAGCGCCACCAGCCGGTGCGCGCGGCATCGACCACGGTCTGAAGCCGGCCTTCAAACATTTCGACCTTGCCGGGCACCTCACCTGGCAAGCTCGCTTCGGTGGACTGGGATGGGGGGAATTCAGCCACGGGCGCCATCCTTGTTCCTGGCGCCGGCAAAGCGTTCGATGGCGCTATGCAGGCTTTCCTCGCAGAGGCTGACTGCGGTGGCGGGCGCCAGCTCGTAGTGACGGTGCAGAACCTCCATCATGCCGAACTGGACGGTCTCGAAGAGGACCATCAGCTCCGCATAGGTCGCGCCGCCCTTGATGGCGGGACCGATGACTTCGCGGACGAAGCGGCCGGACAGGAGATCGTGCAGATCGCTCGCCGCACTCATGGCCGCTCGCCCTTCAGCAGCGGGCCGAGCGCGCCGAGCTGCTCGGCGGCGAAGTCGTGCGGCTCGGTCGTCGTGCAAGCCGACAGGAACAGCAACGCTAGGATGATGGCGGCCTTCATCATCTCGGCCTCCTTTTTGACCGGCCGACATCGATAGCCATCATTACGCATTCGATGGGATCGTCATGTTCGCTTTCAGCGACGACCGTCTCCGTGTTGCCAGGCTCAAAAACGCGAAAGCCGTAGAGCGGCTCATCAACCCGGACACGGCCCTTGGCGAACAACCAATGCTTGCCGGGGAATAGGCGGTTCGCCATGTTGATGGCGTCGGCCAATTGCTCGCCTGGTGTTGGACGTGGACCAAGCCTAGTCATCAGCGCAGCCCCACATAGAACAGGCCAGCGATGATCAGGGCCACTGCGATCATCAGGACGGCAAGGATGCCTGAGGCGACTGGACTTCTGACCGTATCGTCGGGGCAGTCGCCGCGGCACATGCATTCCGGCCACTGGTCGCAGATCAGTTGCTTGTTGCCGTGCGGCGGCACCGAAATCAGTTCACGGGGCGGTGTGCGATTGAGGCGGGCGTTCATCAGCCGAGCCTCGGCCAGCAGCCGATGGCGCCAACGATCAGCGCCGCCATCAAGAGGACGATCAGGAACTTTGCCTGAAAGTCCCAGAGCGGACGGGCGCCCAGCGGCGGCAGCTCTTCGAACTCGACATCGTCGAACATGCGCTCGAAGTGGTCGAGCGGTGCGCGGTCTGGCAGTTCGCCTCGGATCTGCGAACGGCTGCGGTTCAGGCGGTCAATGGCATCGCGCGCGGTCATGCCGGGATTCCCATCCAGCATGCGCAGAAGGTCAGGCCGAACATCAAGCTGACCGCAAAGGCGAGCGTGGTCGAAGGAAATTGGAGATCGCTAGCCAGCTTCACCTTGGTGATGATCCCGATGCGCGTACGCTCTGCCCTCTTCCTGGCCTCAGCTGCGGTTTCGGCGTCGACGTGGACCTTTGTCCCGTCGGCGAAATGAATGCGGAACGTCGGCATCAGCGTTGCTCCTCGTGTTGTTTTGGAAAGCCGCGCGATTGCAGCGGGCGGACAGGCTTCGGCCATGTGCCGTCGTTCTTGCGCCTCTGGCGGTCGGCCTTGGCGCGGAGATCGGTTTCAATCGACGATTTGGCCTGGTGGTACAGGTTCAGCGCCGGCGCAAGATTGCTCTCGCGATGCTCGCCGCCGAGAGACAGCGGCCTGATGTGCTCGATCTGCCAGCCTTCGCCGGGCCGGATCCTGCGGCCGGAAATATGGCAACGGCGCCCGGCGCGAACGAAGATGCGATCACGCACCCAGTCGGGAACCGTTGCGTCGGGTGTCGAGCCTATCCATTCGGAAACGCTCCTACCGCCATGAGGATCGGTGATACGGGACGATTTCATTGCCGCAACTCCGGCGGCAGCGAATCGAGGTAGACCCGTTTGACTGTCTCACGACCCTCTGGGGAATGTGTGTGGGGTTCCCGGCCCGCCATCGCTATCTCGGCGATGATCTCGACCGTAAAGCCCATGTCATGCATCTCGCGTAGCATGCGGACGGCACGTACAAGATACTTGTTGCGGTAGGCCATCAGCGGGCCTCCGCCAAGGATGGCGACCGCTCAAGATCAGCGAGGATCTCCGACGGCTTGCGCCCTGCCTTCAGTTGCAGGGATACCCAGTCGAAGACCTTGGGCGAGGCGTCCGCCAGCGCGATCAGGCGCTCGGCGGTATTACCAGGAACAAAGGCTGAAACGCGTTCCATGCTGTCCTCTCAGCCAAGGCACGTGCCTTGGTGAGAGCGACATTACCATGTTGGTATATTGGCGCAAGCGGAAAATTACCAACACGGTACGCTTATGGCTCGCCGACAGACGAGTAGACAAAGCGCCTAACCTCACCGCTGGTCAGCGCGAGTGTTCCTTCGCCGCTGATTTGGGCCGCCATCACACGGGTAAGCGTCGCCGTTCCTGCCGTCGGTGCACTTGACTGGCACGACTAGTGTCAGACTGAGAATTTTCCATGATGCAGCGTAGCGTCAACCGTAATGGTTCCAGAGCCGTGCCCCTATGAGCCCCTATCGAGGATAGACAAGGCATCAGTCAGAAGCTTTACCACAGCAAGCCGATCCGCATCATCTGGCCCAAAAGAACGCTCCAATCTGGCTGCGACTTCCGCGTTCATACTGCGATCGGCCTCGGCCGCTGACATTTTCAGGCGCTTCAAGAGAGAAGGCGATATGCGGATATGGATTGTCAGGCGTTCTTGCGGCGGCATGCCGCGTTTTATGGACGAAAGGCATGCAACCGGAAATAGGTCCACGCCCGCTATAAATACCCCACTCATGCTATACCTTTTCCCCGTTATCCACAGGGTAATGTTACAAGTTGAAATGATCTGGTGATCGATCATCAATGGTTATAATCGTACATGCGTGCCAAATCGGCACAAACGAGCGAGAAGTTCTGGCTCTCACCGGGCAGAATTCCTTTACTAATTCACACAACACATAAATAAAAAGGGGTTAGGGATCGGGCGTGGCAAAATCGGCCTTCAGCAGGCGTGCAGTTTTCTCGGGGATGTTTGCGAGCGCAGCGGTCGCGCCACTGGCAGCGACGCCGGAACCTGACCTGCATGAGAAAATTAGGCTGCAAGCAGCTGCGCTGGCAGAATCAATGACGGCGTTACACGGTGGAACATGGATATGTCACGTCGATCACGATGCGGAGTTCGCCCTTATTCGGCCAGGGCGAATTGCAAGTTAGCCTCAATCAACATTCGCATCCGTTTGCGCTCGGTGCCTTGAAGGCTTTCTAGCCTCTCGAAAAGCGGCCAGAAACTGTCCTGTGCTTCTGGTCTTTCAGGCGCAACATTGGGCGGGTAAAATAGATCGGGTACTTGGCATCCCACCAAGTAGGCGAGGGCTTCCAGATACCCTTTGCCCCAGTCGCGCTCGCCGGTCTCAATCCTCGACACCGTAGCAGGTGCAGTATTCATAGCCTCAGCGAGCGCCGGCTGTGTTGGGAACTTCGTCTCCCTCCACTCTGCCAGATAAATTTTGGCCTCTGGGGCCTCGTCAAGTTTGATCCTAGCGACCATGGCTGAACTTACCAACATGGTTGAGCGGCGTATTCAGCCAACTTGGTAATTTTGATCTTGCGCGTGAATTACCATGATGGTACATCCGCGCAATGGAACAGCTCAGAAATTGGCGGAAAGCGAGCGGCTTAAGCACGGAAGAGGCGGGCCATCTGATCGGCGTGAGCAACGTCCAATGGTCACGAATCGAGGCGGGTTCCCGGAAGGTTGCCCCGGAAAAAGTTCTGGAGCTTGAACGCATCACCGGCATCTCTCGCCACGAAATTCGACCCGATGTCTTTGGGCCAGCCGTCAACGGAGAGGCCGCATGAACTCGGTCTCCGGCTCCCGCCGCCTTTGGTGCCGCATCTTCCATCATCGTAAAATGCGCCACGGTGCCGTTTTCTTCCACAGAAACCGATCGGTAACCTTAAGCCGTAACCATTTTGCGGGCTCGCGCATCATCCAATCTAATGGCGACGCCATCGAGGTGCTGCCATGAAGGCGCCCCTCGCCACCGGCGCGGTCCTCGCAGATGGCGAGCGGCTTGCTGGCATCAGTTTCACCGAACGTCTTGTGCCGCGGCGCGCCGATTTCTCGAATGCACAGAGGCCCTCGATCAACGATGAGCCATCCCTGGGGGCGGGTCCGCAAGCCGAAGCCTCCCTTGCCGGCATAGGTAGCAGGACGCTTGCGGATCGTGAGGGCCGCCTTGAAGGGGAGGCGGCTTCGGCTGACCTCCCCGCCATTTCCTCTCCCTCCCAGGAGAACGCGGCTGCCGCCGAAGCCCAAGACCTCCCGGCTTCGGCGGCATTTTCCCATTTCACAGAATCCTGTCCTTGCGCCGCAACGGGGCAGGATAAGACCGCGCCGGAGTTGAAGATTGCCTCTTCCGGCTCCGGCGCGGTCACCCTTTCCATCGAGCTGAAACCGGCGGTGGCGCTGATCCTCAATCTGGCGGTCACCGCCAAGGGCTTGCCCGCCGAAGAGATCATCGCCCGCGCCATCTGTGTGTATGCCGAAGCCATCGGGATTCCCTCGCTTGCCCGACAGATAGAATCCGAGGCGGGCGAGCGTCACGCAAATAGCATTTCCGACGATTTCCACGAAGTGCCGGCGTTCGACCGCACCGGCCTCAACCGGTTTGGGAAAGGCCGCTGATGTCCCGCTCATCCTCCGACAAGCAGCGCCACAGCCTGAAGATGGCGGTGGCGCGCGTCATCGACCTGATCGGCGCGGGCAATCTCGCCGAGACGGTCACGCGGGTCAACGCCACGATGCTGTCGCGCTACATCGCGCCACACGAAGACGATCGGCATGCCGGTATCGACGTGGTGCTCGACCTCGAGCTCGCGGCCGGCGATCCGGCGGTGACGCGTACGCTCGCCGCCCTGCAAGGCTACGACCTGGTCAAGGCTGAGCAGAAGGGCACCGGCCAAAACCTCGACCTCGACGATCTGCAGCGCCTGCATCGCGAGGCCTCCGAAGCGGTGTCGGCGATCATGGCCGGCATCGCCGACCAGACGATCACGCCGGCGGCAAAGAAACGGATCCTGAACGAGCTCGCCGACCTTCGCCAGGCAATCGCGGCGATCGAAGCGAAGGTGGAGGCGGCATGACGAGCATCGGCAGCGGCTATTCGGCGGCGGAGATTGCCGCCATTGCAGGATGGCTGCGCGACGGCGACGCGGCCTCGCGCATCGCCGTGCGGCTTTCGGAGCTTCGCCGGGAAAGCGTGAGCCGCAATGCCATCGTCGGCATTGTCCATCGCAACAAGGACCTGAAGGCAATTGGCTTTGCACGTGCGGCCGGCGGCTCACGCCCGCCGCTGCACAAGCGCAAAAAGCAAGCGGCTCTGCTCAAGGCCGTGCCGCATTCGCCACTGACGCGAAAAGCAGAGCAGCGCGCCGTCGGGCACACGGCCTATCTGCCGAGAAAACTGTTCGTGCAGAGCGTGGGCGAAACGTCACCCGATCCGGCCTGCCTCCATCTCTACGCCGAAGCTCCGGCGCCGCGCCCGCGCCCGGTAATCAGTCCCAGGAAATATGATGTTGGCAGCCGGCAACTGCCGCTGGCCGAGCTTGGTTCCAACCAGTGCCGCTTTGCGGTCAACGATGCGCCGGCCGGCGAGTTGCATCTGTTCTGCGGTGAGGTGACGGGCGAGGGCGCTTCCTATTGCGCGCACCATTCCGCACGCGTCTATGCCGGCTTCTCGGCGAGGGCCGCATGACGCCCGACACCATAGAGCGCAAGCAGTTCGCCTTCGCCGTGTCGCCGAAGGTCTTCGATGCGGTGACGAAGCGTGCCCGCTCGCAAGGCATGTCGCCGACCGGTTACGCGAAGCTGCTGTTCGACGCCGCCTTCGCTGCGCGCATCGGCCAGGAGCGCGGTGATCCGGCGAGCGATGCCGAACTCGACCGGCAGGTGACGCTGGTCTTTGCCTGCGCCGGGCAGGGCGATGCGGAGGCGATCTCGACCGCCACCGGCGTCAGGCTGTCGCTGGTTACGACGATCCTCAAGGCATGGCGCAAACAGGGTGGGACAAAATGATGCGCGTCAGAACAATTCTCGCGGTAGGCATTCTCGCGGCGGGTTACGCCGCAGCCTGGCCGATGATCTTCGGCAGCGACGTCGCCTTCCCGCATGATGCGCTGCCGACCGTCGCCAAGCCGCAAGGCTGGTCTTATCCGTTCGCCTGCTGCTCCGGCTATGACTGCCGCGAGGTGCCCGACGCCGACATCGTCGAGGGCGCACGCGGCTACGAGATTCGCGCCACCGGCGAACTGATCGCGATGACCGATCCGAAGGTCAGGCGGAGCCCCGACGGCAAGTTCCATTGGTGCTCGGTCGCCGGCGCCAATGACGGCAAGACGATCTGCCTGTTCGTGCCGCCGCGGGGGTTTTGATGGGCGGCTTTGGATTCAAGGAAGCCGAGCGTGCCGATGCCGTCTACCGGTATTCGGTCAGGTGCGACCGTGCGACCAGCACCAGGATCGAAGCGGCGGCGCGCAAGGCCGGCATCAGCGTGACGGCGTTCGTGCAGCGGCATTTCGAGACCATCCTCGATGCCAGGCCGAATGCGACCAAGCTCGCCTCTTTCGATGCTGCCGGCTTCGATGCCGTGGAGTTCAGCAAGTGCCATCACGTCACGCTGATGGCCGCGAAGCTGTGGTGCGCGCTTCGCGTCCATGCCGGGGAAAATGGCCACGTCCAGCGCTTCCAGACCCTGCTCGCCGAAGACATCGGCTGCGACCATGCATCGACCGGCCGGCTGGTTCTGGCGCTGATCGAGGCTGGCCTTCTGGAGACGGTGCGCAAAGGCAAGATGGGCACGTCTGCAACCTACCGCGTCATCGGCGAGAGCTGAGCGATGAACCTGCCTCTCAAGGACCGGCTCTCGCTCGCCGCCGTGACGCTCGACTTCCTCGCCAAGATCATGCGCGGCGAAGGCGACGACGGTAACGCGCGAAGCCTCGCCAATGACGTCGAATGGCTCGGCGCTCGTGTTCGCGAGCGGCTTACGGCCGAAGAGCAATTTTCTCAAACAGCAGAAAGGACCGGACCATGAGCCGCGTGCTGCGCACCTTCCGTGAAATGCTTGGCCTGCTCTCGCGTGGCGACTTTTCACGTCACTGCGACAAGCTCCTGAACGAAGCGATTCAGGCGGTCGAGGAATGCCCGGCCGACAAGTGCAAGGCCGAGATCATCGTCAAGATCACGCTCGACTATGAGCTTGGCCGCATCGACATCAAGGCCGACGCCAAATCGAAGCTGCCCGACACCGTGAAGTTCATGAAGACGCCGTTCTGGGCCGTCGACGGCCAGCTCTCTGTCGAGCACCCGAACCAGATCGACATGTTCCGCGCGCCGCGCGCGGCTGCCTCGCGCGAAAGCGAGGATGACGACACAGACGAGGAAGCCGCGGCCTCCTGATCTCTTTCTTAACCCCTGAAAGGAAACGGCCATGGCCGACAAGCAGCAGAACGTGCCTATCGAACCGCATGCAATCGAACTGGTGACGGCCCTGGCAAAACAGGCAGCCGCACCCGAGATCCTGATTCTGGACACGGTCGGGCTCGGTGACGATCTCCCGGAGAAGATCCCGGTCGCGTTTGATCGTGTCACTTCCAGCTTCAAGTCGCTGAAAGGCCTGGTGCAGGAGTTCCGCGACGTCAAAGCCCGCCGCAAGGGCACGGCGCGCGCCGAGACGCTGGAAAGCTTCATCGCCCTGATCGACCGCCACAAAGACGCCCAGTCGGCGCTGTTCGGAAAGTGCGCATGGCCGGAGCCGAAGCTCACCGCCGTGCTGAACTACAATGCGGCCAATGCCGACGTCCGTCCCGCCGACCATCGGATCATCTACGCATTCCCGCTGACGGAAGAGTTCAAGGCGTGGGTCGGCGCCAACGCCAAGCCGATGGAACAGGAAGTCTTTGCCGCCTTCCTCGAGGAGCATGCCGCCGAACTGGCCGCGCCGACGGACGGCGAGGTCAGCGAATACGAAAGGCTGTTCAACGAAAAGATGGCGACGCCGTCGGACGTCGTTGCGCTGTCGCGCTATCTCGAGGTGTTCGTTGCCGCCCGCGCAAAGCAGGGCATTCGCCTGCAGACGGGCGAGCGCACGGTGGAGTTCGCGGAAGAGCATCAGAACGCCAAGGGCGAGGCGATCACGGTGCCGGGCATCTTCATGCTGTCGGTGCCTGCTTTCGTCGACGGCGAGGTGGTGCGCATTCCGGCGCGGCTGCGCTATCGCGTCGCCGGCGGCAAGGTCATGTGGTTCTACCAGCTCTATCGCTGGGAATTCTTCCTGCGCGAGCAGGTGGAGAGTGACCTCGAAACGGTCGCCAAGGCGACCGGCCTGCCTGCATTCGAAGGTGCGCCGGAGCAATGATCCGCGCCAAGCCGAAGTCATCCGCCATCGCGCCGGCCTCGCCGTCGGCACTGCCATCGCTTGTTCGTCAAGCGGCGGCAGCGCTGGCGCGTGCGGAGACTTCGGCAGAGGTGCTGGCCGCCGCCGAAATGGCGTCGACCATCTATGATGCCGCCAAGCGCACGGCGCGCCTGCAGAGGGCGCGGCGGGCGCATGACGAGCTGATCGCCGCGACGCACCGCACGCAAGCCGACGCGCTGGAAATCGAGGCGATGGCCAAGCGCCGGCTGGCCGACGAATATGATGCGGCGCAGCCTGCCGGTGCTGCCAAGGGCGGACGTCCGAAAACCGTTCCGGACGGGAACGGTTTTACCGCGCAAGAGGCCGGGCTATCTCGCAAGCAGGTTTTCGAATCGCGGCAGATACGGGACGCGATCGAGCAGGATCCGGATGTCGTCAAGCGTGCGCTGACGGACATCCTCGCAAGCGGCTCCGAACCGACGCGCACGGCATTGAAGCGTGCCATCGCGCCGGCGGTGAAATCGATCCGCGCCGAGGTGCAGGCTGAAAAGAAGGAACGCCGCGGCGAGCGCGAGATCGAGCTTGCCGCGCGCCAGGTGGCGCTGCCGGTGAAGAAATACGGCATCATCTATGCCGATCCGGAATGGAAGTTCGAGCCGTGGAATGCCGACACCGGCATGGATCGCGCGCCGGACAATCACTATCCGACCAGCGATCTGCTGACCTTGATGAAGCGGGACGTCGGCGCGATCGCCGCCAAGGATTGCGTGCTGTTCCTGTGGGCGACGGCGCCGATGCTGGTAGAGGCGATCTGCGTTCTCGACGCATGGGGCTTCGCCTGGATCGAGCGCGACGCCACAACCGGCTACCTGATGCCGAACAAGGCGCATGCCCGCTATGTCAGCCACTGGGCCTGGCTGAAGCAGAAGATTGCGCCCGGCTATTGGAACCGCGGCAAGCACGAAATCCTGCTGATCGCCACGCGCGGCAACCCGGTGGCCCCGGCAATGGGCGACCAACTGCACAGCTGGGTCGACGATGTGGCGATCGAGGCCGATGCGACCAAGCATTCTGCCAAGCCGGACGTCTTCGCCGGGTGGATCGAAAAGCACTGGCCGAACACGCCGAAGATCGAACTCAACGCGCGCAGCGCGCGCCCAGGCTGGGAGGTCTGGGGCAATGAATCGGAACTGGCGACACCTGAGGCGGTCGGTGATGGCGGACCTGTAGCGCCGCACGCCGTGCCAATTGCAGTAACGGATGACGGGTGCGCATCGGTTACCGCCGCCGAGCTTACCGAATTCAAGATGCTCGGCGCTGTCGCCGACGGCATCACAGTTTCCGGACCACTGTTCGAAACCCTCAAGGAAAGGGGCCTGATTTGGGCGGGCAGGGAACTGTCTGTCGGCGGTGCCAAGCGTCTCGCCGAACTTGGGCGGTTGGTAGACGCCGCGTCCGATGGCGATGCCGTCAATGTTGTCGATTGCAAGAAAAGAGGCTTCAGCGATGCGTTGGCCGATTGGACCGAATTCAATCGGCTGAAGGCTCGTGACGATCTGAGCCCGGACGAAATCGCGCGGCGTGATGCGCTCCAGCCCATCGTCGAAGCCGAGATCACGCCAAAAGCGGAGCCCATTGCACCTCCGACGAAGCGCCGACCGCGCAAGGCGGTGCCGGCATGAGCGAATTCCAGAGATGCCTAGCCTTCGCCCGCGCCGACGCCCTCGAGATGCGTCGTCTGCTGAAGCGGACGGATGAAATCCCTTCGAACGAACTGGCAGTGCACCTCGCCGCCTTGCGTGTTCAACACGCAATGATCGGCCGTGATCTCGACAGGCTGCAGAAGGCCGCAGCACTTGAAAAGGCGGTGCCGGCATGATCGCCACCATCTTCATCGTCGGACTGCTTTCGGCATTGGGTTGTGGCTTCAACATCGTTGCTACGAAGAATTCCGACTGGAAGCTTGAGCTGGTCTGGACACTCGGCGGTGCGACTGGCGGCGCCTTGATGTTGGCCGCGCTTTATCTGTCGCGGGTGCCGGCATGAACGCGCCCGTCACCTCAAGCTGCCTTGCCGCGCTGAAATGGCTGCGCAACCGCAATGGTGACGGGGGTTTCGATCGCAACCAGGTGCTGCTCGCCGGTGGCGACCGCGCCCCGGTGATGCGGGCGACATGGAACAAGCTCGCCGCCGCTGAGCTGGTCGAGTTCTACCAGGAGCGCAGGCGCCTGCGCGTCACCCAGGCCGGATATCTCTGCGACCTCTCGCGTGTCGAGGAATCGGCATGAACGCGCCCGTCACCTTCCCCGACGATCCCTATCTCGACTTCCTGCGCGGCAAGATGCAACTGGCCAAGGCGGACGGGTTCGACGTCGCGCTCGACGACATCAACCCGGCCGGTGCACCGCATTGCCGGGCCATCGTGCGCTGGGCGCTGAAGGGCGGCAGCCGCGCCATCTTCGCATCGTTCGGGCTGCACAAGACCTTCATGCAGATCGAGCTGATGCGGCTGGTCGGACAGTTCGCGCCTGGTCTGCGGCTGATCGTGATCCCGCTCGGCGTGCGCCACGAATTCTTCGCCGAGGCGGAAGAGCGCTTTGCCGGCGACTGCGCCGTGAAGCTGAAGTTCATCCAGAGCGATGACGGCATTGAAGGCGAAGACACGATCTACCTGACCAATTACGAAAGCGTGCTGGCCGGCAAGATCGACGTGTCGCGCTTCGTCGGGGCGAGCCTCGACGAGGCGGCCGTGCTGCGCGGCTATGGGACAAAAACCTTCCAGACGTTCCTGCCGCTGTTCAAGGCGGTGCGCTTCAAGTTCGTCGCCACGGCGACGCCGTCGCCGAACCGCACCAAGGAACTGATCCACTATGCCGGCTTCCTCGGCGTGATGGACACCGGCCAGGCGCTGACGCGGTTCTTCCAGCGCAATTCGGAAAAGGCCGGCGACCTGACGCTGTTCCCGCATAAGGAAGATGAATTCTGGCTGTGGGTGCACAGCTGGGCGGTGTTTCTGCAATCGCCTTCCGATCTCGGCTTTTCCGACGATGGCTATGTGCTGCCGCCGGTGACGGTGAACTGGCACGAGGTGCCGATCGACCATTCGACGGCCGGCGAGGATCGCGACGGGCAGGGCCTGCTGCTGCGCAACGCCGCGCTCGGCGTGGTGCAGGCGAGTGCTGCCAAGCGCGACAGCCTGGCGGCGCGGATCGCCAAGATGTCGGAGCTGATCGCGCAGGATCCTGAGGCGCACCGCATCCTGTGGCATGACCTCGAGGATGAACGCCGGGCGATCGAGGCGGCGGTGCCCGGCGTGCGCTCGATCTATGGCACGCAAGGCCTAGAGGCGAACGAGAAGAACGCCATCGGCTTCAAGGACGGCAAGTTCCGCGACCTCGCGACCAAGCCGGAAATGTCGGGCGCCGGCAACAATTTCCAGAAACATTGCCATTGGGCGATCTTCGTCGGCGTCGGCTTCAAGTTCCACGACTTCATCCAGGCGGTGCACCGGATCGTGCGCTTCGGCCAGGCGCATGAATGCCGCATCGACATCATCTTTTCGGAAGCCGAGCGCGAAGTGCGCCGCAACCTCGAAGGCAAATGGGCCGAGCATGAGCGGCTGATGGCGCGCATGGCCGAGATCATCCGCCGCTATGGGCTGGACGGCCTCCCACTCGACGACGTGCTGTCGCGCTCGATCGGCGTCGTGCGGCGCGAGGAGCGCGGCGACAGCTTCGTCATTGCGCATAATGATGCCGTGCTCGAGGCGCGCCTGACCGCCAGCGCCAGCATCGGCGAGATTGTCACCTCGATCCCGTTCGCCAACCACTACGAATACACGGCGAGCTACAATGATTTCGGCCACACCGACGACAATGGCCATTTCTGGGCGCAGATGGATTTCCTGACGCCGGAGCTGCTTAGGATCCTGAAGCCCGGCCGGCTGGCCTGCATCCATGTCAAGGACCGGGTGCTATTCGGCTCGGTGACCGGCGAAGGCGTGCCGACCGTCTCGCCGTTCCATGCCGAGGCGATCTTCCACTACCTCAAGCACGGTTTTCAGTTCGTCGGCATGATCACCATCGCCACCGACGTGGTGAAGGAAAACAACCAGACCTATCGGCTGACCTATTCCGAGATGATGAAGGACGCCACCAAGATGGGCGTCGGCTGTCCGGAATATGTGCTGCTGTTCCGCCGGCCGCAGAGCGATCTCACCCGCGGCTATGCCGACGAACCTGTTGTGCACGACAAGCCGCTGGTGATCGCGCCAGACGGCAGCCATGAGCGCTGGAGCGACGGCGACCGCCGGCCGCAGGTCGCGGCCAGCGGCTACACGCTGGCGCGCTGGCAGCTCGACGCGCATGCGTTCTGGCCGTCATCCGGCGATAGGTTGCTGACCACTGATGAACTTGTGCGGCTCGGACCGAAGCCGCTGCGCGCGCTGTTCCAGAAGGTTTCCGAAGAGGCGATCTACGATTTCGAAATGCATGTGAAGCTCGGCGAGGAACTGGCCGCGCGCGATTCACTCTCCAAGACCTACATGACGCTCGATCCGCCATCGAAGCACGAGGCGATCTGGACCGATGTGGTGCGCATGCTGACGCTGAATGGTGAGCAGGCGTTCAAGAATTTGGAGAAGCACGTTTGTCCTCTGCAGTTCGACATCGTCGACCGGCTGATCGAGCGCTATTCCAACAACGGCGATATCATCTACGACCCGTTCGGCGGGCTGATGACCGTGCCCTATCGAGCGATCCTCAAGGGCCGGCGCGGGCAGGCCTCCGAGCTTTCCGCCACCTACTTCCATGACGGCACGCACTATTGCCGCAAGGCCGAAGCGCAGTTGGCTGTGCCGACCATGTTCGACATGCTGGGCATCGGCGAGAGTGACCTGGTGGAGGCGGCGGAATGAACCGTTCGCACGCCTCACTCCAGCGTTTCGGGCTTGACCTCGAACCGCAACATAAGTCGCAACAGCAGAGTGACCACGTAGGGGATATCCTGCTCGCCGGCCGCCCAGCGCCTGGCCGTGCGTTCGCCGACCCGCATCATGCGCGCCGCGCCAACGATGCTGAGCCCAAGCCGGTCAAGGGTATTGCGGAATTCTTCGCCGTTCATCGGCGCACAATCGCCAGCGCCTTGGCGGCAGCATCGGCCGGGCTCGCGCTGCCGGGAATGGTCCGGCACAGCGCGTCCATGACAACGCGTATGTCACGCGTTCCCCAATCGCTCTCAAACCTATCCATGGCGTGCGCCTTGGCCGCATCGATCTGCGCCCTCAACTGCGCAACCGTCATGCCGGGAACGTACTCAACCATCTCGGTGACCTCCATCGCCGGGCACAATTGCCCCTGTCGAATACCTGCCAAAATGGCATGGTTCCGACCGGACGTCAATGGCCGTGCCGGCTTGGTCTTCGCCGTTGTCTGGGGCGCTAGCGCATGACCCCGGACGTCTCCATCCTCCGCGCCATGGCCCGCCTGCGTAAGGCGCTGGAAAAGCGCATGCGCATGGATGACCGCGCCGAGGAACTGACAGCGCGCGAGGGTGGCCGCCCGATCCGTTCCGGCACGCTCGCCGCCTATGACACGTTGGCCCTGAGCAGGAAACTGCGGCCGATGCTGGAATATGACGGGCGCGGCTGGCGGGCGCTGGCCGACGAGATCGGCGTGACCTCGCCGGACCTGTCGCGCGTCATGGCTGGGCAGGACATCGCCGCCGGCAAAATCTTCGCCATCTGCGACTGGGCAGGGCTCGATGCCCGCTCCTTCTATCGGCCGCCGCTCGGCGCGCCGCTACCGCGCAAGCACCCAAGGCGAGCATTACGCGCGCGGGCGATGTTTCACGGGAAAAGCACTGAAACAGGAATTTCCACGAATGCTTAAGTCGATCATTTTGCGGCTTGCGCCGCGCATCATCGCGCTCTCGGGAAAACGGCCGCCCGACGTGATCATCGGCGGTGCGGCCGATCCCTACATGCTGCGGTGGTGGATCATTCCACGCAATCGCGTGTTCAACATCTATCTCCATCATTTCATGCGCTCCGACGATGACCGGGCGCTGCACGATCATCCGTGGTGGAACTTATCGATCCTGCTGCACGGCCGGTATCTAGAACACACCATCTCGGCCGGCGGCATCAACCAGCGGGTCGAAAGGCAAGCAGGCGACCGCAAGTTCCGCCTCGCGTCGGCCGCACATCGCATCGAACTGGTCGATGGCCCCTGCTGGACGCTGTTCCTGACCGGGCCGAATCTGCGGACATGGGGCTTCCATTGCCCGCGCGGCTGGGTGCCATGGCAGCAATTCACCAAGCCTGAAAAGCCAGGGGAGATCGGGCGTGGCTGCGGCGAGTTCGACCAATGAGAGCCGCCGATCTCGAAAAAGCGCGGCTAATCAGCAATGCGCGTGACCAGAACGTCGCCATGCTGGCGCGGCTTGCCGGCGGCGAAGCGCTGACCCTGCGGATCGGCGAAAGCAACGGGCCTTCGGCTATTGTCCTGACGCCCGGCTATGAGGCGCGCATCCGCGACGATCTGATCGCCGCCTTCAGGCTGCGCATTACCGAAAACGAGGCGGCACTCGCCGCCATGGGGGTCGAGACGTGAGCGCGCTCGGGCAACGTGTCGATCCACTGGCGCGCGCCATGGCACCAGTCGTCCGCCAAATGCTGTTGGCCGAAGTCGAGCGGCTCGCTGCAGCGCTGCCGGCTGCAAAGCCGAAAGCCAGCAAGGCTGATGACGACATCATGGAGGCCTGCCGACAGGTGGCTAGTGCCACCGACCGGCTGGCGCAGGCGAAGTTCGGGGCGGGCGAGATCGCAGCGCGCAAGTCCCTGGAACGAGCAGGCACAATTCTAGGCCGGGTCATGCGCAAGCACGGGCGGATGCCGTGAACGCCGCCGTGCTCTCGCCCGATGCCGAGCGGCTGAAAGCCGTTCGCGCCGCCCTGGCCACGATCGAGCCTGCTGTGTGGACGCGCGTGCATGGCGCCGACGGCGCTTACGTCGAATCGCACGGCGACATGGGCGAGCTATTCGTGCTGGCGCGCTTCGACGAAGCGACAGTCGACGAGATCGACTTCGTCTGCAATGCGCCGGAGACGGTCGCTTTCCTACTACGGCTGTTCGATGCCGCTTGCTTCCAAATCCGCCGGTTGCGCGGGCTGCCGGAGCCTCGACGGCAGAACGAACCGGCCGGCGAGCCGATGGCGCGAGACGTCAAGAACTTCGCCGCCGAATGCGCGATGAAGTGCAAGGACGATGCGGCTTTCAAGCTGTTCCTCCATGAGGCTCACGGGCTGGAAAAGCCGCTGACCGACGATCGCGTGGCGCAAAAGGTGCGCTCGCTGCTCGGCGTCCAATCACGAAAAGAACTGAACGATGGCGGCAAGGCGAGCGAAGCGTGGAAAGCGCTGCGCGCCAGCTTCGCCGCATGGCTGAAGGCGGGGACATGACCATGAAAAACAGACTGACCGATCTGAATGACCATCTGTTCATGCAGCTCGAGCGACTTGCCGACGAAACCCTTACGGCGGAACACATCGCCAGCGAGGTCGACCGCACCGACGCCATGGTCAAGATCGCCGACAAGATCGTCGACAACGCCCGCCTCAACCTGCAGGCCTGCGAGCTAGTTGCCAAGCACGGCGACCGCTTCATGAAGCACCTGCCGATGCTGGCCGAGCCCGCGACGTCGGCGCCGGTCTTGGACTTCAAGAAGAAAGTCGAGGGCGGCCAATGAAGGGCGGTCGCATCCACTATAGCGCCCCCGAGATGGCGTGGTTGCAGACCAATCGCGCGATGATCATCAGCGATTATCACGCGGCTTTCCGTGTCGAGTTCGGCCGCGACGACGTGTCGGCGGGTCATCTTCATGGGCTTCGCAAGCGCAAAGGCTGGAAGGTTGGCCGCGCGCCCGGTCGGTTTGCCGGGCGGCACAATCGCTACACTGCCGCAGAAATCGCGTGGTTGCGCGACAATTCGACGATGGAGATCAACGCCTGGTGCGCCGCGTTTCGCCAAGCGTTCGCACGCGACGATGCGACGCCGGCCAAGCTGCACAGCCTGCGCAAGCGCATGGGCTGGAAAACCGGCCGCAGCGGACACTTCGAAAAAGGGGCGGTTTCGCACAACAAGGGCAAGAGGATGCCCTTCAACGCGAATTCGGCCGCGACCCGGTTCAAGAAGGGCCAGCTGCCGCAAAACTATCGTGGCCCAGGGCATGAATCGATCGACGACGATGGCTATGTCTGGATCGTCACCGATCAGCCCAATCCGTGGACGGGCGCCTCGACGTGGCGAATCCACAAGCATCGCTGGCTTTGGGAGAAGGCGCACGGCCCGGTGCCAGAAGGCCATGTGCTCAAATGCCTCGACAGCGACCGGTCGAACACCGATCCCGCGAACTGGGAACTGGTCCCGATCGGGCTCCTGCCACGACTGAATGGCAAATCCGGCCGCCGGTATGACGCGGCACCGGCTGAACTCAAGCCGACCATCATGGCCATCGCGAAGCTGGAACACCGGGCTCGCGCAAGGCGAAAGCCGGAGGCCGTGCAGTGAAGCCCTTTCAGCCAACGCTTTTCGAAGGATCAAAGCGCCTCGTCTATGATGAGGCGGTCGATCTCACGCTGCAATCCATGCAGGCATACGGCCCAGCGCATGATCATTGGGGCATCGCCTGGTCTGGCGGCAAGGACAGCTCGGCAACGCTGTCACTCATCGTCCATCTGATCGATGTCGGCCGGCTGGCGGCTCCAAAAAGCCTCACCGTGTTCTATGCCGATACGCGGCAGGAATTGCCGCCGCTGGCAATCGCGGCCGAGCGCATCATGGTGCAACTGGCCGAGCGCGGCATCCGCAGCGAGGTGGTTCGGGCGCCGCTCGACAAGCGGTTCCTGGTCTACATCCTCGGCCGTGGCGTGCCGCCGCCAAACAACAACACGCTGCGCTGGTGCACGCGGCAGATCAAGATCGACCCGATGGCCGAAGCGCTCGAGCAGCGGCTCGGCGAGCTGGACGGCAAGATCCTGATGATCACAGGCGTGCGCCAGGGCGAAAGCGCCATTCGCGATGACCGCATCGCCATGTCCTGCGGCAAGGATGGGGCCGAATGCGGGCAGGGCTGGTATCAGGAGGTTCTGCCCAACGCCAAGGGTATCAGGGGCCGTATCGCGACGCTCGCACCTTTGCTGCATTGGCGGGTCTGCAATGTCTGGGACTGGCTGCGCATTTATGCGCCCATGGCCGAATATGGCGGCTGGGCGACGGCGGCGATCGCCGACGCCTATGGCGGCGACGAGGCGACCGAGATCAATGCGCGCACCGGCTGCGCCGGTTGCCCGCTGGCCAGCAAGGATCTTGCGCTCGACACGATCGTGGCGTCGCCGGCATGGGGTCACCTTGCGCCGCTGAAGGGCCTGAAGCCGCTCTATCGCGAGCTGCGCGAGCCCCGGCATCGCATTCGCAAGGCCGGCCTTGAACGACTGAAGGACGGATCGGTCGCGGCCAACCCGCAGAGGATGGGGCCGCTGACCTTCGCGGCCCGGCTTATGGGCCTCGATCGCGTGTTGTCTATTCAGGGTCAGTGCAACGCTCGCGCCGCCGAACTAGGCCGCCCGTTGCTGGACATCCTCAACCCTGAGGAAGAAGCGCGTATCCGCGAGCTTATCGCCGCTGAGACATGGCCGAACGGCTGGGATGGCGACGAGCCGGCGGCCGACATGCCGATGGACAGTTACTTCTCGGACGGCTCCGTGCAGCCGTTGCTGGTGTAGACATGAGCGCATTTCTACTTGGCATAGGCTTTCGCGCCGACATGGGCACCTGCGCACGCAAGCTGGTGCTGCTCAAGCTGATCGACGCCTGCGACGATGACGGCAGCCGCATCTTCCCGGCGATCTCGACGATCGCCCGTGCCGCGCAATGCTCGACGCGCCAGGTGCAGCGCGAGCTGAAAGCCTTCCTCGACATCGGGCTCATCAGGCTGGTGCGCGAGGGCGGCAAGGGGCCGCGCAGCACCAACGAATACACGCTCGACCTCGACGTGCTGCACCTGCTTGGCAAGGGCGGATGGGCGCTTGTGGCGGCCGACAGGGCAGGTAACGGCGAAGAAAAAAAGGGTGACACGGTGTCACCCTTGGAAGGTGATGAAAAGGGTGACACCGGCGACAGCAAAAGGGTGACACCGGAGACGCCTAAGGGTGACAAGCTGAGTCACCCAACCCCTCAAGACCCCTCCCTTGATCCCTCAGTTGAGAGAGAGCGCGAGCGCGAGGACGGCAAGAAAATCGATGCCGAAGGCTGGGCGCTGCTGAAGGATTGGCCGGGGTTCGCCGGCATGCCGAAGGAACCGGCGCTGAAGGTGTGGCGCGGCCTCGAACCAGTGGAACGGGCCGAGGCCGCACGGCTGTTCCCGCACTGGCTGGCGCTGCTCAAGGCGCAGCGCAAGACCCATACTCCAGCGCCATCGAGCTACTTTGGGCAGAAGCTGTGGCGCGAGGTTCCGGAACCGCCAGTGGCAGCGCCCAAGCCGGCCTATGCGCCTGCCTTCGGCCCGGTCTGGGCAGCGATCCGCATGCGTGACCTAGTCACCGGGCCGAAGCAGGCGACGCCGCTGAAGCCATGGGAAGAACGCTCGCTCGCCGACGGCACCATGAAGCTCGATCGGCACACGCTGGAGAAGGCCAACAGGCTGCGTGGCGGCTGGCCGATGGTCAACGCGCTGGACCTTGCGGCGGAGACGCGTGGGCTCGGTATCCATGGCTTTGGAGTTGAGGAAGAGCAGATCGGCAAGCTCTGCGAGTTCGTGCCGATCGGCAGCGAGGTATGGCAGGCATGGAAGCTCGAGCACGAGATGCGCGGTTGGCCATGGCTGCCGGACCCGGGAACGATGCCCGGCGTGTATTTCCCGGCTGGCGGGCCGGCAGGACTGGAAGCATTCGAACAGGCGGTGCGAGGGAACCATGATGCGAGCGGACGTGAAGCGGCTGAGTGAGGCGGAAATCATCGGCCCGACCGACAGGCAGACGGCTGCGATCGATCGTGCGCTGCTGAGTCGCGCACGGGTTCGCAAGCAGCTCGAAGCGGCAGCGGTGGACGGTGAGCGCGCCTGGTTTGCGATTCGCGTGCGGGTAAACTGCGAGAAGGCTGTGGATAAAGCGCTGTGGATGGCGGGCGTTTCGACGTGGCTGCCGCTCGAACGCATAGAGGGATTGGTGCGCCGAGGACGTCGCCTGCCGGTGCAGGAACGGCCTGTGCTGTGGGGTCTGCTGTTCGTTCATATCGTGATGTCGGCGGACGCTTGGCACGGTCTGAGGAGCGTCAAGCACGTGATCTCCATCATTGGCGACGAGCATGGGCCGATGCCAATTTTGAACAAGCAGTTCAACAGCTTCCGCACGATGGTCGATCTCGGCGTCTATGGTGAGAAACCGACTGGCTGGACTGTCGGCGTCGGCGATACGGTCAAGGTCGGTGCCGGCCCAGCATATGGCAAGAAGGGCGTCGTCAAGGCGATCAAGGGCAAGCGTCACGATCGCATTATGCTCATGCTCTGGGGTGGTAAGAACGTCATCGACATCCCTCTTGCGCATTTGGTGAAACCGGATTAGCGAATCCGACCCAGGACGAACCGTCGACAGTGGAGCGCGTATTGCTCCCGAGACCGAGACACGGCCACGCCAGTGCGGCGTAGGATGGGTGCCGGACGGATCCAGATGAAGCGAAGGGCTCGGCCCGGCATGCTTCCCCGCAATGGAAAAGATTCCCTTGGCAAAGCTGAAGATGATGGCTCCGGTTATCCGGACCATGGACACACGCACGGTCAAGGTCGCTCCCAAGACGGCAGAGCCGTTCTACCTGTCGCCCGAGTGGCGCAAGCTGATGGCCGAGATCATCGCGGAGCGCGGTCGCCGATGCGAGGACCCGCAATGCGATGGCAACACGCATCGGCCTGGCATGCGCGTGTTCGGTGATCACGTCATCGAGCTCAGGGACGGCGGTGCGCCGCTCGACAAGCGCAACATCATGCTCCGCTGCGGAGCATCGCACACCAAGAAGACGCTGGCCGAGCGGGCCAAGAGGATGGCAGCCCGACCCTGACCAAGGGGGGGCGGGTCAAATCTCTGGGGGTCGATGGGGCCCCTAACCGCTTGGGGCTCATTCAGAGGTTTTTTTTCGATGAGTGAGATTTTGGACCTCTTTGGCGAGGCCGTTCCGGCGAACTGGGGTGAGCGCGGTCGACCGCAGCACATCGCCAGCCAGAAAAACCGGAATCGTGTCAGCATGTTAGTGTCGCTGGGCTGGTCGAATGCGCGGATTGCCTCGGCGCTGTTCGTGACACTGCCGACTTTGCGGAAGCATTATTTTTCCGAGCTAAAGTTCCGGGATGTAGCTCGGGATCGTCTCAATGCCACCGTGGCGACCAAGCTGTGGGAACTGTTCATGGCTGGCAACGTCGCCGCCGGCAAGGAATTCCGCGACTTCGTCGAGAAAAACGACCTCATGCTGTACGGGCAGATCGCGCAGCCGCCGAAGCCCGAAAAGGCTCCCAAGCTCGGCAAAAAGGAAGCCGAAGCCGCCGCGGCTCACCAGCCGGATAGAGGCAATCGCCTTGGCGACCTGATGGCGCGCCGGCAGGGGCCAGCGAACTGATGCGCCGCCGCTAATGTGGGATCTAAGCTGTCCGGACTGGGAAGAGCGGATCCGTACCGGCCGTTCCCTGATCCCGGATCTGCCGCTGATCCGATCCGAGGCCGAGATGGGCCTCGCGTTCTTCGACGAGTTGAAGCTTCCCGACGTTCCGGGAAAGCCGCGGTTGGGCGATGCCGCGGGGCAGTGGTTCCGCGATATCGTTGCCACCTCTTTTGGATCGTGGGATCCTGCCTCGCAGCAGAACTTCATCCGGGACATCTTCGTCCTAGCGCCGAAAGGGTCGTCGAAGACCTCCTATGGTGCCGGAATGGAACTGGCGGTCATGCTGATGAACCGCCGCCCGCGGGCGGAGGCCCTGTTCATCGGACCGACCCAAGCGATTTCCGACCGCGCCTACGAACAAGCGGTCGGCATGATCGAGGAATCGCCGGACCTCAAGCGACGCTTTCGGCCGCGCGATCACCTCAAGACGATCGAGGACCTGGTTAACGGCTCGGAGATGAAGGTCAAGACGTTCGACCTGAACATTCTGACCGGCGCGATCCTGATCTTCGCGCACCTCGACGAGGTCCACCTGCTCGGCAAGTCACCCTACGCCGGCAAGGTGATCCGCCAGATACGCGGCGGAATCGACAAGACGCCCGAAGGCAAGTTCCTGATCACGACGACCGAAAGCGACGACATCCCGGCCGGCGCCTTCAAGGATGAACTCCACAGCGCGCGAAAACACCGCGACGGCGAGTTCCGGGACAAAGAAGCACGGCCCACCCTGGCGGTGATGTACGAGTTTCCGGACGACATCGCGAAAGACCCCGCGAAGTGGCGTGATCCGGCGAACTGGCCGATGGTCCAACCGAACCTCGGCCGTTCAGTGCATATGAAGGACCTGGTCCAGGGCTGGAATTCCGACAAAGACAAGGGCGAACGCTCGATCCGTGAGTGGGCGTCACAATATCTCAACATCGAAATGGGCGTAGGGCATAAGACGGACGGCTGGCCCGGCGCCGAGTTCTGGGCCGGAGCGGAAGAACCGGAGCTTGACCTAGACAGCTTGATTGAACGCTCGGAGGCGATCGTCGTCGGCATCGACGGCGGCGGGCTTGACGATCTGTTCGGCGCCAGCGCGCTCGGCCGAGAGAAGGCTACCAAGACATGGCTGTCGGTATCGAAGGCATGGTGCCACAAGAGCGTGTTGGAAAGGCGGCTGACGATCGCCGCGCGGCTGCTGGATTTCGCAAGGCTCGATGAGATCGAGATCATAGACGATGAGTTCGTCGACGTCGCCGCCCTGGTGACGCTTCTCGAGCCTTGCGACGCGCTGTTGTTGCCGAAGGATGTCGCTGGCGTTCTGATCTTGGTGTCGCGGGTGCTTGAAGCCGGAAAGCTGGCCGCTGTGGCGATCGACGTCGAAGGGCCGTACGGCGAGCTTGCTGACGCACTGGCGCTGATCGGCGTGACGCAGGAAAACAAGAACCTGGTCGGTGTGGGGCAGGGCTATCGGCTGATGAACGCTATCAAGACCTCCGAGCGTAAGCTTGCCAACGGCACACTCAAGCATCAGTCGAGCCAGCTCATGGATTGGTGCGTGGGCAACATCAGGATTGAGCCAACGGCGACGGCGATTCGAGCCACCAAGCAAAACGCCGGAGACGCCAAGATTGATCCAGCCATGGCGCTGTTCGACGCGGTGTCGATCATGGTGACGAATCCGGAGCCGATCGCGATCGCCGGCAGCTCCTATCTCGACCACGAAGAAGTTCTCGTTTTTTGAGGCGACCGATGTTGAAGAAGCTTGCAGGGCCTCTGGCCGCCATCGCTGTTCGGTTGCCGATCGTCCTTCGTGACCTCGTCGGCCTGGCGGCAGTCGGCTTGATCTCCTACGGCGCCTGGCTGGTTTTCCCGGCGGCCGGCTACATCGTTGGCGGCGCTCTGCTTCTCGCCGGGACTATCCTGATCAGCGCGAAGGCGGCCTGATATGGGCCGCGGCCTGTTCGGCGCGCTGGCGAGCGGGCTTGAGAGCAAAGCGACGGACATCTCCAATCTGACCTGGGAGAAGCTGTTCGGCGAGGATGCCAAGGTCAAATCAGGCGTTTCGGTCAACATCGATTCCGCGCTGAAGGTGTCGACCGTTCTGGCCGTGACACGGGCGCTCGCCAATGGCGTGGCGCAGATCCCGCTGAAGGTGTTTCGCGAGGACGCCAAAGGCTCGAAAGCGCTTGCCAAGGATCACCCGGCCTATCGCCTTTTGTGGCGCCGGCCGAATGACTGGATGACCTCATTCGAGTTTCGCCAGTTGATGATGTTTCATGCCGTGCTGGACGGCAACGCCTACGCCTATATCGGCCGCGGCGGCGTCAAAAGACGGTTGGTCGAACTGATCCCGCTGGTTGGCCATGTGGTGACCAGGCAGGCGGCCGACTGGACTATCACCTACGAGGTCACCGCCAGCGATGGAATGACCTCAACGTATCGGCGCGAAGATATCCTCCACCTTCGTGGCCCGTCATGGAACGGCTTTGCCGGCATGAACGCCCTGCAGCTTGCTCGTGAGGCGATCGGGCTGGCGATCGCGACAGAGGAGACGCAGGCGCGCATGCACGGCAATGGCGCCAAGCCTGGCGGTCTGCTGTCGTTTGACAAGGAACTCGGCGACAAGGCCAAGGAACGGCTGAAGGCGCTCGCACAGGAGAATATTTCCGGCCTGCGCTCGGCCTTCAAGACGCTGGTGCTCGACAACGGCGCCAAATGGACGCCGTTCCAGATGACCGGCGTCGACAGCCAGCATCTCGAAACCCGCAAGTTCCAGATCGAGGAAATCTGCCGCGACCTCGGCGTGTTTCCGCAAATGGTCGGCCACAGCGACAAGACGGCGACCTTCGCATCGGCCGAAGCGTTCTTCCTCGCCCACGTCATCCATTCACTGGCGCCTTGGATTGAAAATTGGCAGCAGGTGTTCGCGCGGGATCTGTTCCCGGACGAGGACGATATCAGCGCAGAATTCAGCGTGCAGGGCCTGCTACGCGGCGACCACAAGACCCGCGCCGAGTTCTACGCCTCCGGCATCATTAACGGCTACTTCACCCGCAATGAGGTCAGGGGCTGGGAAAACCTCAACCCGATCGACGGCCTCGATGAGCCGTTGATCCCGCTCAACATGGGGACCGCTTCCGAGCGCGCCGCCATGGCCAAGGAAGTCACCGCCGCGGTCAAGAGCATGATGGGCCACAATGGCGGCCCGGCTCTCGACGATGCCGAAATCGAGGCGAAAGTCGGCCGCGTTCTGTCTGCTGCAAACGAACGCCGCATCACATCGGCCCGCGATGAACTCGACACGGTGCTGAAGACGCTTCCGAAAGGGGAAACCAATGGATCGGCTTAGCTTTGACCTCGAGGTGAAGTTCGCTCAGGGCGCTCCGGACGGAACGTTCGAGGGCTACGGCTCAATGTTCGGCAATGAGGACATGGGCGGTGACGTCATCCTGCGCGGCGCCTTCAAGGATAGCCTGGCCGAATGGGAAAAGAAGGGCAAGCTGCCGAAAATGCTGTTGCAGCATGGCGGCATGTTCTTCGGCGGCGCCGAGGACTCGGTGCCGATTGGCAAATGGACCGCGATGAAAGAAGATTCCAAGGGCCTTCGGGTGGAGGGCAAGCTGATCGCGCTCGACACCGACCGTGGCAAATCGATCTATGCCGCGATGAAAGAAGGCGAGCTCGACGGGCTATCGATCGGCTACCGGGCCAAGAAATTCTCGCTCGGAACAAAACCGGCCGAGCCGTATCGAACGATCGAAACTCTCGATCTCAAGGAAGTCAGCGTCGTTCTGTTCGGAATGAACGAACGCGCCCTGGTGACGAACGTCAAGTCGCTGATCGGCGGCATGGCAGCACAGGACTGGCGCGATCTGGAGGCGGCCCTTCGCGACGAAGGGCTTTCGCGCGCCGATGCCACGAAAGCGGTGTCGGGCCTCAAAGCATGGCTCCAGCGCGACGCTGGAGAGCCGGAAACGGGACCTCGTGACGAGGGTCTGCCGGCGGAGCTCATCGCCTCGATCAATCGAGCCGCTGCCGCTCTTCGGTAGGCAACCAAACTCAACCCAACCCACACGAGGGATATCATGAAAAGTCACCGTCTTCTGACGGCGCTCGCGCTCGTTGCGTGCTGCGCCATCGCAATCACTTTCGCCTTCGGCGTTTCGCCGGATGCCGTCGTCGCGCTTGTGGGCGCCGTTCATGGTCACGGCTTCGATGCCAACCACATGATGATCGCCTCCGCCGGCGCGGTTGCCGTGTCGCCGGAAGAAGTCAAAAAGGCCGTCGAAGGCTTGATGACCACCTTCGAGCAGTTCAAGGACACCAATGACACCCGTCTCAAGGAGATCGAGAAGAAGGGGGGCGCGGATCCGGTGACCGTCGACAAGCTCAACAAGATCGAGACGTCGCTCGCAGGTTTCGAAGGTCTCAACCAGCGCCTGACGCAGGCCGAAGCCAAGAACAAGGCTCTGGAGGAGCACAAGGAACAGTCCGACGCGCTTCTTGCCAAGATGGAAGCCAAACTCGGCCGTCCTGGCGCGCAGAACGGCACTGAACGCCGGATCGAGCTGAAGAAGCGCGTCAACGACTGGGGCCACGCTGTCTATGACGCCTATGCCATGGGCAGTGCCAATCTTTCCGCAGAGCAGCAGAAAGCTCTGTCGGACGTAGTGGCCGAATACAAGGCCCTCAACGTCGGCACCGACACCGCCGGTGGCTATCTCGCGCCGACGGAGTATGTTGCCGAGATCATCAAGGGCGTCACCGAAATCAGCCCGGCACGCTCCATCGTGAAGGTTCGGCAAAGCGCGAACAAGGCAATCCAGCTCCCGAAGCGAACGGGCCAGTTCGCCGCTCGACGCGTTTCTGAGCAGGGCACCAAGACCGAGACTACCGGTCTGACATACGGCCTCGAAGAAATGCCCCTGCCGGAAATGTATGCCCTGATCGACATTTCCAACCAGATGCTCGAGGATTCTGCCTTCGACATGGAAGCTGAGATTCGCGAGGAGGCGCAGGAGCAGTTCGCCGTCAAGGAAGGCGCCGAGTTTGTCTCCGGCTCCGGCGTCGGCGAGATGGAAGGCATTCTAACCAACGCTTCCGTGGCCTCGACCGTATCCGGCTCGGCTGCCGTCATCGCCGATTCCGACGGCCAGGCTAACGGCCTCATGACACTCTTCCATGCCATCAAGACCGACTATACGCGCAATGCGAACTGGATCTTGAACCGGACCACGCTCGGCTCGGTGCGCAAGCTCAAGGACTCGCAGAAGCAGTATATCTGGATGCCTGGCCTGGCCAATGGCGTGCCGAACACCATCCTCGGTGCTCCCTATGTCGAAATGCCGGATATGCCATCGGAAGGCGCCAATCTTTATCCGATCGGCTTCGGCGATTTCCGCCGCGCCTATACGATGGCCGATCGCATCTCGATGGAGATGTTGCGCGATCCCTTCACCCAGGCGACCTCCGGCAACATCCGCTTCATCCTGCGCAAGCGGCTTGGCGGCAAGGTGGTGCTGGCCGAGGCAATCCGCCTGCTGAAGTGCTCGACCTGAGAGCCTTTGTGATCAGCTGAGCCCGGCAAAGGCCGGGCTCTCTTCCTCAAACAAATCGGAGCACTTCAAATGTTTGACCTCAAAATGGGCTCAAGCCCGTTCGTGTCATCTCGCCGGTTGCCATCGGCACCACCGGCACCGGCCAGGTCGGGAAAATCGTAGACCGCAAGGGCTATATCGGCCCCGTTCTGTTCGCGGTCGAATACGGCACCGTGACCGCAACGGCCGCAGTCTATACGGCGACCGTCAAAGAAGGCGACGTCACTGGCACCATGACCTCTGCAGCCGACGCCGATCTGATCGGCACCGAAGCCGCAGCTGGTGTCGGCGCCACCGGAACCCGCGTCTCGGGAACCTCGAAGAACTGTGTCAAGACGATCGGGTACAAGGGCGGCAAGCGCTACTGCAATATCAGCGTCAAGTCGACGACGACGGCCGCGACGCCGGTCGCCGCGACTGCCTACCTGGATCCGGCCAGCAAGCCCGCGACCTGACATTTCCTCCGCGCGCGCCGGCACCGCTTGGCGCGCGCCTCCCCTGTCCGACAACAGGAATTCCAAATGACATCCCTGCGTGGTGACCAGGCGCTGACACGCCTGCTGGAATATGACGACGTCCGGACCATTGTCGACGTCGGCAGCGGCGACGGCGAGCATGCTCGCATCATGCGCGCCGAAGGCCGTGATGTGATCGCGATCTCGCTCATCGAGCCGGCCGACGTGATCGGTGACTTCATGGGCTGGGCCTCGCCGAAGACCGACTTCGACGCAATATGGGCGTGCCACGTTCTTGAGCACCAGGTTGATCCGGGTGCGTTCCTGCGGGAATGCCGTCGCCGGCTTCGCCCTGGTGGCTATCTGGTGGTCACGGTACCGCCGATGAAGCACGCCATCGTCGGCGGGCATGTCGCGCTCTGGAATGCCGGGCTTCTGCTTTACCACCTCATTCTTGCGGGTTTTGACTGCCGCGAGGCTCGGGTCGGAACGTACGATTACAACGTCTCGGTGATCGTCGGGAATCATCCGGCCGAACTGCCGGCACTTCACTGTGATCACGGCGATATAGAGCGCCTGGCTGAGTGGTTCCCGGTTTCAGTGCAGCAGGGCTTTGACGGCCGACTGCCGAATATCAGCTGGTCTTCCGAACCTGTTGCGCCGATTCACCCGGCCGGCGACGTTCCTGACCACGTTTGCATTCTTGGCCTCGGCCCTTCGCTCGAGGCTTATGTTGACCTGGTGAAGCGCCTCGGCGGACGGCACGCTTTCTGTGACGAGGTTTGGGGTATCAACGCCGTGGCCGGCGTCGTTCAGTGCGATCGGGTCTTCCACATGGACGATGTCAGGGTCCAGGAGGTGCGCGCAGCAGCTCGGCCGGACAGTAACATTGCCAGGATGCTTGAATGGATGCGACGCCATCCTGGCCCGATTTACACCAGCCAGACGCATCCGGACTATCCGGGTCTTATCGCCTACCCGCTGGACGATGTCATCAATTCGTGCGGCTGGGCCTATTTCAACAGCACGGCAGCCTATGCCGTCGCCTACGCCATCCACATCGGGGTCAAGAAGATCAGCATGTGGGGTTTCGACTTCACCTATGCGAATTCCCATCAGGCCGAGAAGGGGCGGGCCTGCGTCGAATTCCATCTCGGGATTGCGTCCGAACGTGGGATCGAAATCGGCTTCCCCTCCGGGACATCGCTCATGGACGCCAACGCGCCGATACCCGATCGGCTCTACGGCTACGACATGGTCGATCTGGCCTTTGAGGACACCGGCGAACGACACGTCGTTACGATGACGCCGCACGATCGGCTGCCATCGGCCGATGCGATCGAGGCACGCTATGATCATGCGAAGCATCCCAATCCCCTCGTCAAGGGCTAACCCCGAAAGGAACGAGCATGTCCGACATGAAAGCAGTCAAGGTTCTGCGAACCGTCCGCGTTGCGGAAACCGGCAATCACTACGGCCGAGAGATCGTCAAGGGCACCGAAGACAAGGTGCCGGAAAACGTGTTCGCCGGCCTGGAGGCTGAAGGCTACGTTGAGGCGCTCGGTGGCAAGAAGGGTGGCAAGGGTGCCCTTCGTGACGATGGCCCCACAGTCGCAGAGTTCGTGGCCGCTGGGTATTCAGCATCGGACTATCCGCCGCACGGCTATGCGTCGCGAAGCACGCCTGAGGAAATCGCGGAAGCTGTGAAGGCGGCCAAGGCGGACGAGAAAGCCGCGAAGGCAGCGGCCAAGATGCGCGATGCTATCCTGGCGGACCTCATGAAGCTTTCGGACGAAGACCTCGCCAAGGTAGTTGAAGCCGAGAAGATCGCCGTCGTCGATGGCGACAGCAAGGATGTCGTGCTCGGCAAGATCGCCGACGCTCGCATGGCTGCGCAGGCCTGATCAATGCTGTCCGTCCTGGCGGTCACGACACCGGCGAGTGACCGCTCGCTGCTGACCCAAGCCGAGCGTCGCGAGGCAATCGGCGTGACAGATTCCAGCCAGGACACCAAGCTTGCGGCGCTCGACCTGCGACTTGGTGCCGCCATCATGGCGGAATGTAGGATTGCCATCGGCGCCGGCGCCGAGCCGACGCTGTTGCAGGAAACGCTGACCGAGACGTGCCGCAGGGTCGATGCTGCTGTTTTGGTTCTGGCACGACGGCACAATGTCGAGATAACGAGCCTGATCGAAGACGGCGTCACGCTGACAAATGAGGTCAGCTTCTCGGTCGATCCGGAATCAGGCCTTGTGACCAGGCTTTCCGACGACTGTCCGCGTCGCTGGTGCGCCGGAAAGGTCGTAGTCGTCTACAAGGCTGGCTTTGTCACCGTTCCCGGCGACCTCAAGCAGGCGGCCATGGATTTCATGCGGCTCGCCTGGGCCGAAAGCAAACGTGATCCCGCGCTGAAATCCGAGGTTGTCGACATCCCTGACGTGCGCAGGGTCGAGCGCGGCTACTGGGTCGGTTCGGTCCCGGGTCAATCCAATGAGGGCGCTGTCCCCGACATCGTCGCCGGCCAGCTCGCCCGCTTCCGCAACATGATGGTGGCATGATGGACAATCCTGGCCTCTACTCGCTTGGCGACCTCGCCATCACAGCGGCAGGAACGCAGGTCGGCGACTGGGTCACCGACCTTGAAGGCATGATGGCGGCACTGGCCAACCTGCGGCTCGCCTATGGCAGTGGCGGAACCACGATCCGCGCCTATCTGCAAACAAGTCTCGACGGTGGAACCACGGCCGTTGATATCGCCTGTGTGCTGTTCCAGACGGCAAGCGAAACGGCGGTGCTCAATTTCTCGGCGCTGACGCCGAAACTGACGCAGGTCGTCCCGTCCGACGGCGCTCTGGCCGACGACACCGCGATCGACGGCGTGCTCGGCGACCACCTCAGGCTGAAGCTGGTCTCGACCGGAACCTATGCCGGCAGCACCGTGTTGTCGGGCCGGATTCACGCCAGGTGACGACGCCGGCCGAACTGATCGCCGATCTCGACGCCGCGCTGCTCGATGCCGGCGAGGACGTGAAGCTGCGTCGGCTGACGCTTGGCCCGAACTCGATCCAGATCCCGTTCGATGCCGATGTCAGGGCTTCGATCCGGCCGTTGCGGCCCGAGGAGCTCGTGGGCGCCATCGATCAGACCTGGTCGCGCGTCGTGCTTAGCCCGACCGACATCAACCGCGCGCAGTGGCGTCTGCCAGTCAAGAAAAACGATAAGATCGTGCAGGACGGCAAGGTCAGGAATGTCGAGTTCGCCAAGCATATCCGGCTCCAGAATGAGCTGGTGCGGGTTGATTTGACGGTGGGCGGCTGATGGCTGGCTTCCAGTTCTTCGAGCGCGATCTCAAGCTCGCGACCGCCGGCATGGAGCCGGAGGCGATCAACAACGCGCTGGCGGCCTTCGCGAAGCAGGAGCTCGCGCGCGTCATCGGCGAAGGGATCGCCAGCTCGAACTACGAGCGCTATGTCAACGGCGTCCAGGGTGCGCCGGAAGAGGCAGTGAAGGCGCCCGGGCCGATCGTCTACGAATTCGTCAACTGGCCGCTGATCATCAACGCTGCGCTGCAGGAATTGATCAGGCGTTCGCCCCGCAGGTCTGGCCGGTATGCAAGGTCTTTCGTGGTGGTTGTCGGCGGCAGGACAGTGGTCACCGATTATTCGCGTCTGCGAGCGGATGCAGAAGTGATCATCTTCAACGCTCAGCCCTATACGCGCAAAACAGAGACCGGTTCCAACGGACCAGGTAAGAGGCACTTCGACCTTTCAAAGGGCGCTCTCAATCGACGCTTCAGCAGCGCCTTCAAATTCGAGACGAAGTACGTCGACGTGCCCGGCGGCATTGACCCGCTGGCTCCCTACAAGCTCAAGCGGACAACCCGCCGGCGTGCGGCTGGCACCCCGCTGACTTATCCGGCCCTCGTGATCAACGCGCTCTGATGGCCAGCCCGGAAGCCTTCGACGTCGTCGAGCAGCAGATCGCCGATCTGTGGAACATCACGCCCGTCGTCTTCGAGAACGATGACTATCAGCTGCCCGACGTCCCGACCGAGTTCGTCTATGTCGAAATCTATGGCGATTTCTTCGACCAGTTCTCGCTCGGCGCCGAGCCGCGCGAAGACAATCTGTGGCGCGAGGGCGGGCAGGTCTATCTGCACGTCATGACGCCGAACGGCACCGGCAGCCGCCGGGCCCGCGTATTGGCCAAACAGCTGGTCGGGCTGTTCTGGGGCCAGGACATCGACGCCGTCACCTTTCGCGACGCGTCGATCGGCGCCGGCGATCCCGGCCGGACCTTCGCCAATTACTACGCCATGACGGCAATCGTGAACTTCGAAAGGGACGAATGATGGCACAGGTGCTGAAACCATTTTCGACGCGGCTGCGCCGATTCAAGGAAGGCGACCGCGTCTCGCCGCAGGACGATCTGGCGCCGCAGAGCTTCGATGGCCTGGTCGACGCCTGCTACATCGAAAAGTTGCCGATCGCCGCGAAGACGAAAAAGGGTGCGGAAAAGGCCGGCGAAGCTGTAGAGTAAGGGGGCTGCTTTGAGGCCGATTATGCTGCCGTCCTTTTCCGGAATTTACCAGGTCACCAACGTCCGAAACGGCAAAGTCTACATCGGGAGCGCTCGCGATATCCGCGCTCGCCAGTATGTGCATCTCTGTCAGCTTCGGAGCGGAAAGCACTGCAACACACATTTGCTGAAGGCTTATCGCCGATATGGTGAAGGGTCCTTTCAGTGGGAAGTGTTGGAAATGGCGCATGGCGACGAAGCGCTCATAGCGCGTGAGCAGCACTGGATTGATGTCCGCAGGGCCGCCGATCGACGACACGGCTACAACATTGTCGACATCGCACGACGTGTATTTTCTATGACTGGGCGTCGGCATACGGAAGCCGCCAGAGCGAAGATCACAGCCTCGCAGATTGGCGTCACACGCGCGGTCGGTGAGGCAACTGGTAATTGTCGTCTCAACACCGAAAGCGTGAAAGACATTCGCGGGCTATTGGCGGCAGGGCACTCGTTCCAACAGGTGGCCCAAGTGATGGGTGTCACCAAGGCAACCATCCAGGCCATAGCGAATGGGCGAACTTGGTCGCATGTGACCGGCAAGACTGAGGATATCGGACGCTTTGATGTTCCGAGCAAAAGAGTGCTTCGTGGCGCCGAAATAGGGGTTGCCAAATTGCAGCGCGAGCAAGTCGACGCTATCCGGATCAAGCTCTCGCTCGGCGCGCTCGGCAAGCATCTCGCGGTCGAATACGGTCTATCAACGTCGCAAATCAGTTCGATCCGAACTGGCAAGTCTTGGGCGACGTAAACGCCTTTCCGACTTTTCATCAAATCTCTTAACCCGCTTCTCTACCCACCAGAGAGCGACCACGTTGCTATGGAGAAACGGCTATGGACGCAAATCGGACCAGGATGAGTGTGGTTGAAGAGGTGACGCTGGGGACGACACCCACGACCCCCCGAATGAGGACGGCTCGGTTTACGGGCGAAACACTGGCGTTTAAGCCAACGTTTGTAAGCTCTGATGAGATCAGAGATGACAGAATGGCCAGCGACCCTGTCAAGGTCAATGAGACCAACAGCGGCCCAATCAATGGGGAGCTGTCGTTCCCGGTCGATGAATCGCCGCTGTCGCTGTGGCTGAAATCACTGATGTGCTCGACCTGGCTGAACACGCCGTTCCGCGACAATGACGGCGTCGCCGATTCCGTCATCACCGCGCTCACCAACACCACCGACGTCGCCACGGTGACGACGGGTGCTGCCTTCGTCGCTGGTCAGCTTGTCCGCTTCACCGGCTTCACCGCCTCGGCGAACACTGGCGTATTCAAATGCACCACCGGCAGCGCCACGGTTCCCGCCTTCGTCGGCGCCGGCTTCGTTGCCGAAGCGGCACCCCCGGCAGCTGCCCGCATGAAGGTTGTCGGTTTCATGGGCGCCGCCGCAGACATCACGGCGCTCGCCGATGGCCTTGGCTCGACGCTGCTCGATTTCACCACGCTCGGCCTCGCCGTCGGCCAATGGGTCAAGATCGGCGGTGCCGCCGATGCGACCACCTTCGCCTTCCTGGTCACCGCCGGCCTGGTTGCCCGCAGAAACGCCTGGGCTCGCATCACGGCCATCGCCGCGACCAAGCTGACGCTCGATAACCTGCCGTCCGGCTGGACGACAGACGTCGGCACCGGCAAGACCATCCAGGCTTTCTTCGGCGACCAGATCAAGAATGGCGTCGATACCAAGAGCTGCACCATCGAACGCGGCTTCATGGGCCAAGCGGTGCCGACCTACATCGCACAGCGCGGCATGGTGGCCGGCGAAGGACAGTTCAACTTCACCACCGAGGACAAGGCGAAATACACCATCACCTTCTCCGGCATGAGCGGGCAGGCCTCGACGACTTCGCTCGACTCCTCGCCCGATGCGGCGACGACGAACGCCATCATGGCGGCGGCCGTCAATGTCGGCCGCATCGCCGAAAACGGCGTCTGCCTTGGCTCGCCGAACTGGATGCAGTCGCTGCAGATCAGCGTGAACAACAATCTGCGCATGATCAACGCGCTCGACTGCGACGAGACGATCGGCCCGGTCGACATCGGCAAGGGCAGCTTCGACGTCAGCATCAACGCGCCGACGCAATTCGGATCGGACGCCCTGCTGAACAAGCTGTTCGCCAGCACGCCGACCAACATCAACACCCGCATCGCAAAGAACAACCAGGCGCTGATCTTTGCCATCCCACGCATCACCTTCACCGATGGGGCGCCGTCGGCGACCGCCAAGAACACCGACGCGATGCTGCCTTTGACGGGCATGGCGTCGAAGGACGACCTGACCTCTGCGCATCTCATCCTGGATCGCCTCGAATTTTACGCGTGACCGAGTTCCCGGCCGACACCGGGTCTAGTTTTGCCGCGCGCGCAGAAGGCGGGCGGCTTGTCGGAGCCGCCCGATCCCTCCAACTCCCCGACAGGAGATCGACATGACCATCAAGCTGGCCAGCCTAAGCGCTGACCTTTCCAAGGAACGCGAAGGCGAGTGGATAGAGCCGAAGGAATGGCCCGGCCTCGACCTCGAGAACCCGGGCGCGATGACGCCGCTGCCCGGGCTCGGCTTCCTGGTGCGGTCGACCAACTATCCGGATTATGTGGTTGCCCGCCAGAAGGTCCTCGAGGACCTGAAGAAGGAATATCCGGAAGGCATCATTCCTCCCGACGTGCTCGCCGCCGCCGAAGGGCGCCTTGCCGTCGACCATCTGCTGCTCGGCTGGCGCGGGCTGGACGTCGACTATTCGCCGCAAAACGCCACCGATGCCGCGACGGCCGAAGAGCACCGCGTGCTGCGCAACATCGTCTATTGGTGCGCCGGCCGTGTCGGCAAGAAGCAGGTCGAGTTCGTCAAGGCCGCAACAAAAAACTAGCCGCGGCCTTCCGCTACGATCTTGAGCGGAAAGGCCAGAACCAGTGGCTGGCGAAGATCGCCGCCGAATTCCCGCTGGAACTGCCGGCGGCCAAGGTCCCGACCCGGCCGGAAGAAGCGCGTGCCGAGTACTGGCATCAGTTCTACTGGCAGGCGTGGGAAGCGCTCCGTTTCGACCGGCAATATGGCGCCATGGGCGGTGAATCGCCGATCGGCTTCATAGCCTATGACGCCTATGCCCGGCGCTACAGCCTCGAGGGCGAGGCCTTCGAGCGTTTCCTCGCATTCATGACCGCCATCGACAACGAATGGCTGATCCACGTCGCCAAGAAGGAGGGTGAGAACAAATGACCATACAACTCTCCCGCCTGGTGACCTCGGCCGAGATCGATGCCTCGAAATACAAGACCGGCGCCGATCAGAAGGTCGCCGCCGATCGCGCCATGGTGGCCTCGGCGCAGGCTGTCGGTCAGGCCGCAACTGCCACCGACACCAGGATCAGCCAGACCGGCGATGCGCTTACCCGGCTGTCGCGGCAATATGTTGAAGGGTTTACGGCACAGCAGCGATTCGACAGCGGTCTCGGCTCGCTCGCGCGCGGTCTCGACAGCGGCAAGATCAAGCTGGAGCAGGCGCAGTCGATCCTGATCGGCATGAACCAGAAGCTCGGCCTGTCGGCAAACGCCTCGGAACTGGCTGCCAAGGGACAAACCCAGCTCGCCGCCGCAGTCGGCGCCGCCAACGCGCAGATACAGGGCCAGGCTCTGGCCGCTGAAAAGACCATCGCCAGCGCGAAGCGAATGCAGGCCGCCAACGCGAATGTTGCCGCGGTGAACCATGTGGCAGGACCCGGCGCCTTCAACACCGCCAACATTGCCGCGCAGTTTCAGGATATCGGCGTCACCGCTGCCATGGGCATGTCGCCCCTGCAGATCGCCCTGCAGCAGGGAACGCAGTTGCAGGCGGTTCTCGGGCCGCTTGGCGCCGGCGGCGCGGTCAAGGCTCTCGGCGGAGCCTTCCTGTCGCTGGTCAATCCGGTCTCGCTGGTCACGTTGGCACTGGTCGGCGGGACGGCTGCGGCCATCCAGTATTTCATGAAGGGCCGCGACGGCGCCAAGTCGATGGCCGAAGCGACCAAGGCTCATTCGGACACTCTCAAACTGCTGACGGAGCAGTACGGGGATCTGGCTGAGGTCATCAAGACGGTCGGTACCGTCGGTGGCCAAGCCTTCACCGCGGCCGATGTGCGCGCCAACCAGGCCATGCTCAACACCATGATCCGCTCAAAGGGCAGCGAAATGGTCGGCGGCATGACCGGCGGCATGCTGACCGGCTATCTGAGCGATGCCAACCCGCTGACGTCGCTGCTCGACCGGCAGAACATGGGCGGCGCGCAAGGTAGCGATTTTGCCGGGCCGATCACCAGCCTGATCGAAAGCGCCCGCCAGGGCCACACCGATATTCCGCGCTTCGAAAAGGACGTCGACAGCCTGTTCAAGACGCTGGCGACCCGGCCTGGTGCCGATGTCGATATGCTTGCCAATACAAGGGACAGTGTGCTGGCGCTCGGCGAGGCGGCGTTCGAGGTCAAAGGCAAGTTCGAGCCGTTCCAGCAGGTCATCAACCGGTTTCAGATCGAGGTCGCCGAAAACCATCCGAACCTCTCCAGGTTCAACGCCGATATCGAGGCGATCGGCGCCACCCAGGGCATCACCAAGCTGGCCGACGAGGTCATCAGCCTTGGTAAGGATTTCGTCGAGACGGCGCGTCAGGCGCAGGAACTAAAGGCGATTCTCGACCGCATCGATCGCGAGAACACGCGGCCCGGTCTTGCCGACCGGCGTGTGCTTGGCGGCTATGTGGCCGGCAGGGACGCCGCGCTCGGCCGCGAGAACGATCAATTCGAGGCCGAGCAGCAGATGGCGCGGGCTCGCACCAACGCCGAAAAGCTGGCTGCTATCGAGGCGCAGGTCCGCGCCCGCGCGTTCCAGGATGCGGACAAGGGCGGCGGCCTTCAGGCGCGCGTCGATCGTGCGCTGCAGGCCGAGCGCAACCGGCAAGCCACCGAGGCGCGCGACGCCGAACTCGATCGCGGCCGCGCAATCGATAAGACGCTGGCCAGCCAGCAGCTCGACCTGCAGCTGATCGGCAAGACGGCCGGCGAAACGGCGCGTCTTCGCATGGAATTCGAGCAGATCGCGGCAATCCGCGAGGAAGCCGCCTTGAAGGGTGTTCCCGCCGATGAGGCGGAAATCGCCCGGATCAAGGAAAAGGCGGCCGCCTATGGCTTAGTCGCAGACGAGATCGCCCGCGCCAATCTGGCGAAGGACCTCAATTTCGAGCGCGAGCAGCAGTTCCGCTCGGCGCAGGATCAGCAGATCGCCTCGCGCCAGCAAGGCGCCGGTCTCGATGTCGACCTCAATTCGCCGGCGGCGCAGCAGATGCGAGACATCGCCCGTTTCGCCGACGCCAAGGGTCTCGCCGTTGGCTTCCTGACCGATTTCAAGGCCGAGCTGCTGCGCAATGGCGGCGATGTCGGCGAAGCGCTGGGAACGGCGATTCTCAACGCGCTGACGAAGTCCATGGACGATCAGCTGGGCAAGCTCATTGACATGTTTGGGAGGTGGCTTGCTTCGGCGCTGACCGGGCAAGTGCCTGGCGGTGCTGGTTTCGGCGCGGCAGCAGCCGGCGCGGTCGGCGCCTTCGCCAATGACAACTATGCGCCTGGTGCGGTGACGCGCTCGCCGCTTGGTGCTGTTGGCACCGGCAGCATGGCCGCTTATGCCAGCGCGATCCGCTCGATCGAAAGCGCCGGCAGCGGCGGTTATTCCGCGCTTGGTCCCTGGACGAACGGCGACCGGGCCTATGGCGCTTACCAGGTCATGGGCAATAACATTCCGTCCTGGTCGAAGGACGCGCTCGGCAAATCGCTTACGCCTGACCAGTTCCTTGCCGATCCGGCCGCTCAGGATGCGATTTTCCAGAAGCAGTTCGGTAAGTACCTGACCAAATACGGCAACCCGCAGGATGCCGCCTCGGCATGGTTCACCGGCGGCCCGCTGAAGAGCGGCGCCGGCGCCACGGATATTCTCGGCACCTCCGGCTCGGTCTATGTCGACAAGTTCAACGCCGCGGTGGACAAGGCGACACAGGGCCTTGGCGGGCTCGACACGACGGTCACCAAGACCATCGGCTCTCTGGCGGGCGGCGTCGGAGGTGCAGGCGGTGGCCTTGCCTCCATCCTGGAGGGTCTCAAGCCCGGCAACTTCACGCCGGATCCTGGCGGCTTTGCGGCCATGTTGGGCATAGGCGCTGGAACTCCAGCACCTGCCGCCGCCGGCGGCGGAGGCGGCGGCTTGCTCTCCATGCTGCTTGGCTTCCTGCCAAAGCTGTTCGGCTTTGCCGACGGCACCGAGAGCGCGCCGGAAGGCTGGGCATGGGTCGGCGAGCGCGGCCCGGAATTGCGCAAGCTGCGCGGCGGCGACGTCATTCGCAGCCACGGTCGTTCGATGGACATGGCCGCGAACGCGAACATGAGTGCAAGCGGCGGCGGACGGGGCCAAGAGGTCAATCTCCACGTCAATGTCTATGGCGGTAGTGGCGACGAACATATCCGCCTTTTGGCCCGGCAGGGCGCGCAGCAGGCCATCGGCGATTATCACGAGGCGCAGGCCAGCGGCGGCTTCGGCGAACTGCAGCGCCGCTACAACTCCCAGAAGGGTTGAGCAGCATGGGTCGCTACACAGGCCTGCCCACGCTCGACATCGGCTTCATCAAGGCCTCGGAAATGTCGTTCGACACCAAGGGCGGCGGCCTCGAGGGCGGCAGCAACGGGCTCGGCGAATCCGTTACCATCGAAACCACCGGCGGTGGCGTCTTCGTCGCCAGCTATGAAAACTGCTTTGCGCAGCGGCCGGAGGAGCACGAATACATCAACTGGGTGTCGGCCCGCATGAACGGATCTTTCCGGTTCATGAACGTACCGGTTCGATCCGACTGGATGGGGCCGTTCCCGCTGTTCAATGGTGTTCCGAAGCCGATCATCGGCGGCATTCCGCATTCCGACGGTTCGCTGTTTTCGGACGGCGCCGGCTACAGCCAGGCGACGGTGTTCGGCACCGTCGCGGCGGATGCAGCGCTCAATGCCGGCCAGGTCACCATCAACATCTATGGCGCCAGCCGCGCGCTGCGCTGGTCGGACTGGTTTTCCATCAGTCATCCGGTCAAGGGCTGGCGGACCTACCGCTACTGGGAGACCTCGGATCCTGTCGACGTCACCGAGACGATCGACGGCGTCGTCTACACCGGCTCGCAATATCTGCTCTCGCTCGATCGTCCATTGCGCGAGGCGGCTGTGGCGGGCACCCGCATCGAGTTCGCCCGGCCACGCTGCGTCTGCAAGTTCCCGGTCGGCTTCACGCTGGCATGGCGGGCAAAGGGCTTCATGCAGGCGAGCGTCAGCTTTCAATTCGTCGAAGCGTTCTAAGAGAAGGAAGCAGCAATGGAAACGTCTGTACCCGCCGAATATTTCAGCCAATTCTACGACTCCTTTACCGCTAATCTGGTCATGCCGATCATCATCGAGCGGTACGGATCGAAAATGGCGAGAGACCTTGAGGGCGTCATTATGGAATGTCTGAAGGACTCGTCGAAGCGTCCTGACATCACCTATCCCAGATTCTAATCCGATCTTTCATTGTGGAGACCCGTCCGATGACGATCGAACAGCGGCTTGCCATGGTCGAGCGCAAGCTGGAAGCCTTAGAGGCTTCTATCCGCCGGCATGAAGTGAAGATCCAGGTTCACGTAAACAGGGCTACTGAAGACGAGCATATCCGCCGAGTCGCTGCAGCTGGCGTTGGCTCGGCTCTGCGCGATTACAACAGCCGTCGCGGCTGATCGGACGCCTTCCATGGCATGGCAGGATCTGATCGGCTCCTACTCGGTCAACTATGTACCGCAGCCGGTGCTCGAAGCCATGGCGACCAGCCATATCCTCGGCATCTTCTTTCGGTTGGAGACCGATCCCGGTCTGCATATCTGGGCGGGCGTCAACGACATCCCGGCCGGCTTCGACAGCATCGACGAGGATGACACCGTCTATCTCGGCGGCGGCAGGCTGCTTAACATCCCGACGCTCGAGGTGCTGGTCAACGGCCAGTCGAGTTCCGTGGAGTTCGGTATCTCCGGCATCGATCCGTCCACCGCGCAAAAGGTGCTGGACACCATGCCGGATGTGCGCGGCAAGGATCTGAAGATAGGCTTCACCACGCTCGATCAATACTATCAGCCGATGTCCAGCATCGTGGCGCTGTGGAGCGGGACGGCCTCGCACCCGACGGAATCATCTCCTGCTGTCACCGGCGGAGAGAACAAGAAGACCACACTGAGCCTGGCCGTCGTGTCGGGCACCAACACCAGGTCGCGGGCCTCTCAGTCGCTGTGGACGCCGGCGCACCAGAAGGCGTTCTATCCGACGGACGAGTTCTGCTCGAACATCGCGCGGCTTGGCCGCGGCGTCGCTCCGGCATGGCCGAACTACTGAGGCATCATGACCCTCGAGGAATATATCAGGCTGCCGCACCGGTGGCGCTGGGGCGGCATGGGCGGCGAGGATTGCACCACGTTTTGCGCTGGCTGGGTGCTGGCGAGGACGGGCAAGGATCCTGCCGCCGACTTGCGCGGGACATACTTTGACGCCGATGGCGCTGACGCCGTCCTGCGGGCCGCTGGCGGGGTTGGGGCGCTGGTCGGGGCAAAGCTCGGCGCCTTGGGCTTCCAGCGCGTCCAGCAGCCGCAGGACGGCGATATCGGCATCATCAACGCCATGACTGGCTTCGATGTCGCCGGCATGGTGGTCAAGCACATTCCCGGGATCAAGTTCGGTCCACTCTGGGCGGTGCTGTCGGCGCGCGGGCCGATGGTCAAGAAACTCGACTGGACGGGCAGGGCATGGCGCATCGCATAACCCCGCTCGAGGCGGCCATCCGCGAGGCGCTGAAGGGCAAACCGGTCTCTTACAATCCGGGCATTGGCGCGTTCGAGACGACGACGACGCAGGAGTTCCTCGCCTCTGGATGGAACGGCGAATACCAGTGGCCGGTTCACAAGGACCCCATCTTCGTTCCGATCTTCACCGCTATTCTCGGCACGGGCGGGATCACCTTCGGCAGCACGACGATCACCTACGCTGCGATTGCATCCGCAATTGTCACGACCGCGCTGACGGTCGGTCTTTCGTACCTGCTGGCTCCGACCCCGCCGAAGCCGGAGGACGGGCGCCAGCCGCTGACACAGGCCATTCCGTATCGGTTCTGGGGTGTCGGGCGGGCAAGGCTCGCCGGAGCGATGATGCTCTGGGAAACCGCAGACGATCTGATGATCTCCGTGCAGGCGATCGTCGCGCATCGGATCAACGGCTACATCGATTACTACTTCAATGACGACAAGATCGTGTTGACCGGCAACGATGTCAGCGCTGCCCATGGCAATCGCTACGGCACAACCAGATGTCAGCTTTATACTCGGATCGGATTGACGCCTGAAACGGCCATCTCGGAGATCGTCGCCTATTTTGGGGCGGATGATATCTGGACCAACAACCATCGCGGCGATGGCCAGGCGTACATCGGCATGGTTGCCAAATCGCCTCAGGCCGAAGACTTTCAGTCGCTGTTCCCCTATGGCAAGCCGGCGCTATCAGTGGTTGCCGAACTGGCTTTGTGCTGGGATTTTCGTGAGCCGTTGCAGGATCCAGAAGACCCCTCGACATGGGTCTTCACGGAAAACCCGGCCGTCCAACTGGCCTGGCACGAGTGCTTCAACCCGTTTGGGACGAAGCGGGATTTCAGGAAGGCGCTGCTGCCGGTGCTCGACATGTGGCAAGAGGAGGCCGAGGTCTGCGACGAGCTCATAGCGCGCGCTGTTGGCGGCTCCGAGAAAAGATATACCTGCGGCGGCTTCGACACCACGGAGCATGACCCGAAGGCTGCCACCAATGCCATTCTCGCCGCATGCGACGGCTGGATGTGCGAGCGCGGCGACGGCGCCTTGCTGTTCGTCGCCGGCAAGTTCCGCGAGAAATACGTCGCCACGCTGACGGATGCCGATATCGTCGGCTATACCATCCAGCACGACGTTCTGCCGGAAGAAGAGGTCAACCGCCTCGTTCCGAAGTTCACCTATCCGGCGACCGATTACACCTCGACAGATACGGACTTCTTCGAAGACGTGCCTGCGCAGCTCCAAGCCGGCCGGGTGCTGCCGCAGGATGCGTCCTATCTCTGGGTCAATCAGTGGCGCCAGGCGCGCCGCCTGGCCAAGCGCGAGTTCGCCCGCCTGCGGCAGAAAAAGCGCGGCTCGCTCGATGTCCGCTTCACCGGCATCAACGCAGTCTATGCGCCGTGGGTCAGGCTGCAGACCCCGCTAAGCATTCCTTCCATGAACGGGAAGCTGATCAACAACCGCCGCTCGGTTCTGTCGGTGCAGCGCGGCGGCTTCCAGATGACCTTCGTCGTCATGCCGACCGACATCGATGCGTGGGTCCCGGCAATTGACGAAGGATCGGCGCCGCCGGTACCGCCGAAGCCGGAATCGGATGGCGTGCCGAGCGCTGTGATCGACACCGTCTACGCCGTGCCGTCTGCCGGTTCCGCCTATATCCGCGTGGCGATCATCGACCCCAACACCGCCGATGTAACAACCGTGCTGCGCTATCGGATCGTTGACACCGGCGGCGGCGTTCCGGGTGCTTGGATCGAACAAAAATACCCGGATGCCGTGCCGGCTGCCGGCCTGATCATCGTCAACACCAATGCGGTGCCACTGGAAACCCAGATCGAGGTGCAGGCCGCGTTCATCGGGTCGAACGGGAAATATGGCACATGGTCTGATTCCGAAATTGTCTACACGACCGGCACCGATGCCAGCTTCGATTTCTCGATCGCCACCAACAGCCAGTTCATCTTTGACGTCTAGGAGCCGACATGGCCGGAACAGCAGTAACCTATAAAGACGCCGCGGCAGCAACACGAAGCCGCTCCGTCACCACTGTCGGTGGCCTCGACATCGCTCGGACAATTCCGGTCGACGAGACGGATACGCCGATCCCGCAGGCGACGTCGACGCTGCAGGTCAGTGCCAATACCAAGCTCGACACGCTGCACGCCGATGTTGCCGCCGTTCTGGCGAAGATCATTGCGGCGCCGGCAACAGAGGTGACATTGGCGGCCGTCTTGGCCAAGCTTAGCAGTTCGACCTCGTATTCGGACGCAACGCGGTTGCCTGTTTCTCAGTTGGACGGTCTTCCAGTCTCTGGCTCACTCAGCGGCGCTGGTGTGCTCTTCACTCAGGACATGCTGGGCTACGAAAGCATTTCTGTTCAAGTGACGAATGCAGGAACATCATGCACGATCACGTATGAAACCAGCGACGACAATACCAATTGGCTCTCGACTGGCGGCTTAAGCGTAGCGGCTGTCGGATCTTCGATTACTGCGGCCACGTCCAATGCGATTATCGCCCTCAGGTTCGGCAATCTCCTCCGATACTTTCGCGCGCGTTTGTCGACGTATGGCAGCGGCACGGTGTCAGTAGTCGGACACGCACGAAAAGCGCCAGCATCCAATGCGTTGCCGTTGGTAACAGCGTCAATTTCGGGCACGGCGACCGTGGGTGGTCAAGCTGCACACGACGCAGCGATCAGCGGCTCCCCTGTTCGCCCTGGCGCGCGCGCGCTGACGGCAAATTATACAGCTGTGCAGACGGGCGATGTTGCAGATTTGGTCTCTACCCTCGTCGGCGCGCTTGTCATAAAGCCTTTCTCTATACCTGAAGCGGATTGGTCCTACGCGGCTGCCTCTGGCGGCGAGGTCGGCACTGCAGATGTTCCGGTAAAAGCCGCAGCCGCAGCCGGTCTCCGTAACTACATGACGTGGCTCACCGCCGAGAACGTCCATGCCTCCGTCGACACCGAGTTCGTCGTCAAGGACGGCGCAACCGTGATCTATCGGGGCTTTCTGAAAGCTCTCGGTGTTTGCCCCGTTCGGGTTTCTTTTCCGTCACCCTTGAAGAGCACGGCAGCAACAGCGCTGAACATCGCCAATATCACCACGGGCTCGCAGGTCTACTTTAACTGTGGCGGCTATGTCGCACCTTGATCAAGGAATTCGAACAATGCCGATTTGGCGCATCCTGAAAGAGCAAGTGTTGCCGCTAGAGGATGATCCAACCGAAGCCCTCGCGTCATGGTCCACATTCGTGGCGACCGGCGATGACTGTGAGGGCGACCATACTGATGTTGATGCTCACATAGCGGCTTTGCAGGCCGAACAGGGCGGCTGCTTTGCTGCCGAAAAAGAGGAGATTTAGGGATGGCCGATCTTGCCAGTGTCATTTGGGCTGATGGACCGACCCTGGCGCCATCGCAACCGCCGAAATCAGAGATCCGCCGGTGGGGCACATACATCGAATCTCTCGCGAATCTCTCCTTCACGAACGGCAAAGTCTATCAGACGAGAGCCGCTCTGGAGGCGGATCTGTTGCCGGCGGCAAACACTGCGGCGCTGGTGTCTGGCGACCCCACGCCGGCCAACGACGGCCTCTACATGAAGGTCGGCGCCACCACAACGGGGTCATGGGGACAGTTGACGGATTTTGTCCCCGGCTCCCAGATTGTCCACGCAGTAGACAGCGGAGCCGGAACGCCTAACGGCATCATCGCAGAACCCAATCTAGCCGTTTCGGCCGCTGGTTCTCAGATCGTGCGTCTCGACGTGTTTGAGGCAAACACAGCAACTCCGGTCACCGTTTCATTTAACGGCGGAGCCGCCCTTACGATCAAGACTTCCTCCGGCGGTGACATAGCTATCGCGGGTCTGACGCCTGGGCCGGTTCTTGGCTTCGTCTCCGGGTCGACTTTTAGGCTTCTCTCGGATCAGGCTAGCGCTGCTATCCAGTTGGCGTCTGAGGCCGCGCAGGACGCCGCAGAATCTGCGCGCGACATTGCGGAAGGGTTTGCATCCGACATCGTAAGTCAGGGCAACGTGCCAATCTATGCGACTGCCACGGGTATAGCAGCGCTGTCGGTTCCAGCAGGCATTAACGCTCTTCGGACCAATGGATATACCGCAGTTGGGGATGGCGGCGGGGCGCTTTATAAGAAAGTTGTTTCGCAGCCGTCTCACTCAGGCAAATTCCAGTCGCTGGATGGCGCGTGGTGGGAGATCGTAGAGGGCCAAGGCACCATCTCCGACATGCTTGGGGCAGTTGGTGATGGCGTCACTGACGATAACGCCAAGGTCAGTAGCGCGCTCTCTTTGCGCTCTGCCACTTCAAAGGTCTATCGCGTCAACACCATCAGTTCGATCAGCAATGTCGACATGTTTGAGCGGGTTGTCGACAATGGCGTCACGTCGAACCCGGCTCTTCGCATTGCAAACAGCACGGTTGGCTGGAAGTTCACCGGTCGGGCGCAATCCGTTGACGGCCAAGGCGTGAACGATATCTCGACCGGCGCGTCGAAGGTCACCATGCTCGGGGCAGAGATCAATGCTGCATCTTACGGTTGGCTTAGCGATACCGGCTCCACGCTGACGGACGCAATCATTGCGGTGAGCCAGTTATATTCCAACAGGGGAACCGTCATCGAGTTAAACTCTCCCGATGGTTTGCAGAAGAACCGCTGGGTGGACGGGAACATCCTTTCCACCGGCACAGGATCCACGTCCACCGGCTCTGGCTGGGCGGTAGGCATCGCTGGCGTCAAAGGCTGGGGCGTAGTTAACAATCTCGTGCCGTTCACCCGCAGTGAGGGCATCCACATCGAGGATGAACAACTCGACGGGCTGGTCGCCAACGGCGTCTGGAAATGCACGCTCGGCCATGGCGCCTATCTGTCACGTTCGGCTATATCCTCCGGCCAGGGCGAGTGCGACGGCTTCAATGTTGGAAACGTATCGTTCAAGCACGCGTCGGTCGTGCCGGAACTTATCGACGCGTCCGCGACTTCATTCACGATTGGGACCGGATCAAAGGTCTTCACCGTCTCAGCCGGCAAGTCATTTTCAGCCAACATGACCGTGCGCATCACCAGCGATGCAAACCCGACGGTCAACTATATGGAAGGCGTGGTCACTGCCTATAGCGGGACGAGCCTGACCGTTAACGTCACCACCATCGCGGGCGCTGGAACGCTTTCTGACTGGACGATCAAGGTAAAGCGCGCCGGCAAGTATGGCATCTATCAGGTGTCTGCGGCTGATGGCGGCCTGCCGGCTATGACCTACGCCAATGTTCGCGTCCGAGGCTTTGAGTACGGCTACAATATCGGTGCTGGCTCCGGACGCAGGAACGCGATCTTTGCGAACGCTTTGGCGCAGGATTGTGACTACGCTATCAACTTGACTGCTGGTGCTTGCGCGCGCGGCAATTTCCTAACCGAGCGCTGCCCGATCCTTCTGAGGGCAACCAACAACTCAATTATCGAAAGCATCGTGTCGGATACTGTACCGACGCAGATTCTGGCATATGTCGGGAACACGACAAACGTTGGTGCAATCATCGAGCACGTCCAGTTCCCGCGCTTGGTGACTGCGGTCATAGGAACACAGATATTCGACTTGATGGACATGCCGCTTAACATGAAAGCGCGGATTACGCTGTCGCTGAACAACGCCAACACGAATTTCTTTGGGTCGTGGGATGTCACCGTTACCGGTGGCACGGACGGGACTCCATCGGGCTATGTCCTCACCCTTGAAGACACGGCGTCAGTCAGGCACCAGAACATGTCAAGCGCGACATTGATCAACAATTCGGGGAAGCTGGCGCTTCAGGTTTCAGCCTCAGCCGCGATTACGGCCAAGACTATGATCGTAGACATTCGCGGCCAGATTTACGCCAACGCGAATATTTTGGTTTATTGAACGTGATGGGGTCGCGTATCGCTGCGCCGCCCAGAGCGCGAACAGCATCGGTACCAGGGGGAATGCAGGCGGGATCGCCGTAAGAAGGACCACAAACAGTACGACCGCCTCACGCTTCGAAAAAAATCCACCACGTTGGGATGCCAGGAAAAGCATGAGGATAAAGACCGCTCCGAAGATTCCGAGCTCGTAGATCACGCCGCCTGACCAACTCATGATCTTGTTGTGAAAGACGGGGTACCAGAAGATGTCTCCCCAGAACAGTTGAAGCTCTGCCTGCATGGTGAGAAACGTGTCGAAGCCGCCTGGAAACATCCAGTTGTGCAGAAAACCGTAGTAGGAGTAAACGATCGCCTCAAGGCGCTGGTTGATACTGGCGTCTCTCAGGACAAGATCCATGGGGGAGTTTTCGAGGGCGCGACTTGTGATCTGGCTGACACGGGAATCGGGGAAGGTGACATTTACCAAGACAATGGCCCCGAGTGCAAGCAGACCGGAAAGTCCTAGTAGTACTATCCGCCCGCGCGCCCTGCCTTTCGTCGCGATCCAGCGGAACAACATCGCTACACCGACGATGCCCAACGAGATGATCAGGATCATGATGACCATGCTGGCCTTCGCCAAGGCAAAGATGGCGATGAGATTGGCAAGGCACAGCGCGAGTATCAGGTGGGATGGTCGATAGTTCCGGGACGCAAGCAAAAGCCACGTCATGAAAAAGAGGAAAATTCCGAAGTGCGTCGGTTCGGGAGACATCGATGTGACGCCCCGGTTCAATGTCGTTCGGTTCTTGGAAATCATGTCGGATAAAGTCGGGTTGAACAGCTCCAGCACGCCGACGCCCAACCAAATCAGGTTCAGGATTACGAATATCCTGGTCGGGAATCCGTGCAGGATGACGTAATTGAAGAAGGCGAAGTAGCAAACGATAATCGTCAGGTAACTGACGACTGCCCTGGCGGTCCCTGGCGATCCCGGTTCAACAGCCATTGCGAGCGCAACGCCAAGAAAGAGCGATAGGCACATCCCCGCGAAAAATGGCGGTGTTCGCAAATGACGCGATGAGAAGCAGAAGAGAAGGCCGCCGAGCAATGGCCAGGGCTGGGAATCCAGATCGTTCAACCCGAAGTTGGACCAAGGATTCAGAGCGGCGACGATGAAGATCACCCCGATCAATCCCGGCGCTGTCAATCGGCGGGAGAAATGAGGGTGCGGTGGCGGAAGTAAGTGGCGCATAGACCAGAATGTTGCTATCGGCTAGGGGATCGCGGTTTCGCAACGGTAGAGACATCAATCATGACTGCCACCAATTACGCCAGTTACACGCGTGATACACGCGAAATCCTGAAAGGACTAGCCCATCGCGGTCGGCTTTCGTCTGCGGCCCAAATCCTTGGCGCGGGTCCTACGGATCGCCTTCTCGACTACGGGTGTGGAGACGGGCACCTTCTCACCTATTTTCAAGGCATCATCGGGGATGAAGACCTTTGCGGCTATGATCCGGACTCGGGCCTACTTGCCCAGCGCTCCCAAACCCTCGAGAATGTTGACCTCCGTCCGGATATCCATGCGCTGATCAACGACAAGCGCCACTTGTTTACCCGCATCGCTTGCTTTGAGGTCTGCGAGCACCTTTCGCCTTCCGCGATGTCGGATGCTTTCAGTAATATACAAGCGTTGGCTGCGCCCGGCGCCATCGTCGTTTTTGGAGTGCCGGTCGAAAGCGGCCCAAGCGGCTTCATCAAGAACCTGTATCGTGTCGCGAAGGGCGGGCGTCAGCGCGCTACGCTGCCGAAGGCGTTCCGTTCACTCTTTGGCGTAAAAATCAAACGTGAGTACGTAAGCGATCAATGGACGCACTCACATATCGGCTTTCGCTGGCGGCAGTTCCAAGAGGACCTGGAGTTGAATGGTTTTGTCATTAAGAAGCGAACATACCTGCCAGTGCCGCAACTTGGGCCGCTGCTGAATAACGAAGTCTACTTCGTTTGTGAGGTTGCGGATTCAGTGAAGTTTACCCATCAGGTATAAGATCCCAACGATCGGCAAGTAGACGGTCCACACTCCGCAGATAATTACCGCGACACCTATTCCTATCTGAGGCCACCAGACCTCCATCTCCTTCCGGGCCGTACGAAGCTCGTTCAGGATTCCCATCACTCTCCCTCGTGGCTAATTCTCAGTGCGGTTTAAGCGATTTCGCGCCGGCTGGGAACCTCCAGAACGCATCAACTTCAAAAACTGCAACCTGCCCGCAAGGGCGGAAAGGAACTGCCATGTTCGACGCGGCGACGCTGCATGCGATCGAGGGCCTTGCCGATCGCCTCAAATGCTCGGCCGCTGCCCTGCAGGCCGTCGCCGAGGTCGAGAGCAACGGCCAGGTCTTCGCGCTGGTCAAGGGCAAGCAGGAGCCGCTGATCCGCTTCGAGGGGCACTATTTCGATGCCCGGCTCGATGCCGCGAACCGCGCCGTCGCCCGCGCGCAGGGGCTTGCCAGTCCAGTTGCTGGCAAGGTGAGGAACCCGGCCTCGCAGGCGGCCCGCTGGATGCTGCTGGCGCGCGCGGCCAAGATCGACCGGCAGGCGGCGCTGGAATCGATCTCGATCGGCCTCGGCCAGGTGATGACGGCGCATTGGCAAAAGCTCGGCTTCGCCAGCGTCGACGACATGATCAAGCTCGCCCGCAGCGGCGCCGCCGGCCAGATCGACGTCATGGCCCGCTTCATCGACAAGTTCGGCCTCGCCGACGAACTGCGCCGGCTGGACTTCACTGCCTTCGCCCGCGGCTACAATGGCAAGGCCTTCGCCAAGCAGGGTTATCATCTGAAGATGGCGGCCGCATACAGGCGCCTGAGCGGCTCCCCGCCCGTTTCGGCGTCGACCGGCATGCTGCGCATGGGATCGAACGGCGCCAGAGTGCGCGATCTGCAGGCGTTGCTGGTGCGGGCCGGCTACGCGGTCAATGTCGACGGCGACTATGGCCCGTCGACCCGTGATGCCGTGCGCGAGTTCCAGAAGGGGCAGAAGGTCACCGCAGATGGCGTCGCCGGCCCGGAGACGTTCCGCCGCCTCGAGGCATGGAAGCAGAGCGCTGCCGAGAAACCCGGTGAGCAGTTGGTAAGCCAAGTGCCGGAGGTCAAGGATGCAACCAAGGGCGGCGGCGTGCTGGTGCTGATCATCGCCGCGCGCGACCAGGTCGCCGAGACGGCAAGCTACCTCACCGGCATTCAGGCCGACACGGCCCAAACCGTCGCCAACATGCTGCTTGCCGGATCCGGCGCGATCGGCCTCGGCCTCGCCGCCTATGCCGTGTGGGGCTGGTTCAAGAGCCGCCACACCGACGAGGGCGACATTCATCCAGAGATCGCCGCCGAGGCCGCGGCGCCGGATGCGGTGCTGGCGTGATGGGCGAGGTCAAGACGGAGCCGGTATCGTCCGTGCTGGTCGACAGCATCGTCGGGGAGAGTGCGCCGGCCGGCGCGATCAAGTTCTACGAGACTGCCGACCACAAGCCGGCCGGGTTCGATTTCCAGTGTCCTTGCGGCTGCCGATCAGTCGGCGGCGTCACGGTGGCCGGGCCAGGCGCTTGGACGTGGAATGGGAGCCGCGACAAGCCGACAGTGCGAGCGTCAGTCCTTCTGCACAATCCCGACATGAGTTCGCACTGGCACGGCTACCTCACAGATGGCGTCTGGGAGTCCTGCTGATGTCGGGGCTTATTGGAATCGTCGCCGGTTTAGTTGGCGTTCCTCGCCCGCTCGCCGGCATCCTGACATGGGCCGTCATGCTGGTCGCCATCTCCGGCACCGCCCTTGGTGGCTACGAACTCATCAAGCATTGGGGTGCGCAGGAAGTGCGCGACCAGATCGAAAAGGACAATCAGGATGCGATTCGCAAAGGCATTGAAACCAGCCGGTCTCTTGACGACTGCATTGCTGCTGGCGGGGTGTGGGACTTCCGGCGTCAGCGGTGTTCCGGCGCTTCGCTCGGCCCTCGGTAGCAGCCTTGCGGGTGCTGAGGGCAAGACCGTCGAAGATCAGAACAGGATCGATCGCACCATGGCGCCGGGCTGCGCGATCGGCCTCTACAAGCCGGCCGAATGCGACCGCCACACCAAGGCCAGCGCAGCACGCCGCGCCGAACTGAAAAACTGAGCAGTGCAGAGCAGGGGCATGAACGGATGGCGGAAAGAGCTCACAGCGAATTGCCGGATCGATGGCGCGACCTCGACAAGCGGACCATCGAGATGGTCTACCGCTGGAACGAGGAAGAACGCGAACGCATGATCCAGGTCAGCCACCTGACCAAGAAGCAGATGGATCGCCTCGATCAATTCCTTAAGCTACCGGACGATAAATGGGAGGCAGGCTTCAGGATCGTGACGCGATCGGTGCTATTCACCAGGACGCTGCGCTCTGCCCCAAAAATCGTGCTTGGGCTTGCCGCCGTGCTGGTGGCGCTGAACCAGCTGTGGACCATGCTGGCACCCTATCTGAGGTCGGTCAAATGACGGTTCTGGAAAGAACACGCGCCTTCGACTGGCTGTCATCGGCGATCGCTTCGCCCTTCGCGGTGCTGCTGGCCTGGCTGGTCATTGCCATCATCGATCGGGAACCGCCGACGGTCTTCGAGGCGGCGGCAGTGCTGACGCTGGAAGTTCCGCAGGGCGGGGTGCTGGATATCCAGTATACGGTTATCCAGAACCGCATTTGCGCGGCGACCGTCGAGCGCTACGTCACCGATTCCGATGGCATCGTGCATGTCCCATCGACCTATACGGTCGGCCGCCGGCCGCTGATCGACGGCTACCCGCCGGAGGGCCGCGAAACCTATCAGCGCTCGATCACCATCCCGCTGGCGACGGCTCTCGGCCGGGCGCATTACGAGGCGCGCTTCACCTACACCTGCAACATCCTGCAGAAGCTGGCCTTCCCGATCGTCGTGACGGCGCCGACCGTCTATTTCGACATCGTGCCAGCGCCAGCGCCATTGATGCCGCTCACGCCCGAGCTGAAGCCTTAAAGGCTGCCGAGCAGCGCTGAATCATTCTCCCGACGCTGGCAACATGATCGCCCGCCGTGCCGAAAGGTCCGGCGGGCTTTTTGCGTTCATGGAACCGAAACGTTCAAAGTTTATTGAATCGGGTTGGTGCGGCGTGGAGTTTGCATGGGCGAAAGGCTGGCGTTCATCCCTCCGATGATCCCGAAGCTGGTCGCCAAACCGCCCGAGGGTGAAAACTGGATTCACGAGATCAAGCTCGACGGCTACCGCACCCAGATCGTCATCAACGGCCGCGACGATATTCGCGTCTTCACCAGAAGCGGGGCGGACTGGACGAGCAAATACACAGGCCTCGTTGAAGCCGCGCGGGACCTCGAGGTCAAGAATGCGATCTTCGAGGGCGAGGCGGTCGTTACTAACAAGGCCGGACTGCCCGACTTCGACGCGCTGCAGAAGGCCGTCCACAGCGATCCCTACGCCACCATTCTCGGTGCCTTCGACATCATGCATCTCGACGGCTACGATCTTCGCGACATCGGCTGCAAGGCACGCAGGGAGCTTCTGTTCAGCATCATCAAGCCGAACAGCAGGATCCAGTTCAGCGAGGCTCTGCCCGGCGACCCCAAGGCGATCTTCTACCTCGCCGACCAGGCTGGGCTTGAAGGCGTCGTCTCGAAGCGCGCCGACAGTCCATACCGCAGTGGCCCTACATCGAACTGGCTGAAGACGAAGAGCTTCACGGTCCAGGAATACGAGCTGATGGGCGTCGAGCGGGAGCCGGGCAACGCGGCCATGGCTCTGCTGGCGCAGCCTGGCACCGGGAAGTATGTCGGCACTGCCTTCATCACCTTGGGCCGTGACATGAAGCAGAGGCTGTGGAAGCACGTCCAAGGCCATGCCGGCCGGCCGCCCGAGGGCATGAAGAAACGGCCGGCGACACAATGGGTCGAGCCTGGCGTCAAGCTGCGCGTCAAGCACCTCCGCGGCGAGCATCGATATATCCGCCACGCCTCACTGGTAGGTTTCGGCGACGACGAGTGACCTTAGTCGCTGGCGTGACGCGTCAGCCGTTCGACCGTCTCGATGATCGCCTTGGCCAGTGCTTCGCCCTCATGCACTGGCAGCGGGCCGTAGAGGCAATTCACGGCTTCCTCGCTCGGCAGGACGCCGGCGGGGCAGGTCAACTCAATCGCCATGCGGACCAGCTGCAGGCCTGTGCGTTCACCGTAGATGTAGTTCTCATCCATCCGCAGGGACTCTGGCGCCCGACTGGCGGTCGTCAAGGACTGGACCTATATCGGCGCGATGGCAAAGTGGACAGTTCAGGGTCTGATCGACGCGCGCATGGCGCTCCATGCGTTCTGCCACAATTCGCGATGCCACCATAATCAGCTGCTCAATCTTGAGAAGCTGAAGGCGAAGCTCGGTCCTGATGCGCCGGCCATGGCTGATGATCTCATTCCGAAGTTGAGGTGTGCGAAGTGCGGCGGCAAAGCCGTCGGCCTGACCTATGCACCGGACAAGACCAAAGTCTCAGGAATGGGCCACCGCATCGACTAAATGCCGCGCCCAAAAGGAGCGGCTATGGAGGAGCGCGGCCGGGGCGCCGATCATGGCTGCTCACCCGCGAGAATTGCGCGACCACATGCTGCTTCGTAGCTATGAGGGTCGTCCTTGAAGTAGTCGCCGCCGGCGCGCTTGAAGCACGCCTCAGCACACCGCTCCCGCTCGGCGATGATGGCGCGGGCGATGCTGGCAACATCCGCATCGCTGTCCCCGCCCGGTTCGTCGTCCCTTCGCCACGGCGTTGTCAGACCGTCGAAAACTGCCTGCGCGGCCCGTCGGGTATCTCATTCACGGGGGCTTCCTCGCTGTCCGGCGCTGGGCCTGGCTGCCAATCAACCATTTCCTGGCCTGTGAACGATATCGGCCGATGGCGCATTTTCAGCCTATCGGGGGTATCAGGCGAAGCATTGACGTCCAGTTCTTCGTCATACGCCGAGCCCAGCTTGCTCAAGGATATCCAATTTGGTTCTCGCGTCATGCCGCTCTCCTGTCGTCCGCCTCTATGATCAGGACAATAAGTGGCGGTGGTGAAATCTGTAGTGCTCCTCGGAACGGTCCAGCCAAGGTCTGCCAGCCGCGCCAGCTCCTGCCTGCTGTCCGTCCTGTCGAAATTGACACGCTTGTGACATGTACAGCACTCAATCCCGTTTGCGGCCCGGAGGACCGATGACCTTTCAAGGCCGATCACAGTCACCTTCATCGGATCACACATGCTATCACCTGCTCCAAATAGGAACCAGCGCCCCGAAACCGCCCAGATACGAGGCCAAGCGCCCAGATTGCGGGGAAATAGCTGGGCACAAACGGCACAGAAAGTCCCGGAAATACGCCATTTCTGGCGTTTGAACGCTCGTTTACACCGAAGATGTCGGCGGTTCGAGCCCGTCATCGCCCACCATTTTCCTCGATGTGTTCAGTTTGGGCTACACCGCTCAAGCTGATCGCCAGGTGAGACGCATCCGACCACTGTGCTACTCGGACTTTGGTCTGATTCAAACTGTCTTTCCGCAGGGACTTAAGTCTGATCTGCTTGCCTCTCATGAGGGAAACGATTGCCGAAAGCTACAACTTGCAGTATCTCAATTGCGTATGGGCATGGGCGGGAGCGAAAATATTCCTGGATGGCTTGCGAGTCATCTTCCGGACGATCCCGTGATCGCAGGAGATCTCGCGGATAAGATATCGAAGGAAGCTGAAAAAAACCGGCTTCCAGGCGAACGGATTGTGAAGACAACCCGTAACGAAGAAGACACCTTCAAGAAAGAACAAGTCGAAGCTTATCCCGACGCCGCGGTTGCAGGAGTCTTTGCCAGCGGTTCATTCCTCGCCCTGTTGGTATTAGCCATTTATCTGCTTTATGTGCTCTCGATTGTGGCCGGGGGAACGGTCGCGGATGTTCCCCTGCCGCCCATACTGCACTAGTAGACGCTCCGCCAACACTCGGATTAGCCCCGCACCGTGTTGATGCTGGTGACTTTCGTGTCTGCGGTGGAGCACGCGACGAAGGTTTCGTTCCCGCGGCAAAGGTGTTCACGCGGGGCAACTGGCTGCTGCAGAACGGCAGCATTGTACGTCCATAGGCCTCCCGGTTCTTTGCAACTTGGGCGATTGGCCTGTCGCAGATCAGCCTGCAATCGCCGGAGCGTGAGCAATCCGTTTCGCCACATAAACACAACGCTTCGATGAATCAGCGTCCTGCACCACCTCAAATCCAATCGCCTTGTAGAACCTTAGCGCACCATCGTTCTCCGGCATGACTTCGAGGTGGATGCCGGTCGAGCCGCTCGCGGCAAGCCCCTGCTCGAGGAAGGCCATCGCGCGCCGGCCGATGCCTTTCCCGCGCGCTTGCGGCAACAGGTCGATATGGCCATGCGACGGATAGGCGGTCAGCGCAGGCGGAACAGCGAAATCGGGACGATGGACCCGATGCCGCGCCCAGTCGCTGCCGCGCCAGCGCGAGCTGTCGGGTCCGGGGTCTGCCACGCGCCGCTGAAGGTCGGGATACCAGTCTGATGCCAGGCTGGCATTGAAAGCGCCCGTATCGGCCGCGCCAAGCAGGTAGCCGGCCGCACCTGCGGGACTATCGATAATGAAGGCCAGCTCGGGTTCGAGCACCTGGTAGGGAATGGTGTAGAGGAGGCCGAGCAGTTCCGGGTCGTCCTCGCGGCCGCTGGCGTCCTTGCCGGCATCGCCGGTCTTGAGACAGATCATCGCAAGCGCTGCACGATCGGCGGTGGTCGCCCGGCGCAGGAAGAAACCGCCGCCGAAATCGAGGATCATGGCGGCAGCAGCCGGAAATCCTTGCCCTCGGGCAAAAGCTGCCCGCCGTCGACGATGATGGTCGTGCCCGTGATGTAGCTGGCATCGTCAGAGGCTAGGAACAGGAAGGCATTGGCCACATCGCGCGGGCTGCCGAGACGGCCGAGCGGGATGGCGTCTTCCATGTTCTTGATGAAGGCCGCACCGCGATGCTGCTCTATGCCTTCGGTCAGGATGTTGCCGGGCTCGACGCCGTTGACTGTAATGCCGTAGCCCGAGAATTCGAGCGCAGCCGAACGGATCAGCCCATTGATGCCGGCCTTGGTCGCTGAATAATGGCCGTGGCCGGGGCTGGTGACATGCGGGCCGGTGATCGAGGAGGTGAACAGCATGCGGCCAAAATGCTGTGCCTTCATCGGCACCAGTGCGGCGCGAGCAGCGATGAAGCTGCCGCGCAAGTTTACCGCCATGACCCGGTCCCAATCGTCGGGACTGGTGTTTTCCAGCAATTGCCAGGGATAGATGCCGGCGTTCTGGACCATGATGTCGAGCCGGCCGTGACGGTCGAGCGCCAGTGCAACAGCGGCCTCGGCATCGGCCATCTGCGAGATGTCGGTGCGTATGAAGGCGGCACCGAGCTCGTCCGCAGTCGCTTGCCCGACCTCAGCCTCGGTATCGGCCAGGACAAGCGTCGCGCCCTCTTCGGCAAAGCGTCGTGCGATGCCCTTGCCGATCCCGCGCGCACTTCCAACGATCAGCGCGACTTTGTCTTCCAGACGGCCGGTCATGCCAGCCTCTGGCGTATCGTCTGCTTGAACGCATCGAGCAGCACGGCGGCAAGCACCAGCAGGCCATGGATCACCTGGGTGAAGTTGGCCGGCAGGCCCATCAAATTGATCGCCGTGTTGATGGCCGAGAGCAGCAGCACGCCGGCATAGACGCCGGGCAAGGTGCCGACGCCGCCCTTCAGACTGACGCCGCCGATGACGACCGCGGCGAAGGCATTGAACAACAGGCCGACCCCGAGATTAGCTGTCGCGCCGGAGGTACGGATCGCCAGCAGCCAACCGGCAAGGCCGGCGATGGCGCCGGCGAGAACGAAGGCTATGACCAGGTTGCGGTTGACGCGGATGCCGGCGCGAAAGGTCGCCGTCTCGTTGCCGCCGATCATGACCAGGTGCCGGCCGAAGGGCGTCTTGGCCATGATCAGCGAGAACACCACGAAGCACGCAATGGCGATCCAGGCAGTCAGCGGCAGACCACCCAGGCGCTGGATGGCGAACCAGCGGATTGCCGGCGCCAGGTCCTGTGCCGAGCGGCCACCGGAAATAACCAGCACCAGGCCGCGCACCCAGATGTAGGACGCCAGCGTGATGATGAAGGCGCTCATCTTCACCTTGACCACCAGGTAGCCGTTGATGACGCCGATGAGACCGCCGACGGCAAGGGCGATGAGTAGCGAAACCGGAACCATCAGCCATTGCGGCTGCAACTGGATGCCAAGGCCGATGCCCGACGAGCAGAACAGGATGCCGACCGCCATGGCGCTGAGCGCCGCGACCGATTCGACCGACAGGTCCATATGGCCGGCGATGATGACCAGCGCCAGGCCGATCGACATGACGCCGAGCACGCTCGACGCCTCGATGATGTTCGCAAAAATGCCGAGCTGAAAATAGTTCGGGATGAGGATGGAAAAGACCACCAGCACGAAGACCAGCATGAACCAGACGAGATTGTCGAGGATGAACTCGAGGGTTTGGCGCGTGCGGGGGTTCATCTCAGGATCCGGTTGGCGCCGACCCCGAAAAACCACTCGGTTTTCGGACTATCAGGCGCGGTTGAAAATTGCTGCAGCATTCCCGTGCGCGTCCGTTTGAACGCACTGAGGCTGCAGGGCTGGGCTCCGGGCCGGCATGGCCCGGAGCTTCTGGCGAGTTTGCTATTCGACCGGCTTTATGGTTTCGGTCGGCGGCTTCATGTTGCCCCAGAAGGCCGGGTTATCGACATTTTCCTTGGTGATCGCAGCGCCGGGGATCTTGATGTTCGGCCCCCAGGCTTCCTTGGTCAGGGTCGATTTCAGGCCAAGCACATCATATTCGCCGGGCTTGATCTCCTGCTTGTTGACCACCTTGTCCATGAACATGGCGACCGCCGCGGCCTGGGCATAGAGCGGCTGCTCGACTTCGACGTTGAGCCAGCCCTTGCGGATCAGGTCGAGGCCGACCGGAGCGCCGTTCGAGCTCATCAGCATGACGTCGCCCGGTTTCTTGCCGGCGGCCTCGAGCGAGGCGACGGCAGCGACCGAAAGATGCGCGGCATGGCTGAAGATCAGGTCGATGTCGGGGTTGGCGAGCAGCTGGTCGTTCACGATGGTCCCGGCTGCATCCGCCGCCCATTGCATGGCCGGCAGCGAGATGATCTTGACGTCCGGGAACGCCTTCATCTTCTCCTCGAAACCCTTCTGGATGTCGAGCGTGTAGGGATCGCCCGGATCGCCGAGCACCTGCAGGATCTTGCCCTTCACCGAGCCGTTCTTCGCGGTCAGGAGCTTTTGTGCCTGGTCGGCGGCGACGTAGCCGATCTCGACGGTTCCGGCCACCGAGGTGAAGTCGGACGGGGTCGAGGTTATCTGGCGGTCGAACTCGACGACCGGGATGCCGGCGGCACGGGCCGCCTCGATCGACGGTTTCAGCGCATTGAAATCGACGGCGGCAAGGATGATCGCCGCCGGCTTCAGCGCGATGACGTCGTTCATCTGCGATTGCTGAGCGTCGGTCTTGTTGTCGGCGTTCAACGTCTTCATCTCGTAGCCGACCTGCTTCAGGAACAGTTCCAGCGCGCTCACCGAGCCGGTCTGGAACTCATCGAGCAATGTCGGCACCATGTAGTAGACGGTGCCCTTGGACTGGGCGAATGCCGGCGTGAGCGTGGCAAAGGCCAGTGCCAGGATACCGAAGACGGAAAGAAGTATTTTCTTCATGTCGTTCGCTCCTCTTGCGCCGGACCCCTCATTTGTCCCTCAGTTCGCCGGTCCGGCACCGGCGAGCGTCTCTCCGGTGATCATGTTGATCACCGCGTCGGGACTTGTTTTGTTGCGTGCGACATCGCCCGCCACGACGCCTTGCCGGATCACCACGATCCGGTCGGCGACCTGGAAGGCCTGTTGCATGATATGGGTGATGATGACGACGCCGATGCCCTGGCTCGCCACCTGGCGGATCATGTCGAGGCCGCGCCGCGTCTGCTCGACACCGAGCGCCGCGAACGGCTCGTCGAGAAGCACCAGCTTGCCGCCAAAATGCACGAACCGGTTGAGCTCGATGGCCTGCCGCTGGCCGCCGGAAAGATGCTCGACATTGGTGCGAAGCGAGGGAATGCGGGTGCCGGCGCTGGCCAGCGCCTTTTGCACCACCTGCTCCATGGCGCGCTCGTCGAGCACCGGAATGCCGAGAACCTTCCTGGTGATCTCGCGGCCCATGAAGAAATTGGCGACCACGTCGACATTGGTGCAAAGCGACAGGTCCTGGTAGACCGTCTCGATCCCCGCGGCCTTGGCCTCGGCGGGAGATTTGGCCAGGAATTCCTTGCCTTCGAACAGCATGCGGCCGGAGGTCGGCTCGAGGCCGCCGGCAATGATCTTGACCAGCGTCGATTTGCCGGCGCCGTTGTCGCCCAGAAGCGCCACCACTTCGCCCTTGTCGATCGAAAAGCTGATGCCTTTCAGCGCTTCGATGGCGCCGTAATTCTTGGCTACGTTGTCGAGCACCAGCAGCGGTTCGCTCATGCCGCGATCCCCTTGTTATGCAAGAGATCTCGCCCGCGTTCGCGCTCGGCGGTGAAGATCTGGCCGAAGCGCGGCGAAAGCACCCCGGAAACGGCAAGCGCGGCGGCGCCGCGCAACACCGCATGCTGGCCGCCGCGCGCGACGCTGACGCGGGGCGTCGTGCGATCGCTTCGCGCCGAGACCGAATTGGGCAGGTGCGCGGCCGCGCCGGCAAGCCTTTCGAGCAGCTCGGTGGACGCCAGCCCGCCGAGGATGATGGTTTCGGGATCGAACAGGTTTTCGATGATGGTGACGGCGTTGCGGAAGATCGGCGCAATCTCGCTCACCCACTCGGCGTCGGCGATGTTGCGGCGCCGCAGCGCCTCGAGCGAGAGATACCGTTCGAGGCAGCCGCGATTGCCGCACGGGCAGGGCTCGCCGCCCGGCACCGCGGGAATGTGGCCGATTTCACCGGCGTTTCCCCAGGCGCCGCGCAATGCCGCCCCGTCATGCACCATGACGCCGCCGAGACCGACGCCGAAATAAAGATAGTAATACTCGGAATATGCCGTTCCGAGGCCGTAGAGGCGCTCGCCGATGGCAGCCGCCGCCATATCGGTTTCGAAAAAGGCCGGCAGTCCGGTCGAGGCGGCCAGCCGCTCGCGCAGCGCCACATCCTTCCAGCCGGTCATGGTGGTCGGCCCGACAAAGCTCATGGACTCCACGCCGAACGGTCCGGGCAGCGCCATGCCGATGCCGAGAACGCGGCCACCGGCCCGCAATGCCGTCAACTCGAGCACCATGGCGCCGATCAGCTCGAAAGCGTGGTCGGGCGTTGCATTTGGGGCTTCGCGGTAGGTGCTCTCGATAACATCGCCGCTTAGGTTGATCAGGGCGGCATTGATGCCCAGCGGGGTGACGTGGATGCCGACGGCATAGCCGCCTTCCGGATTGATGCGCAGCGTTGCCGGTGGCAGGCCGCGCCCCTTGGGCTCTTCGCGCAACGACAGCACGTAACCGTGCTCTTCCAGCTCGCGAACGATGGTTGACACCGTCTGCACGGTGAGTCCGACCCGCCTGGCGATATCGCCGCGAGCGATTGGCCCGTGAAGGCGGATGGATTCGAGCACGATGCGCCGGTTATACGGCCGCCCGAACTCCTGATTGGTCCCGCGCAATGCCATGTCTGGCGCCCTCTCGAGAGAGCAGAGGTTCGCACCGAACATTTATTCAGTCAAATGGAATTCAAAAATAATTCGCCTGCGGCCAAGGTCCTTCTAACGCCGGCGAATTCGCGCCCGCCGGCGGATGGGCCAACTCTGGCAATTTTCCAGTATGAAGCGCCAGCGGCTGGACGGGGACGCCAGGCATGACCTTGGCCGGCATTCCGATCAGCGCCCTGAAGCCATTTCGGAACCGGTTGTGAGCCGGCCAAGGATCGGAGTTCGTTGCGCCTTTCCGTTGCAGGGAGCATACTTCCTCTCGCCGGTCGGCGGGAGGAGATGCGATGCCGAAGCTGACCCTCGACGGGATTGATCTCGGCTATGAGGTGCGGGGCGACGGGCCGCCGGTGCTGTTCGTCCACGGCAGCGTCACGAACGGCATGATGACATGGTCCGCCCAGCTACCGCTTGCGGAGCGCTGGAAGCTGGTTGTGGTCGACCGGCCCGGATTCGGATCAAGTTCCCCTGCCGAACGCGAGGATTTCGCCGTCGACGCCGGACTGGTTGCCGGATTCCTCGATCGGACGCATGACCTCTGGGACGAAAACCGCGTCCATCTGGTCGGGCATTCCTATGGCGGCGTCATCTCTCTTCTTGCAGCAGCGATGCGCCCGCGAGCAATCCGTTCGCTCACGGTGATCGAGCCGCCGGCCTTTGACCTTGCGCGCGAGGATGTTGCCGTCAATGAACTCGTGACGCGCCTGAAGACCCACTGGCAAAGCGGACCGCGCGACGATCCCGCGCTTTTCTTGCGCCAGTTTCTCCATCTGGTCGGCTCGGCGATACAATTGCCAGACCCGCTGCCGCCCCCGCTCGCGCAAGGCGCGGCCATGCTCGTCGTCGAACGCGGGCCATGGGAGGCCGAAATTCCGCTTCGGCAACTTGCCGATGCGCCGTTCCCGAAACTGGTGGTATCCGGCGGGCACAGCGCAGCATTCGACGCCGTCTGCGACGTGCTCGAAAACGTGCTTGGTGCCGATCGTGCCGTGATCGCCGGCGCGGGGCACAGCGTTCAGCAGACCGGTGAGCCGTTCAACCGGCGGCTCGGCGCGTTCATGGCTGCTGCTGAGGGCTGAAAGCGATCTATCTCTGATATTGCCTAGCGGGCGGTTGGCCGCGCGACAGGCTTCACGCCGAATGAATCGCCGGCTCTACAGATACCGCTCGACCTTCTTGCCGACGGTCAGGAACCGCAGCGGATCGATCGCCTCGCCATTGTGGCGGACCTCGTAGTGCAGGTGCGGGCCGGTCGAGCGGCCGCTGTTGCCGGTCTTGCCGATGACGTCTCCGGCATCGAGCTTCTGGCCGACGGCGACGTCGATTTCGCTGAGATGCCCGTAACGCGTTACAAAACCGTTGCCGTGGTCGACCTCGATCATGCGGCCGTAGCCGCCGTTCCAGCCGGCCTTGACGACGACGCCGCCTGCCGTGACCTTGGCCGGCACACCGACCGGCGCCCTGAAATCCATGCCGGAATGCAAGGCGGCCGTGCCGAGGATGGGGTCGGTGCGCACGCCGAATGGGCTGGTAACGCTGCGGCCGGGGGCGGGGTTGGCGAGCGGCAGCCGGCGCGCTTCCTTTTTAAGATGATCCAGCGCGTCAAGCGCTTCGTCCAACTCTTTGACTTTGCTATCGAAGACCAACGAGCTGTCGAGTGGTATCAGCGGGCCGCCGACGTCGCTCTTTTCGAATTCGCTGTCGACCGGCAGGCCGGCGGCCTCGAGCGCCTGCGAGATCGCGTCGGCGCTCTTGTAGGCATTGTCGGCAAGTGTGGCGATGCGGGTGAGCTGCTGGCTCTCGATGGCCTTCAGCGAGTTGTTGATCGAAACGAAGAGCTTGTCTGCCCGGTCGGCCGCGCTTTCGCTCGGCAGCGGATCGGCGCGGGTCGACCACAGCGAGAACGGCCTGGTGTCGTTGCTGGGAAGGGGGGCAGCAAGGCTGGCGACGGAATAGGCCATCGGCTGGATGCTGCCGGTCGCGTCGGCATGTTCGTCCGGCTTTGCCGTCGGCATGGGCGGCGTTGCGACCTCGTTTTCGGCTCGTTCGAGGATCGGGCCGAGACGGCCGTGACGCAGGCTGAGCTGGCTCTGCCGTTCCAGCAGCTCGCTGACCTTGGTTTCCATCAGTTGCTGATCGAGTAGCTGGCGGCTGGTGATGCGGTCGACCTGGCTGCGCAGTGCCGAGATGCGGTCTTCGTAGGTCTGCTGCATGCGCGCCTGCCGCGCCGTCGTGGCGCCGATTAGATCGTCGCGCAGCACCAGATAGGAGGTCGCCAGCAGGTAGCCGATGACGACCGCCGCCAGCGCCGAGCCGCAAAATGCAGCCAGCCACGGGCGTATGGTGAAATGCCTTATCTGGTCGCCCCGGGCGATGATGACCGTGTGGGGCTCTCTGCGTCTGCCGAAGACCGCTGGCTGACTGGCTACGTTCACGGGACCAAGCTTTCGTTACGACACCAACGACAAGCCTGATTACACATTATTAGGGTTAACAAAGTTTTGCCGATCGAACGACAGGCAAAGGTCTTCGCGCAAAACGGGTATCGAATTACAGCGACCTGGCGCAGCTCTCAAAGGGCGTGAACCGCCTCCAGCACCTCTTCGGCGTGCCCCTTGACGCGGACGTTGCGCCAGATCCTGGCGATGCGTCCGTCCCGGCCGATCAGGAACGTCGCCCGCTCGACGCCCATATAGGTGCGGCCGTAGAGCTTCTTTTCCACCCACAAATGGTAAGCCTCGATCACTTTGCGCTCTTCGTCGGCGACAAGGTTGACGCTCAGATCGTATTTCGCCTTGAATTTGTCATGTTTCTTGACGCTGTCCGGCGAGAGCCCGATGACGACAGCGCCGGCCTTTTCGAACTCCGGCTTCAACTGCGAAAAGCCGATCGCCTCGTTGGTGCAGCTTGTGGTGTCGTCCTGTGGGTAGAAATAGAGTACGATGGGTTTTCCCAGCAATGCGGCGAGGCTGAGTGAACCGCCGCCGTCGCGCGGAAGATCGAACTGCGGCGCAACATCGCCCACGTCGAGGCCAGCCATACCGATGCCCTTGTTTGAGGTTACGCGCCAGGCTGCATCGATATAATGTCGAGCGGGGATTCGTCCACGATCGAATTCGTTTCAACGGAAGATTGCGTGGATCAGGAGCTACCGCAGCACGAGAAGATCAGGTTCAGGCGTGACGAGATCACCGACCTGGGAACCTTTCCGTCCGCGTGCCGCGTCCCGCCGCTCGGCCAGGCGTCGATCGGTCGCGGGGTCCGTATGATGGCGCGGCTGTTTGCCGGTCTTGTCGCCCTTGTGCTGCTGGCTGCCGCCGGCGTCTATGCGATCGGCGTGTCCGGCTTCGGCTCGGAGCGGCTTCGCGCGGAAGCCGAAACGGCAATCGAGAGATTGGCCGGCTTCGATGTCGACGTTGCCGTCGGGCCGGCCCGGCTGACGCTTGACGGGTCGAGCTTCATTGCGCTGCAGGTCAGCGACGTCAGCCTCAAGACCGCCGACGGCAAACCGATGGCCGATGCCGGCCGGGTCCGCTTCGGCATCCGGCTGATCCCGCTGCTTTCGGGCGAGGTACGGCTGACCAGCGCCCGGATTTCCGACGCGCACATCGTCATGGCCGCGATGCCGTCCGGCGGCGACTGGACGGCCGGGCTGCGCAACCAGGATGGCCTCATCGATCCGGAAAAACTTTCCGCCGCCGTCTTCGCCAACGTCAACCGCGCGCTCGATGCGGTGCGCGTGGATTCGATGCGCCAGATCGATCTGCGCAACGTCGAGCTGGCACTGCCCGAGACCGGATCGGTCAAGTCGGTCACCATCGCCGACGCCTCCGTGTCGCAGACGGGACCGGGAAGCATGGAGTTTTCATCCGATGCGGATGTCGACGGCAGGGGACTTACCATCGCCGCTTCCGCCACCCGCGATCCGGCGACGCGACGCATCACCACGCTGGATGCCAGCATCCAGGCGGCGGATGCCGAAGCTGCGGCAGCAGGCGGCAAATTGGGCGCGATCGCCTTGAAGCTGGCGGGGTCGGAAGGGACCGGCGACAACAGTTCGCGGCTGACCGCCGCCCTGTCACTGACCGGGTCGGTGCTCGATCTCGGTTCGCGCGGCCTGCTTCCGGCCGACATCGATCTCGATGCGACGCTCGTCGCCGGGTCGAACAAGATCCAGGTCGAAAGCTTGCTGGTGAAAACCGGCCGCTCGACCTTCGATTTCGCCGGTTCGATCGGCCCGAAGCCCGCTACCGGCGCAGCGGGCGAGGAGCCATCCTATCGTTACGACCTGACCAGCGACGGTTCGACCCTGGCGCCTTCGGATTCGCCGGAGCCGGCGCTCAGCTTCATTGCCCGTATTGCCGGCGTCTACCAGCCGACGAGCCAAAAGCTGGTCGCCGAGCAGATCGGCGTCCGGTCCGGACCGGGCAGCGAAGTGCTGGGCACGGCTTCGGTTTCATTCGTCGCCAACCAGGCGCCGGGCATATCGGTGGCGCTCAATGTCCACGACATGCCGGTCTCGCACGTCAAGCAATTATGGCCTTGGTTTTCGGCGCGCAATGCCAGGCTGTGGGTGCTTAAGAACCTGTTCGGCGGCCGCGTCGTCGATGGCAGCCTGCAGTTCCAGGTCGTGCCCGGACGGCTCGGCAACGGCGTGCCGCTTTCGGCCGATGAAGTGTTCGGCCGATTCCAGGTCGAAGGATCGCGCTTCGACACGGCCGGCCGCATTCCGCCGATCCGCGATGCCGTCGGCGTCGTCGGCTTCCACGGCAATGACGTCGACGTCGCGCTGTCGTCGGGCAGCGTCTATATGCCGAGCGGCCGCACGGTGGCGGCGAGCAACGGCACGCTCACCGTCAAGGCGGCGAACCATCCGCCGGTGATCGGCGCGCTCGACATCGATGTCGCCGGCGAGGCGCCGGCAATCGCCGAGCTGGCATCCTTTGACCCGATCAACGCCATGCGCCATGTCGGCCTGCTGCCGGACGACCTGTCCGGCACGGTGACCGGCCACGTCAAGGCCGATATTCCGCTGCAGTCCGGTGTCGACTCTTCCAAACTCGATTGGCTGGTGGCGCTCGACTACAAGGACCTGTCGCTGGGCAAGCCGTTCGAGGGCCAGACGGTCAGCCATGCCGACGGCTCGATCACGGTCGCGCCCGACCGGGCGGTGATCTCGGCCAAGGCGCTGCTCAACGGCATTCCGGCCGAGCTCGACCTGATCGAGCCGCTCAGGGATGGCGGCCCGCCGCGCAGTCGTAAAGTGGAGCTGGTGCTCGACGACAAGACGCGCGCCACCGCCATGCCTGGCCTGTCGACGCTGCTTTCCGGAACCATCAAGGTGGCGATCGACAAGAGTGGCACCGGCAACCAGAACGTGTCGGCCGACCTGACCAATGCCAGGCTGGACATTCCCTGGGCCGGCTGGAGCAAGGGCCCCGGCATTCCCGCCAAGGTGGTCTTCGCCATGGCGAAGACCGGCGACACCACGACGCTGTCCAATTTCGAACTCGACGGCAAGACCTTCTCCATCGACGGCAGCGCCGTGCTGGTCAACGGCGCCTTGTCCTCGGCCCGGTTCAGCAAGGTCACGTTGAACAGGGGCGACGACGTCGCCGTCTCGGTGAAGCGGTCGGGCAAGGCCTATGCGGTCGAGGTCAGCGGCAGCGCGCTGGACGCACGCTCGCTGATCAAGCAATTCACGTCCGATGTCGACACCGCCACTAAGACCACCGGCGTCGATGCGATCTCGGTCAGTGCCGACGTCAGCTCCCTGACCGGCTTCCACGACGAGGTGCTGTCGAATCTGAAGCTCGACTACAGCGCCGCAGGCTCCCGGGTGAACGGGCTCAAGGTGAGCGCCACGGCAAGTTCGGGAGCCGCCATCACCATCAGCAACACGGCCGGCGGCGGCCTGCGCACGCTCAACATGAAGTCGGCCGACGCCGGCGCCATACTGCGCTTCCTCAACATCTACGAGCATATGGAAGGCGGCTCGATCACGCTGGCGCTCACCGGGGCCGGCGACGGTCCGATGAAAGGCCAGGTCGACGCCAAGAACTTCTTTGTCGTCAACGAGCCGAAGCTCGCCTCGATCGTGTCGACGACGCCGGCCGGCGACAACCGCAGCCTCAACGAGGCGGTCAAAGGCAATCTCGACACGTCGAGGGTGAAGTTCGAGCGCGGTTTCAGCGAGATCGATAAGGGCAGCGGCTATCTCAAGCTGCGCAACGGCGTGCTGCGCGGCTCGCGCATCGGCACCACCTTCCAGGGCACGCTCTACGACCAGAACAACAATATGGACATGACCGGCACGTTCATGCCGGCCTACGGCGTAAACCGCATCTTCGGCGAACTGCCGCTGATCGGCGCACTGCTCGGCAACGGCCGCGACCGCGGCCTGATCGGCGTCACCTACAGGCTCAAGGGCAACGCCAACAAGCCGAACCTGGAGGTCAATCCGCTATCGGTGATAGCGCCCGGGATTTTCAGGTCGATCTTCGAGTATCGGTGAGGTCAAAACCCAATTACCTCGAGCGACCGAGTTTTGATCTTAAGCGGCCGCTCGTCCGCCCCGCGAATTCACGCCCATGATCCAAAGGCGACTGACGTCCGCCCGGGCCTAAATGGCCGCTTTGCGCCTAATGCACGAACCCGCTTCGCGGGAGGGGCGCCTCGTTCTGAGATGGCGCGACTGCCATTTTGACTTGAGCGGGTAGAGGGGTCGATCTGACCATGGAGTTCCC